>CAZNXK010000211.1:0-4167 GCA_964576835.1 uncultured Treponemataceae bacterium | reverse complement strand
TCTTCTGGATGTCGGGCACCATGCCCTGGAGCATCGCTCCCGCTTTCTCCGCGACCGCGACGCTGCTCTTGGACAGTGTCGAAATCTCGCCCGCGGCGATCTTGCTCCGCTCTGCCAGCTTTCCCACCTCGCTGGCGACCACGGCAAAGCCCTTGCCGTGCTCGCCAGCGCGCGCCGCCTCGATGCTGGCGTTGAGCGAAAGCATGTTGGTCTGGCGCGCAATCTCCTCGATGATGCCTATCTTCTCGGCTATCTGCCGCATAGCAGTCACTGTCTCGGCGACCGCCGCCGCTCCAATCCTGGCGTCGCCGGCGGCCTTGGCCGCTATGCGTTCCGTCTGCGTCGAATTGTCGGCGTTCTGCCTGATGTTGGCGCTCATCTGCTCGACGCTTGCCGACACCTCTTCGGCGCTGGACGCCTGCTCCGTGGCGCCTTGGGACAGTTGCTGGCTGGAGTTGGCAATCCCCGCGATGCCGGTGGCCATCTGCTGGGCCGCGGTTGACAGCTCGTCTGCCCCGTTGGCGACCTGCGACGAGACGTCCTGGACCTCAGATACCACCGAGACCAGTTTGTCTATGGTTGTCTTGAGCGAGACGGCCAAGGCGCCTACCTCATCCTTTCGCGCCATGAGCGCATCGGGGACGCGTGCCCTGAGATTGCCTGTCGCGAGGCTTGAAGAAATGCTGGCGATGGACAGGATTGGCTTGCTTATCGACTGGGCCATGATGAACGATGCGACAATCGATGCCATGACAGCGATGATTGCTATGACTATTGCCAGATATATGAGCGATACAACGGGTTTGAGAACGGTGTCGAGCGGTATGGCGAATCCCATGCTCCAAGGCTTGGGTACGTCGGCGAAGCGGACCGGCAGGCTGATGATGCTGAATAGACCGTCTCCGGAGTCCACCGTGGTTGTCCAGGTCGCTCCGGACCCGATTCTTTCGAGCAAAGCCGCCCGATCCCCGGGCTTTTCACTGTCGCCTGCATTCTTGCCCGTCATAGCTGCGTCAGGGTGCGCCGCGATGCTGCCGTCGGTAGTGACGAGGTATGCGTAACCTGTTCCGTATGGTTTCACCGAGGCGTTGATCTCGCGTATCCTGTCCATCGAGAAATCGACTCCCGCTACCCCTATTGTCTTGCCGTTGTAAAAAATCGGTGTGCACACGGAGACGGCCAGTGTCATCTGCCCGGCTATCATGTATTCGACGGGTTTTACAATGTATGGCCTGCCTGTTTTGAACGGCTCCTGGTAATAGAGTCCGGCTTCGCCCGGGTTGTCAAAGTCAATGGCTTGCTCAAGGAGGGGCGCACCGGAGAAACGGTTCCAGTATGGGGTAAAGCGGCCATCGGGGGCCGTGCCCGGTGTCCCGATGCTTTTCGCATCCCGTCCATCGAAGGAATCGGCCGCGAATACGGCCCAGACGCCTCCATATTGCGGATTTCCCTCGAACTCCGCCTGTATGATGTGCAGCGCATTCAACCTGGGGTTGCCGCTGTCCTTGGCTACCGCCAGGGCTCGTGCCATGGAACTGGTCTTGGCCAGAGCCGTATTGAAGGGCTCGGCAAGTTCAAGGCTTGCCTTGCCGCCCATTTCCAGGGCTGTCGACTCTACAAGACTTCTCGTCGTGGAGTATGTCCTGGAGGTCGTCACGCTTATCACCACGAAAAAGCCGAAAATCGAAATGAGGCCATACGCAAAAGAAAGTCGGGTCCTGAGTCTCATGCTCTCCCCCCCCCATCAGATGCTCGAAAGAAGATGAATCCATACGAAACCGTTAATAAAACATTATTTATTTTTACGATTGCCGGCTGGATTTTTAATATCGGGCAACTCGCTTGTCCAGAGAGCTGGTTACTAAAGTCTAGTGGTTTGCTTTGTTTAGTCAATGGATTTGGGGAATTAAACAAGAAGAGCGGCCATGGCCCCTCCGCCATGGCCGCTCCGTACCATTTCGCTACCTGACTCTACGGACGACGACCGGGAATCAGATGCACGGGCTCATCGCTGCCCGAACCTGCGATCCTGAAGAACGACACGAGGCTCTGGAGCCGTTCCGCCTCTCCGGCAAGCTCGGCGGCGGTCTGGGCCACTATCGACGCCTGGCCGGCTATCTCCTCGCTCGTCGCGCTGAATTCCTCGGAGATCGAGGCGTTTGTCTGGATGACGCTGTCGAGTTGTGTCATCGCCTGGTTGATCTGCTGGGCTCCGGCATCCTGCTCGCGGCTGGCCACGCTTATCTCCTGCACAAGCTCGGCGGTCCGCTGGATGTCCGGGGCCATGCCCTCGAGCATCTTCCCTGCCTTGTCTGCTATCTCCACGCTCCGCAGCGACAGCGTCGCTATCTCCCCGGCCGCGAGCTTCGACCGCTCGGCCAGCTTGCCGACTTCGCTGGCGACGACGGCGAAGCCCTTGCCGTGCTCGCCTGCCCTGGCCGCCTCGATGCTGGCGTTAAGGGACAGCATGTTGGTCGACCGGGCTATCTCCTCGATGATGGCTATCTTCTCGGCGATCTGGCGCATCGCGTCGACCGTCTCGCGGACCGCGGACAGGCCGAGCCTCGCGTCGGCCGCGGCCTTCGTTGAAATTTTCTCGGTCTGGAACGAGTTGTCCGCGTTCTGCCGTATGTTGGCGCTCATCTGCTCGACGCTGGCCGACACCTCCTCGGCGCTCGCCGCCTGCTCTGTCGAGCCCTGCGACAGCTGCTGGCTCGACTCCGCGATGCCTTCGATGCCGGTGGACATCTGCTTCGAAGCCTCGGACAGCGCGGTCGAGCCGTCGAGCATGCTCGACCCGGCCAGCTGGACGTTCTCGACGACATCGCGCAGCTTCGTCATCGTCTCCCTGAGCGACGCGATGAGATGGGCTCCCTCGTCCTTCCCCGCCGAGAGCCTTTCGTCGAAGTCGGTACTGATCATGCCGTCGGCGAGTTCCCGCACCTTTGCCGAGGCGTAAACGAGGGGTTTCGAAATCTTCCCGCCGAGGATGACCGCCACGGCGATCATGGCTGCGGCAAGCGTGGAAGCAAGCGCCACTATCAGCGCGAGCGCCTTGGACAGGTTCTCGGCGGCATTCTTCCGCTCCCCGGCGATGATCTTGTCGATGTCGTCGATGTAGTTGCCGGTTCCAATGATCCAGTCGAAATCGGGCACGTACAGGCTGTAGCTCCGCTTCGGGGCCGCGGTTGTCTGCCCGGCTCTGGGGAACCAGTAGTCGGTGTAGCCGCCTCCCTTCATGCCGACCTCGATGATCGCCCTGATCAACTCGAAGCCGTTGTTGTCCTTCGTGCTCATGCGGTTCGTGCCTTCAGTCGCGGAGCCCAGGTAGACGACGTTGTCGCCATTGGGGCGGTCGGCCCAGAAATAACCGTCGACTCCGAAGGTCATGGCCCTCAGCTGGTTGCGGGCTACCTCTTCGGCGACCGGCGGGGACAGGAGTCCCTCTGTGCGCAGGCCGGAGAGCCGCCGGAGCATCGACGCGGCCGCCTCGACCTGGTCCTTGACGAGCCGGTCGAAATCGTCGCGGAGCGTCCGTTCGAGGGCGGTAACTTGTACCTCGGACGATGAGCGGAGCACCAGAGTAAATACCAGGGTCAGGCAGAACGCCACGACCAAGGCCGAAACCGCCGCCAGAGCGACTATCTTCATCCGGATCGTTCTCATCGCCAGGCTCCTTGAGGTCAGCAATGTGTCAGATCATTAATTCTAGTATTTTACTTTGCTTTGTCAATGGAATGAGGAGAATCCACGAAGTGACGGCGCATCTCATGACAGCCGGTCCCTGTCCTCCGCGTATTCCTCCCCGCGCACCTCGCGGAATAGCCTGACCAGGTCCTCGACGCCCGCCCCCGACTTGGCCGCGCCGGCGAGGTCCGCGACTATGTCGCCTTCGTGCATCATCACGAGCCGGTCGCCGTCGGCGAGCGCGCGGCGCATGTCGTGGGTGACCATCAGAGCGGTCAGGCCGAAGTCGCGGACGAATCGTCGCGTCAGCGCCATGACGATGTCGGCGTTGCGCGGGTCGAGCGCGGCGGTGTGCTCGTCCAGGAGGAGCACCGCCGGCTCGGTTATCGCGGCCATCAGGAGGGCGAGTGCCTGCCGTTGCCCGCCCGAGAGGCGGGATACGTTTTCAGTCGGCCTGTCCTCGAGGCCCATGCCGAGCTC
>CAZNXK010000210.1:0-4412 GCA_964576835.1 uncultured Treponemataceae bacterium | reverse complement strand
CTTCCCGGGATAGGTATTAGGACTCCTTGTGTAAAATCCCCCTAACTCTCTTAATTTGTTCTCGGAAAATGTGTTATTTGCTTGACAGGTTTTGCTTGTGTGATAGACTCCATAATACCTATAGGTATTATGGAGGTCGCAATGTCCACATATCCGGATTGGGTCGAATGCCATCGTCAACACGGCAGGGAAATCAAGCGCTTCAGTGACCGGTTCTACCTGTATGAGTACAAGACCGTGTGGAACAAGGAATCTCATAAACCACAGAAATGTTCAGGATCCTGCCTCGGCCGCATCACCGAACAGGGACTCATTGCCAGCACGCCCCGGAATCGCATGCCTGTCCCCTGTTGCCCTGTCCAGGTTCTTGAGTACGGAGCTTCGACGTTCCTCACCCAGATGTCCCAGGATATTCGCACCCTGCTTGAGCAGCACTTCCCGCAGCACTGGCAGGACCTCTATGTTATGGCCCTGTTGCGCACCATCACCCCGCAGCCATTCAAGCGGATTAAGGACCACTATGAACGGAGTTGGCTGTCCATTGGATACTCCGATGTGCTTGCCGGCAGGAACGCCATCACGCGCTTGCTCATTAATGTCGGCGGGATGCGTGAGCAAATGGTCCGGTTCATGCGATCATTGTTCGGCGAAGGGCGTTATCTGCTGTTCGACGGTACCACGATCACGACCTTCTCCAAGGGCATCGAAGGTGCCGCTGTAGGCTACAGTTCCACGCAGTCCTGGGATCCGCAGATGAACCTCATGTATGTGTTCCGCTGCGGCAACGATCCGGCACCGGTGTTCTTCCGCACCTCGTCGGGGGATGTCAGGGATGTGGCACTATTCCGCCAAGTCGTCATGGAGACAGAACTTAAGACCATGGTGGTTGTGGCGGACAAGGGTTTCGCCTCTGAGGAGAACTTCAGTTTCCTGACCAAGGAGGGCATGCACTACATCGTGCCCCTGAAACGCAGCAGCACCAAGTATGACCGCACCGCCTTCACCCTGCCGGGCAAGACTGGATTCCCCCAGTGTTTCCTGTTCAACGACCGGCCAATCTGGTGCCGGAATGAAGCCAAGGATGGGTATCGGGTCATCACCTACATCGATGGAGACTTGAGGCTGCACGAGGAGAAGGATTTCCTGCGCCGCATGCTGAACAAGCAGGACGGCTATGACCATGGGCAACTCGTGTCACGGGAGCCATTGTTCGGATCCTTCGTCCTGCAAACCGACCTCACGGAATCCATGGAGGAAATATACCGCCTGTACAAACAGCGGGGTGAGATCGAGCAGTCGTTTGATCACCTGAAGAACAACCTCGAACAGGATAACAGCTATATGCAGACCAGGGAGGGATTCGAAACCTGGTGTTTCCTGAATCACCTGAGCATGCTGCTCGTGTACCGGATCTACAACATCCTGAAGAAGGCCGGCCTGATTGAAACATATTCCACACGGGACATACTGGACCTGTTCAGCGGTATCAAAAAAGTGAGGATCGCCGGCGAGTGGGTCAACTCCATTGTCACGAAGAAAACGTTGAAACTGGCGGGAGAGTTGGGCTTCAATGTCGAAACATAATACCTATCCCGGGAAGTTACAGATTAATTATTGTTGCCGCTCCTTTTTAAATCTGTCACCATACAACGGAGTAGCAACGATCTGAATCTTAACAGGAACTTTATACTTCTCAAGATTGGATCGACAATATGCCTTGACTTTAGGGATAAATCCATCGATTTCAACACCTTTATCAAGGAGTATCTTTGCACATACAATATTGCCTAAGAGCGGATTCTTCTCCCCATATACAGTGACTTCACAAACACCCGGAAATTGGAGAATGATGTCCTCCACTTCCTGCGGATATACTTTTTCCCCACCAACATTGATCAATTCAGACTTTCGACCAAGAATCTTAATATAATCTCCATCCTGTTCCACGAGATCGCCCGTAATGAAATAACCGTCATCGGTAAAGGGGCTTGGCGCATTTAAATAGCCCAGCATTGCAGATTCTGCTTTTATCTGGAGTATGGAGTTTACGATCCTGGTCTCAAAACCTTCTCCACCTATCTTTACCCACAATGAATCGTCACTTTTTGATTTCGATCTCAGGACGCCAAGTTCTATCAGTCCATAGGTCTGCTGGAATTTAACGTCTGGAAAGATCAAACGCGATTTTGCCAGAGTTGAAGGAGGCATCGGTTCGGTGCCATAAGTTATTAGCTTCAGGCTACTCAAATTGAAACGCTTGTACGCCTCACTGAGGATCAACAGATTGAGGAAAGTAGGAGACACAGGTAAAAGCTCAATTAAGTATTTTTCAATGAAGCAGCATATCGCTTCAGGTTGCCTGCTGTTTGTAGGAAGCACCACACCGCAATTTGAAATTGTATGGAAAAGTGTATTCAAACCTCCCCAATGGTCCCACAAAAGGAAATTTGCGGTCCTTAATGCTTTCCGCTTAGTCTTGAATTTTTCAAGTAATTTTGAGAAGTCGTGAACTGCAGCCTTCGGCGCCCCAGAAGTTCCGGAAGTAAAAAGGACAAGCCCGGGTACACTACCTTCCTGAAGCCTCGAATAGAGTGGGTGTCCGACTTTTCTCCCATGGGATTCGTATTCATATGAATCAGTGGCCACATCAATAAGGATTTTCTTCTCGACATGGGCAATCTCCAGTTTCTTAAAATCCCGTTCTTTTTGTGGCCAGCAGAAAGGAACGATGATGTTTCGATTTGCTATAAGTGCAAGAAGAAATGCAATACTATTGGGAGTGAAATCACCATAAAGTGCAACTACTTCCCCCGGTATGATGCCTTTCCCGGCGATAAAGGCCTCAGCTTCAGCCATCCTCGAAATCAGCCATTCGTAATCATACTCTTTATCATTCCAAATTATTGCAGTCTTTTCTAAATTGCTTTTAAAGTTATCGAGCAGAAATTCTATTGGCATAATCTCTCCTAATATCGTATTACCGCTGTTCCCCAAGAAAGACCGACGCCAAAACCCGAAAGAAGTACAAGGTCACCCTTCTTGAGTCGACCCTCTGTTTCTGCATCCTTCAATGCAATAGGGATGGATGCAGATACACAATTGCCAACTCTATCAAGATTGATAAACATTTTATTTTTTGGAATACCAAGGACTTTCACAAGCGAATCCAGAGTTAACTTGCTAGCTTGGTGAAAAACGAATAAATCAACATCCGAAATGGCTATGGAGTTACGTTCCAACAGTCGGTTTATCTGAAGGGGAACAACTTTAGAAATAAAATGCCAGACGCTGAACCCATTCATATGGATATTCTCCTGAGATCGGATGCTACCACTCGCATCCTTGATTTCCAAGGCTGTATCTTTGCTTTTCGGGATTCTACAGCCTCCGGCTGGAATGTAAAATGTGTCGAATGATTTTCCGGATGAGGAGAACTCCATATCGATGAAACCCGATTTCGTCGAACCAGAATCACAAATAAAACTAACTGCGGCTGCATCTCAGAATAGAATACGAGTCGAACGATCCCGTGAATTGATATATTTCGAATACGTATCCCCATTAACAAGCAGAACGTTCCGGACTACATGCGCCTCGATCAAAGCCTTTGCCATGGCTAATCCATAGATATATCCCGAACATGCCAAATTATAGTCAAAAGCAAAAACATGCTCGGAAATTCCAAGATACGCATGAAGGAGGAACGAGTTGGGGGGCATGATGTAATCTGGTGATTGTGTACAGAAAATAATTCCATTTATTGAATTCTTTTCGATATCCGAATTCGATAAAAGTTTCTCGCAGGCAACTGTAGAAAGATCAAAGGCGGTTTCATTGGAAGCAGCGATATAACGGCTATGTACCCCGGATTTTTTTTCAATCTTGGCAATATCCCATTCTGGGTGTTCTTTCTCAAGATCTGCGTTTGTGATCTTCTGCTTAGGTAGAGCATACTCGATTTGCTTGATTTCAACCGCCATCAAACGACCTCACAATCAGATCAATATTTGCAGAATCGAGTGTAAAAGGGTCACCATGGCCTGGGTAAACCAAATAATCTTCGAATTCAGCAAAAATAAATTTGGCAGTACTTCTAATCAAATCAGTGTCGCCACCAGGCAGGTCTGTTCGACCAATCGTCCGTCCATAATAAAGGTCTCCGGTAAAAATTGATCGACCGAAGGCAAAGACTACACTGCCCTTGGTATGGCCAGGGGCCGGTATCACTCGAATACTATCTTTGCCTAATGGCAATTCTGAAAATTCCTCTAGTTTAAAGTCTATTTTAGGTACTTCGCCAAAATCAGTCCCGCCAGCAAGCTTTCGGTACAAGTTGACTTGGCGCACCAGTCTGAGATCGCCAGAGTGGATATAGCTAGGAACTTGATATTTGGATTGAATTGTCGCAACAT
>CAZNXK010000209.1:0-4458 GCA_964576835.1 uncultured Treponemataceae bacterium | reverse complement strand
ACGCCTATGCTATCACCGGCACTTTCGAAGAGGTGCAGGGTTCGACGAACTAACTGATTTTCACTGCAATCATAATGTCGGGTACCGTCTTCACCGAGGATGTCTACGTCCGGGCAGGCTCTTCGGGCAAGAGGAGCATGGAAGCTCCCTACGGCGAGTTGTGGAAGGCCGTGGAGCGCGCGCAGGGGGGCGACGTCATCCACGTTGCCGCGGGGACATACTACGACAAAGGCGACGCGGGGCACTTCAAGATATCCATACCCAACCTGACTCTCGTCGGCGGCTTCGTCCTCACCGAGCTGAGCCAGAAATAGGGAAAAGTTTCCGAAACCTCGCCAATATGCTGCTCGTCTTCTCCCAGCTGAGCCTCGGATGGAGGATCCGCGACTGTTTCGGCGTTATTCCAGCCTGGCCCGGAAATTGAACGCCAGGCGCGTTTTAAGGTCCTGGCTTATTATGTCATCGTAAGTCATTTCTGGAAGACCCCGGCTTCGGCGTCGTATTTTCCGCCGGCGATGGATGGATGCCGCGCCAGGAATTCCCTGACTGTCGACTCCGCGTTGGTGTAGCCCTGCTTTTTCATGTAGGCCTTGAAGGCGCCTGACTTGACGATGTTCCTGTCGATATAGTCGACGATCATCGACAGCTGGTAGATCTTGTTTTTGGGCAGGAGACCGAGCGCGTAGACCATCACCGAGTCGGGGTAGTTCTTGCCCTCCTTCTTCATGATGGCCGCCACCTGGGCGTTAAACTCCCTCACCGGCTTGTAGTCTTCAAACGTTTTGATGGAGTATGTCCGCGCGTCCTGGTAGTCCGCGAGCGCGGCGAACCCGTTGACCTTGGCGTCGTAATACATCGATGCGTTTTCGAAGCCCTTCTTTTTGGCATCGACGGAATCGGCGACCGATTCGTAGCCCGCCTTTATCGAATCGGAAAAAACAAGGTAGTCCTTGTAGGTGGCTACCCCGTTCAGGGCCGCGAAATAGTAGACATGGCTCTCGAGGACATCCGCCGGCTTGAACCTGGCCCCGCCTGAATCTCCGGCATGGTCTTCGGTCAGCCTCCTGTCCGGGTAGACCAGCGTGTAGGCGGTACCGTCCAGCTTGTACGCGGTCGGGGGAATGACGTCGGACAGGCGCTTCATGGTGTCGGCGGTCATCTGGGGCGGAAGGACGATCTTGACCTTGCCCAAGTCGTCTATGACGAAACCCGCGGCCCAGGCTTTTTTGGCGTCCTCGGCTGTCGCGAAGGCGTTGCGCTTGTAGTACTTGTAGAAATCGAGTTGAGTTATGCCCAGCTTGATGGCCTCGTAGTAGGACAGGCCGTCGGGATAGCCTGTCCTGGTTCCCTTGAGGTAATCAGAAACAGTGCTGTAACCTGAAAGCTCGAACGAATAGAACACCGAGTCGACCTTGACGAGGACGGTTGACGTCCCGCTATCGATCTTCCACTTGATGAAAGCGGTGGAGACTTTGTTGCGCCTGGCCAGGTCGATGAAGTCATCGACCGTGCTCACCTTGATCACCGATAGGCCCGTGTAGTCCTCGATGGCTATGTACCTGGAGAAGACCTCCTGGGCAAGTGCCGGTATCGAGACGAAAAGGATCAATACAGGAACCAGCAAGCGCTTCATGACGCATCCCCCGCATTCGTTGTTGTTCAGCGCCTACAGGATAGCACGGACGGCTGAATCCGTCGCGGCTGGACAACCGTAGCCTTGGCACGTATCATTCAGCATTCCTGCCTTGAACGGGAGTTGGCATGAATGGTGACGAAGCGTGGATCGGCGGCGCCTGGACGATAACGGCGGGACTCCAACGCCGATAATGCCGATACTCGTTAGAGAGGCTTGGATGGAAACAGCACTGCGAGTCCAGATCAATCTGGTCTGCATCATCATTCTGTTCATTGCGGCGGACTCGGTACGGCGCGGTTCGCCTGGCCGAAGGGACCAGCGTCCCCTCGACTTGCGGCTATTCCTTCTGTTCATCTATTCGACGATAGCCATGCTCGCCACCGATCTGGCGACCTGGCTCTTCGACGGACTTCCCGGGCTGGCCGCCAGGATATGCCTGTACCTGTCGGACATGCTTTACTTCGCCATCCACGCCGCGCCGACCTCGCTCTATATCCTGTACGCCGACTTCCAGTCGAACCGCAGCGAGGCTCGGATAGCCAGATTCATGCGCCCCCTCGCGCTCGCCAACGGTCTGCTGGCCGCGGTCGCCCTCTCGACCCCGCTCACAGGATTTATTTTCACCATCGACGGCGCCAACAGGTACTCGAGGGGGCCGGGCTTCCCGGCATTCGCCGTGTTCCTTTTCGGCTTGACCATCTTCTCGTTCGTCCCCGTGATCATGGGGCGGGGAAAGACGAGCAAGAGGGTCAGCCTTACCCTGCTTGCCTTTCCCCTTCCGATGGTTCTCGCTGCGGCCCTCCAGGCCATGTTCTTCGGCCTCGTGCTCATCTGGCCCACGGCGACCATCTTCCTGGTCGCGGCCGTCTTGAACATCCAGCGGCAGAGAAGCGCCATCGATCATCTGACCGGAACGGCCAACAGGCGCAGCCTCGATGAAACGCTCGAGAATCTCGTCAAGGGAGCCATGAACGGAAGAGGGTTCGGGGGGATACTCGTCGACCTCGACGATTTCAAGGCCATCAACGACATGCTTGGCCACGAAGTCGGGGACAGGGCCCTCGAGGATGCCGCAGCCATTCTCCGCTCCGCCGTGAGGCAGGACGATTTTGTGGCGCGCTACGGCGGCGACGAGTTCGTACTGCTCCTGCCCGGAGCCGTAAGCCAGTCTCTCGGCGAGGTGGCAAGCCGCATAAACACGCTCGCGGAGTCGCATAAGGCCTCAACGGGCCGGAGCTACCGCCTCTCGTTCAGCATCGGATCGGCGCTCTTCGATTCCGCCATCGATGCTGACGCGGGCTCGTACCTCGCCCGCCTCGATGCCGTGATGTACGCTGACAAACTGGCCCGCAAATCGGCAATGCAATAGTGCGGGACGGCATGGTTGCCTGGAAGGCGGCGCCCGCAACTTAACTGGTCAAGGGGATACTCCCCCATTCCCCTCACTTTTTCCTGATCACCTCGAAGCCCACGTACGGCACCAGTGCCGGCGGAATCCTCACGGTGCCGTCCACCTGCTGGAAGTTCTCGAGGACGGCTATGATGCCGCGTGATATCGCGATGGCGGTGCCGTTGAGCATGTGGACATACTTGTTCTTGCCGTCGTCGTCCTTGTACTTGATGCCAAGGCGGCGGGCCTGGTAGTCGGTGCAGTTGGAGGTGGAGGTCACCTCGCCCCATTCGCCTCCGTTGCGGCCGGGCATCCAGGCTTCCAGGTCCCATTTGCGGTAGGCGGGGGCGCCCAGGTCTCCGGTGCAGGTGTCGACGACGCGGAAGGGAATGCCCAGGCCCGTGAAGATCTCTTCCTCTACCAGGCGGAGCTCCTCGTGGATGCGGTCAGAATCCTCGGGGAGGCAGTAGGCGAACATCTCGAGCTTGGTGAACTGGTGGACGCGGTAGAGTCCTTTGGAGAACTGGCCGGCGGCTCCGGCTTCGCGGCGGAAGCAGTGGGAGAGGCCCGCCATGCGCAGCGGCAGCTGGTCCCTGGAAAAGATGGTGTCCGAGTAGTAGCCGCCCAGCGTTATCTCGGCGGTGCCGACGAGGCAGGTGCCTTCGCCCTCTACCGAGTAGACGTTCGACTCAGGTCCCCGGGGGTTGAAGCCGATGCCTTCGAGTATCTCCGTCTTGGCAATGTCCGGTGTGATGAACGGGGTAAAGCCCTTCCTGACCAGGATGTCCAGGGCGTAGCGGACCAGGCCGAGCTCGAGGAACACGCCTTCGTTCTTGAGGTAGTAGAACTTGGTTCCGGAGACCTTGGTGCCGGCGTCGAAGTCTATGATGTCGAGGTCTTGCCCCAGCTGGACGTGGTCCTTCGGCTCGAAGTCGAACTTCGTCGGAGTGCCTACGCGCTTGACCTCGAGGTTGTCCTTGTCTTCCTTGCCGATGGGGGCGTCGGGGTGGGCCATGTTGGGGATGCGGCGGACCTCGGCGTCGAGGCGGGCGAGCAGTGCCTCGACCTCCGTTTCCATTGACGATATCAGGTCCTTGAGGCGCTTTCCTTCGGCTATGAGCCCGTCGCGGACGGCTTGTTCTACCTTTCCCTTCATCGCGGCCGCGTTCTCGTTACGGGCGCGGCGCTCGTCCTCCAGTCGCTTGAGGAGTTCGTTGCGCTTGTCGAAGAGGGAGGCGACGAGATCGGCGTCTGCCTTCATGAAGCGGTTCCCGATGTTGTTCTTGACGGCGTCAAGATTGTCCTTGATGAATCGAAGATCTAGCATGGGGATGGATGGTAATGCAAAAAGGAGCGATTGGCAACCGCGTAGTCCTGGCGTATGCCTCTGACGCGTTCGAGACGGTCCGGAAACGGCGGGGTGTCTATCGGT
>CAZNXK010000208.1:0-4475 GCA_964576835.1 uncultured Treponemataceae bacterium | reverse complement strand
AGGGCGGTCACGACGGCGTGGAGCAAGCCGGGCGCCAGGCGGCCGTTGCCCAGCGCCTTGACGACGCAGCCGGCCGCGAGCGCCAGTGACGCGGCTGACCCGGCCGCATCGCACAGCTCGACGAAACGGCGCGGATACACGGTAGGGCGGCCGTCGTCGGCCAAACCCATGATGCCGCTGGCCTCGAGCGCGCCGAGCATCGATGCAAGGCGATCCGCGTCGCCCGAAAGCCCCGGCACCGACGCATCGAGGATCTGAGCCATCCGCTTGCTCGGCTCGCGACGGCCCTTGAATGACGGCTTGGCGTGGGTGCAGGCGGATACCAGGGCGCAGAAAGCGGCAAATGGATCGGGCGCTTCGGGCTCGTCGGACGCAATCGCCGTCGACAGCGCCTCCGACGGAGAAAGTTCAGAAGCCAGCCTGGAAAGCAGCGGGGGAGCCACTCCGACGAGTTCGAGGCCTTCTGCGTCCTTGCAGGAATACAGGATGAGGCGTTCCTTGAGGCTTCGCACATGCTGGAGGGCGACCGCTTCTCCCGCGTTGTCATCGGCGGCCAGCTGGACGAGTTCGACCAGCGGCAACCCGGCTGCGGCAGAGGAACCCGAATACAGCGCCAACGCCGTTATCTTCCGGTCGAAGCGGTCCAGCAGGCCGACGATGGCATCGGAGTTCTCGCGGCGACGCAGGAACGACTCGATGTTGGATATCAGCTCGTGCTTGTTGAAGGGAGTCTTGACCGGGCCAAGCCATCGCTTTGCCGCGTCGATGAGGGAGTCATCCCTGTCGACGATAAGCGCATCTCTCCAGCGGCTTAGTTCGACGTCACCCATTCAGACTCCTCCCAGGCTTCGATGGTGTATCGATAGCCTTGTTCAGTCAGGAATCGACGACGGTTGTCGGCGTATTCTTCCTCGACACTATAGCGCGATACGATTGAATAGAAATAGGAGTTCTTTGCCTTGGGCCGCAGGACCCTACCAAGGCGCTGGGCTTCTTCCTGCCTGGATCCGAAGGTACCTGAAACCTGAATCGCCACCGACGCGTCTGGCAAGTCTATGGCGAAGTTGGCGACCCTCGACACGACTATGACGCGGACCCTGCCGGCCCTGAAGTCGGCATAGATGCGTTCGCGCTCGGGATTCGGCGTGGCTCCGGTGATCAGCGGCGCGTCGAGCTCGGCCGCGAGTCCGTGGAGCTGGTCGAGGAACTGGCCTATCACCATTACGAGGTCTTCCGCATGGTTGTCTATCAGCTCGCGGACGACCCGTGACTTGATGGGGTTCTCGGCGGCTACCCGGTGGCGTTCCCTTGTCGAGCAGGCCACATAACGGAGCCGGTCGTGGTCAGACATCGGCACGCGGATCTCCCGGCAGAAGGCTTCGGCGATGAAGCCTTTGGCTTCGAGCTCCTTCCAGGGCACGTCATAGCGCTTGGGCCCGATGAGGCTGAAGACATCCTCCTGGAGTCCATCCTCACGTATGAGCGTGGCGGTCAGGCCCAGCCTGCGTATCGCCTGTATCTCCGCCACGACCCTGAAGACAGGCGCGGGGAGGAGGTGGACCTCGTCGTAGATGATGAGCCCCCAGCGTTCCCTCCTGAACAGGTCGAAGTGCGGAAAGTCCGATTCCTTGTCGGGACGCCAGGTGAGCACCTGGTAGGTCGCGATGGTGATGGGCCTGACGTCCTTGGCTGCGCCGGTGTACTCGCCCAAGGAGGCGCGCGAGACGTTCGTCTTGTCCAGTAGTTCGTCCATCCACTGGTGGACGGCCGCGACATTCGTCGTGATTATGAGCGTCTTGCGGCCTATTGCCGCCATGGCGGCCATGCCGACTATGGTCTTGCCTGCCCCGCATGGCATCACGATGACGCCGTAGCCGGTTCCAGGCGCGCCGCGGCCGGTGAAGGCACGTACCGCGTCCTCCTGGTAGGCGCGAAGTCCGAAGCCGGCGCCGTTCAGCCTCGAACTCTTGAGTTCGAGGCTGAACGGGTCGCCGTCCACGAGAGGAGCCTCGTCGAGTGCGGGCCAGCCGAGCTTGATGAGTTCGCGCTTGATGGTGCCTCGTTCGGTGAGCGCGACGAGGAAACCGTCACCTTCGGGTTCCAGGTACTTGCCGAGCCTGCGGGACGCGAGCATCTCGGCGCGCACGAACGGATCCTTGCACGATAGATGAAGTGTCCTGTCGTCGGGACCGGCGGAGAGCACGACGAGCCCGAATCGCGACATCGTCTCCCGGACGGATTGACCGAGCGAGGGGGGCAGGTCGTAGCGCGTCCAGCGCTCCATCGTCGCGACGACTGAATCAGCGGACAACCCCGCGCTGGCGGCGTTCCAGAGGGATAAGGCGTCCAGGCGGTAGGTGTGGAAGTGTTCAGGGCTCTTTTCCAGGGTCGCGAAAGCTGAAAGCTCCGCTCTGGCCTGGTCGAAGGCGGGATCGTGGGCATCGAGGAGCAGGGATTGATCGCTCTGTGCGATCAGCGGATGGCCTTCCATACTACACCGTTGTAGCACGCGCCGCCCCCGGCTGTCAAAGACATGATAAAAAATTATAACTATTCTGGAGGTTTCCGCAAACTACTTCCTTATTGACAGGCAGGCGCGGATAGGCAGGTGGTCCGAATAGCCGGAGCCTGCGTCGGTGTTCCACCGGATCGGCGTACCCTGCCCGTCGACAGCGAAATCCGGGGGAGCTGCGCTGAAGGAATCGAAGGTAAAAGGGCAGAGCGTTCCGGAGACCAGCGAGGGCGACATGAGTATCTGGTCGATACGCTCTGGCACGCCCTGGAACCGGTAGCTGTAGCCACCCGCCTCGTCCCATGGACAGAACAAAGTAAATATCCCGCCTCCCTGCGAGGCGGTTGATCGATCGCCGGCGATGGTGAGCCATTGGCCCTCACCCGCGTCGGGCGGCATCAGCGCCGTGGGATAGGCGCGTCCTGTCCGGTCGAACTCGTCGGGGTTTTCGTTGAAATCGCCCATGACCAGCAGCGCGAGCGACGTATCGGCTTCAACACGCGAGCGTGCTATATCCCGGACGAGGGTCGCCGCCGTCCGCCGTGCCGGCTCGGTTTCGGCGTCGCCGCCCAGCTTGCTTTTCAGGTGGACGGCCAGGATGACCAGGCGGCGGCCGTCTACGTCGAGTTCTACCTCCAGGATGTACCGCGCTGCTGAAGGCGGCGTGCCGTCTGGCGATCGAGCCCTGTGCGCCTTGGCCGATACAGGCGGCCAGCGGGACAGGATGCCGCAGGCGAGCGATGAATCCTCGTCGGGAGACGCGACGATGTAGGGGTAGCCGCCGGCAGCGGATGCCAGGTCCCGTAGGACCCGCTCGTTCTCGGCCTCCTGGACGACGATTATGTCGGGGGCTGCGCCGGTACCGCCGGCGAGTATCGCTGATGCAAGGGCAGTCAGTCGGACACGGTATAGGCTCTCGCTCCAGGCACCGGAGTCTACGCTGAATTCCGGGTACTCGCCGCCTTGGTCCACCGGATCGAACAAGGTCTGGAGGTTGTAGGACATCAGAACGACGCTGCCCGGAACCGCCGGTGACATTTCACAGCGGGCGCAGGCCAGCGAAACAAGAGGCAGGAAAACGAGCAGGATGCATCGACGTGCTTTCATGGTCGGCCCCTTTGAACGGGGCACGGCCCCGCAGGATTCACGGAGATGTCTCTCCGGTTCTTCTACGGGGCCGTGGACACCGGCGCTTGCGCCGGTGTCCGACAAATCGCTTGCTACAGGCCGAGCTGGTCCCTGGTAGAGGCTATCCTTGAGACGAGCCCATAGGCGACAGCGTCTTCGGCGCTCATCCAGTAGTCCCGGTCGGTGTCCTTGACTACACGTTCCAGCGGCTGGCCCGTTTCGTCGGCTATCAGCTTGTTCAGCCTGTCGCGGGTTTTCTCGAGCTCGCGGGCGTGTATCTCTATTTCAGTCGCGACGCCCCTGAGCCCGGAGAGCGGCTGGTGGATCAGGTAATGTGAATTGGGGAAGGCGACGCGGCGCTCCTTGGGGGCGGCGAGCAGGATAAGCGCGCCGGCGCTCGCGACGAGGCCCATGCCTATCATCCAGACTTCCGGCTTGACGAAGCGTGCCATGTCGAATATTGCGTAGCCCGCGTCGACGTCTCCGCCGGGGGAGTCAATCATCACCTTGATGGGATCGGAGCTTTTCGCCTCGAGGAGCAGGAGTTGCCTGATCACGCGTTCTGCCAGTTCCTTGTTGACCTGGCCTGAGAGCAGGATGGTCCTGGTCTCGAGCAGGCGTTCGGCGAGAGCGTCCGGCCCCTTGGGAACCTTGTCTTCCTCTTCGTCGTCATCATCTTCGTAGCGGCTGTATATCTGACTTGCCAGGCGCATGGTTTCTCCTCTGATGTTCTGCATTGCGGGTGGCCTTCGAGACGAGATCGCGAAACAGGCCGACACATGACGAGTATAATGAAAAAAGGCGCTTTCGACTATGCGGGCCGCTGCGCTTGTCT
>CAZNXK010000207.1:0-4487 GCA_964576835.1 uncultured Treponemataceae bacterium | reverse complement strand
GTCGTATGCACTGCTCGCATTGCACCCCGCGACGGTTGAGATAAATGGCCATCGAAGAACGAGTAATCACGGCGCGCCGGGCGGGCTGTGGATGTACTGACCGGGTTTTTTTGACCTAGTTCTAGCAGTCAGTAGCCCCGACCAAAAACCCGTGATACCAGCTATTTCCCTTGCCCTGCCGTACCCCGCACCGCCTAGCCGGCTCTTGCGCCCATCGAACCGTGATTATTCGTCTCAGAATGGCTTTATATAAGAAGGTCATGGGGTGCAACGCGAGCAGTGCGCAGCGTTGCAAGGGGGCTCCGGGGGATCTGCCCCCGCAGTGAAAAGCAGGCATACGCCGGGGCGCGCGGTAAGCGCGCTCTGCGTGCGCCAAGGCGGGTCCCGCGACTATGCGCGCTCAGGCTTTTCTGGAGACCCGAGCAAACATCCCGGTTCGATGGGCGTCATGTCAGTCCTGCGGCGCGGGGTACGGAAGCGTCAACTTTGAGTGAATTTTCATGACAAACTAACATCCTGATGTCAAAAATGATTGCGCGGGTATCGAAAATTTCCTTGACACCTGAATTTCGCGCTGATATACTCCCATTAAAGCTAAGGGAACTACCGGACCGTAGGTTCGGTACCCGCTTTATTCCTACAAGGAGGAATCTACATGAAGAAAGCTATCGTGCTTCTTCTGGCCCTCGCCGTACTCGGCGGAGCCGTTTTCGCTGAGGATGCCGCTCTCGCTGTTTCCGGTTATGTGACAAGTGGTATAAAGATCGCCAATACCGCTGACGGTACGACGTTCGGGGTTTATAGCGACGACTGGGGTACCCCAGAAACGACCGCCTACATCGATGCCGCGTATACCGGCGAAATGGCTGGTTTCGACGTGACGTTGCTCGGTGGCTCTGACACCGGTTTTGCTCTTGATACCGCTTATGGCTGGATTTCCCCGGTCGCAGGCCTCAAGCTCATCGCCGGTAACTGGTATGGTGGCGCTTTTGATGGCGTCGATGATGATTCAAACGATTATTTCTCCAAGGAAGGCGTGTTCGCCACCTATTCCATCTCCGGTTTCACCGCCGGTGCTGGTATGGCTCCGGACTATGTCGCTGATGGAAGGCCCGACTTTGTTTTCGGCGCCGCCTACATGATGGAAGACATGTTCAAGTTCCGCTTCAGTGCCCAGACTATCGTGAAGAAACTTGATGCGATGTCCGCCAGCGTCAGCGTTCTCGCCGTTCCTGGCCTGACCCTGTCCGCCGGTTATCTCGCCACCAACATGACCGAGACTGACCTCGATAACGGCTCTTTGATCTTTCCTGATATCACGCTCAACTGGCTGGACGCGGTCGTCGGCTACAAGGTCAGCGATGCTCTTTCTGCAAAAGTGGTTATGTACTACCACCTCGCCAAGGAATACCTTACCGTCGCTCCCAGGGTGACCTACAAGGTAAGCGATTCCCTGACCGTATATGGCCAGGTTGGATACGAGACCGAAGGCGAAGTCGCGAATTATCTCAATCCCACGACGATCCTTCCCCGCGTACAGTTGGCCTACACGGCCGATGTCGGCAAGTTCGTGGCTCAGATCGATTATGATACCGATCTCGAGAAGACCACCGCTATGCTGTACTACGTCTTCAGCTTCTAATTCTTCTTAGACTGAATACGGACCGGCCCCGCAAGGGGTCGGTTTTTTTTGATGAAGGTGTATATGAAACCAGTTATCGTAGTCAAAATGACCTGCCTGCTGCTCATCTTGCTTGGGCTGCTATCATCATGCGCCGGCGGGGCTCCGGCAAGGGTTGAATTTTTACCGGACCTGATTCCAGCTGATTTAGTGCGAATCAACAAGCTGGCAGCTCAAAAAATTCAGGCATTTGGGACCAAGGGGGCGAACCCCTATGTGGCACGTTCCAGTGTGCTGTTCAAGAGCGATCAGGCCGTGTTCTACGTGTACGAACTTGCTTTTCCGCCATCCAGTTCCATCCATATCACGCTTGTTTCAGCCGGCATAAGGGATGAAGCCGGAGTGGAGGCGGGCAAGGTGCTGACCGTGGATGACCTGCGTGGGTACTGGTCCAAGTACCTGATGCCTGATGATGACAGGCAACAAGTCCAGTCGATCATCGACAGGACTTACCTGGGAAGATTTGATTTCGACTACGCATCCAGGAAGGGCCGGTCGTATATCCTGGTCTTCCAGGGGCATGGACCTGCGCAGGTCGATGTCACCGCTTCGTTTGTACTGACAATCAATGGCAAAGGCTTCTCGTTCGACGTACAATGATACGCATGCTCAATTGTCTCGAGCAAAACGCCCGGAGGGCTTGTCCATCCGGGCGTTTTTGCTGGGCGGCCGTTATAGCCGTCCTACAGATACCGGTTTTCGGATCAGAACTTGAAGTACGCCTTGGCCTGGAAGGTCAGCGCGTTGACGGCGTAGCCATTGACTCCCATGATCGGGAGGCTGTAGCTGAGCTTGAACTCGAGGGGCAACGGGGTCTTGGTCAGCAGAGCGACAACCGTGGGCGCGACTTTCAGGACAGACGTCTTGCTGTCGACGCTCTCGACATCGTCTATCTTGACATTCGGGGTCATCACGTAGGTGACCGGGAGGGTCGCGCTTAGCTTGACGCCATCCAGCATGTAGTCGAAATGGGGCTCGGCTTCCAGCACCAACTGGTAGCCATAGGCTATCTTGGAAGTGGAACCATAAGAGAATATAGACGTGTCGCCGAAGTCAGCTTCAAGAGGGTAGTAGGTGAACTCGCTGTACAGGTTCATGAAGAACATCGTGTTGATGATGTAGTCGAAATACGCCCTGGCGCCGAGGGCAAAGACGTGATTGTCAGCCTGCTGGATCGTGGCAGAATCACCCGCCATGAGATTCAGAATCTGTTCTTCCATATCCACGCCGGGCATTGGAATCTTTACTCCTGGAGCCACAGCGAAGCGGATGGTCGAATTCTGAACGGGGGCCTTTTCTCCAACAATCAGGAGCTTGGCGCCGACAAATAGGTCTGACAGTCCATTGATATTAAAATCAGCACCAGTAATATCCATTTCCGACCACAGGTTGACGCCAGGAGCCCACTGGATGGCAGCGCTGATCCAGTCGGTTACGCCGTACTCGAGGGCAAAGCCCAGGTTGTAGGCTTTGATTGCCCCAGTGCCAGCCGGGATATCTTCGAGATCGCCGTCGACATTGTAACCTGAATCGGCAAATGCATAGGTATTGGTCATGTAGAAGCGGCCGACTCCGGCGGGCAGCACGGACGCGTCATCCGCGAAGGCGAACGAGCCCGCGCAGATCACGAGCGCCAGGGCAATGATTCCGAATTTCCTCATTGAATCCTCCTATAGATGTTTTTCGATCCAGGATCGAAGTGACCAATATAACCCGTGATGATGAGATTTACAATCAACTTGTGAGGGTCAAGCATCTGTAATCCACCCCATCGCTCATCGAGCCGCCTTTTCCGCTGAAATTCCGCCGGAGTGCTTGTCCTTGAATCCGGCTACGTCTTTACCGTGTATTTTCCTGCAGCTTGGACAGAGGGTCCAAGGGTAGTATAGTAAGTACATGAGCAATCGAGCTGTGGACTGGCAAAAACAGGCGGTAAACGACCTGGAATGGGCTCGCGATTCGTTCCATGGCGGGCACTGGGCCCAGGTATGTTTCGTGTGCCAGCAGATCGCGGAGAAAGCGCTCAAGGCAATAGCGTTATCGCAAGGCGCATTCGAAATACGGAGCCATTCCCTCGTAAAAATCGCCGAAGCGCTGGGTATAAACGGTGATCTCGAACGCATGGGTCGACGATTGGATGTCTATTACATTTCATCCCGATATCCGGATGCCTTCGCGGAAGGCGCTCCTTATGAGTATTTTGACAGGGAACAGGCGGAGGAAGCCTTGGGATTTGCCGAGCTTTTCATCTCCAGGGCGGCGGAGGCAATCGGTGACGCTAAATGAGCCGGTCATCATCTGGAACACACGCGATCCGCTGGATAGCAGGACGCGGGACCAGTTCGAACTTGAAGCGAAGCGGCTTTTCCGGGGCCGCGTTGAAGCAGCCTATATCTTCGGTTCCTACGGTACAAAGGACTTTGGCCGCGATTCCGATGTAGACATGATGCTGGTTGTCAGGACCGACAAACCTTTTGTCGAGCGTGCCCTCGATTTTGCCGACCTCATGGATCTCGTACCCGACATGGACCTGCTCGTCTACACTCCCGCCGAGTTCGAAAAGCTGACGCGCGATCCCTCACCCGGCTTCTGGACGAGCGTGGTGGAATCGATGCGGCGCATTGTCTAGACTAGCGCCACCATGTCTGGCAGCTTGCCCTGATTGAATCCTGGATTCTCAATTTGCTTGAAGAACCTTTGTGTTAAAAATGCGATCAGATTGCAAAAATGTTGCATCTGGATTGAAATAGAGGGCGCTTCCGGGTTTATGGTGGGAAACCTTTGAAAATGGTAGACTTGAGGCATG
>CAZNXK010000206.1:0-4605 GCA_964576835.1 uncultured Treponemataceae bacterium | reverse complement strand
ACGAAAGTGTTTCCCGGAGCGACACATGCGTGAAAACCGTCAAGAATGCCCATTCCAATCAAGCCGCTGGCGACACACACGTAAAGGCCCGACTCATGCCGACGATCGGTTTCCTTGCGAATCAATAGCAATATAATGGCAACAGCCAGGGATGCGTACATTCCCAGGGCCTCGGTCAGCGAGTGCAGCGATATCCAGTTCCATATAGCCATGGGGAAAAGTGCCTTTAAAAGAAGGCTGCCTCCGATCGTCAGTACAGCGACGCCAAAGACGTCGCTGACCAAGGTTCTCGCTTTCGACAATCCGTTCCATGTCGCCATGCCCTCGTCTGGTCGTGATTCTGTCGCCATCAGTATCCTCCTGCCAACATGGCTCGAACCGATTCCGCTAGCCGGCCGCGGCTCATCCCGTCGGACTCCGGCACGATCTCGTCCCCGCCGCTGGCCGAAAGAAGTCTGAGCGCCAGGGCGAGATGGCGCCTGGACTCCTCCTTCCTGCCGAGCCGTCTGTACAGGCCGCCGAGCGCATGATGTGCGAGCACGAAATCCTGATCGAGGTAGAGAACCTTGCCCAGAGCGCTTATCGCTTCTTCAGAACGGCCGAGTTCGTCGCATACCATCGCGTACAGGAAACGAGCGGCCACATTCGTCCGCCCGGCGGCGATGGCGTCGCCGCACGAGGCGAGCGCCTCGTGCAGCTTGCCCTGGTCGGCAGAAGCTCGCGCCCGCTCCAGGAAGGCCATGTCCGGCGAAACGTCCGCGGGCGCGGCCTCCGCTACCCGCTCCGCCGGCGCTACCGGTTCAGACGGCGGGATTGCTACGGGCCGCAACGGCGCGACGGCGGTTTCCGGCTCGGCAGGTTTCGCGGAGAATACGGCGCGGGCCGGCCGGGGGGCCTTGCGGTAGAATACGTAACCGCTGCGGTCATCGATGGAGAACATCGGGAACAGGGAGGCGCTGGCCTCTGCGGGATTGACGAAGAGGCATCCGCCGTCGACAAGGCATCGGTACAGTCGCTCCACGACGCGCTTCTGGTGGTCGGGAGTGAGGTACATGAGGACGTTGCGGCAGAAGATAACGTCAATCGCGTTGGTATTGTTCCAAAGCGACGGGTAGGCGTCCTCGGCAAGGTTGAGGTAGCCGAAGTTGACCATTCCCTTGACCGTCGGATTCATGACTGATCGCTTTCCTGGCGCTGGAGAGAAGTACCGCTCGCGAAGCCAGCCGGGGGCGCAGCGGAACGACCACTCTGAATAGACGCCCTTTTCGCCCGCGGAGAGATACTCCTGGTTGATGTCGGTGGCGAGTACCGACACGTTCCACGCGCGGAAATCCGGCAACGCGCGGGCGCAGGAGATTGCGAGCGAATACGCTTCTTCCCCGGTACAGCACCCGGCGCTCCACAGGCGGAGGTTCCTTCCCGTGTCCGCGCGGCTCGCGACGAGCGGCGGCAGGATCTCCCGCTCGAGCACCTCAAAGCTGGCCGATTCCCTGAAGAAGTAGGTCTCGCCGACTGTCAGGTGGCTGGCGAGCGCCTCTACCTGTCTGAGCGTGAACTCCGGCTTGGCGAGCCATCTCGAAAAGGCTTCGGGATGCTTGAAACCGAGCTCGAGACCGGCCTCCTCGAGTCCACGGGCCAGGTCGGACAGGCGTTCATCGGGAAAATAAAGTCCAATGCGCCTGGCGATGAGGTCGCCGACCTCGCCCAGAAGGGCCCTGTCATGCGCCTCGATCATGGTGCGGCGCTCCTCAAGGCACGATCGATTCCGGTCTCCTCGTCAAGGGAAAGCAGGCGCTCGAGGTCGTGTATCAGGATCAACCCATCCTTGGCCCGGATGGCGCCGTCGACGAGTTCGAGCCGGGGAGCGATATCGTCAGCCGGCGTCCGGTTGTCCGGAGAAGCCTCGAGCACTCCTGTCGTCTCGTCGACCAGGAGGGCAATGGTCCGCTTCCCGGCGGTGGCTATGACGAGGTGGTCCGACAGGCGGATATCACGCGGCGGATGGTTGAATCGTCCTCGCGTATCGATGACCGGAATGACGACGCCACCGAGATCGATTATCCCGATAACGATGGCTGGCGCCCCAGGGAGCGGCGTGATCGCCACCGCGCGGATGGAACGCTGGACGCGGTCGAGGGGCAGGGCATAACGCTGTTCATCCAGGGAGAAGATCACCATGGCCTGGTCAACCATATGTCCCTCCCGGTTCGACGACAACCTGTAGCAGGTAGCGATGACCCCCCGACACGAACCTCTCGAATTGACAATCGAGACGTACCGGCAGGCCGAATCCGGTCTTGAAATCGATATGCGCCCGGCGGCCTTGCCCCGTCGCCATCGTCGCGTTCGCCGAATCGAGCAGACCCGAAGTCTTCCATGTCTGGAGGCTCGTATAGTTCTGCGACAACAGCCTCTCGATCGTGGTGCCCAGCAACCGCGCCGATGCCCTGTTCGCCGATATGCATTGTCCTGACCCATCAAAGGAGATGATCCCGACCGGGGCGGATTCGATGATATTGCGAGCGTATTCGAGGATCGCCGGAATTCGGCCCTGGTTGACATCATTGACCACACCCGCACTCGTCATGGTTCCATCCTTTCGGTCCGCAGACGCATGGACAGGCAACCTTACAGGCTACTCCCCTTCCCGGGACTTCGATATCGGGAGAATGCTTATAATGATGTAAGTGAAATGACTACGACTCGACCGCTGTCAGTCGACCAGGTGGTTTTCCACGGCGTACCGTGTTATCTCGGCGATCGTATGCATGCCCATCTTTGCCATGAGGCGCATACGATACGTCTCGACCGTCTTGGGCGACAGGAAAAGCGCCTGCGCTATCTGGAGGGTCGTTTTCCCGCTGGCCAGGAGGCACATGACCCTGAATTCGCGCGCGGAGAGTTTTTCATGCAAGGTACGGGTATCGTTTTCGAGGAACCTGGTCGCCAGGGTTTCCGCCATCCTGGCGCTGATGTACCTGCGACCCGTCGCTATCGTCCTGACCGCCCTCACGAGTTCCTCGGGAGCGGATTCCTTGGTGAGGTATCCCAGCGCCCCGGCTTCCAGCGCGCGTACGGCGAACTGTTCCTCCGGATGCATGCTCAGGAAAAGGACGCCCGTCTTCGGCTTATGCCGGCGCACTATGTCGATGACCTCGAAGCCGCTCATTTCGGGCATCGATATGTCCATGACGAACACGTCCCACTCCAGACGCAGCGCGATGTCCAGAGCCTCGCGCCCGGTGGCGGCCTCGGCGACGACCTCGATGTCCCGTTCGTCCTCGAGCAGGTCCCTGAGCCCGCGGCGTACCACGTTGTGGTCGTCTGCGACGATGACTCTGATCACGTATCGTTCCCGGTACCGCCCGCAGGAATCGTCACGTGGATCGCCGTACCGCCCGCGATGCCGACTCTGGCGATGGAGAACTCTCCGCCGAATCCCCGTACCCTCTCGCGGATGCCTATCAGGCCGAGCGAATTCGGACTTTCGGCCTCGGCGGCTGAAATACCCCTGCCGTTGTCGATGATGCACAGGGTATGATCTCTTTTGGACGGCACGCAAGAGATCTCGACGACCGTAGCCTTGGCATGCCTGGCGATATTCGTAAGAGCCTCTTGCGCGATCCTGAAGATAGCCAACGATTGGTTCTCATCGATCGATCCATGAAGAGTGGAGCATGGATGAACGACGCACTCGATCCCGGTCCGCGACACGAATCGTGCGGCCTCCGACTCCAGCGCCGGCCAGAGGCCCATCTCGTCCAGTATCGAAGGTCGCAGGTCGGAGGAAATGGAGTGGATGGTCGTGATTGCCGTCTCGATGAGCGCCTTGAATTCGCGGGTCTTTTCGATTAGTACCTTCCGAAGCTGCGCGTCCTTGATATGCGAAGCGTGATGATCTATCCAGTGAAGATTGAGCTTCATGGCCGTGAGCGCCTGCCCCAGATTGTCGTGCAATTCGCGGGAGAGCGCACGACGCTCCTCCTCGCGGACGGATTGGAGACGGGCCGCCAGATTCCGCAGTTCTTCGCGGGATCTACGGATATCGCTTTCCCCTCGCCTCCGGTCGGGACGGCCCTTCCCTGCGTTGCCATGCCCGAGGCGCCGCATTTCTTCTTGCTTGATGCCATCATTGCTGTCTGACGCAGGAACGAACCTTGTATCATTTTTCAATGATTGACTCCTTGCGATTAAATAGTACCCATTCAGCGCATATGGAATGTCACTCCTCAGATCATTCCGGATATAACAATAATGCAAAGCCGCACTTTTCGCCAGTTTCGGATGTCGTTTTCTACCGATGAGATCAGGAAAGATTCTCCGTTGAAACACATGTATTAATTTTTGATAGCATTCGGGCGGAGCGGGCGATATGACTGCGGTCCTGTTCGCTATATTGCGTTGATCTGCGAATTCATTGAAAAGAGCGTTGACATGCGCAAGGTTTTCCGGGTAACTTCTGCCTCGCCGCTAACGAAGCGGACTGCGAACGGGCCGGATGACGGCAGGGACGCGGACCTCCACGAAGCGAAGAAAAGCCTTTGAAAGGCGCTTGACACGAACGTACGAAAGACGCTATAAAGTGCGCCGCGCCTAACTGGGCGA
>CAZNXK010000205.1:0-4676 GCA_964576835.1 uncultured Treponemataceae bacterium | reverse complement strand
GGGTTTTCCGCGGTCAGCCTCCAGCCGGCGGCAGGTGCCCATGGCGAACTGTCGGGCGTCTTCATGATCAGGGCATACCACCTGGCGCGCGGCCAGGCCAAGCGCGTCAAGATGCTCATCCCTGACAGCGCCCACGGCACCAACCCGGCGTCATGCACCATGGCGGGGCTCGATACGGTGACCCTGCCGAGCGCGCCTGACGGCAGCATCGACCTCGACCTGCTCAAGTCGGAGTGCGACGAAACGGTCGCCGGCATCATGATTACCAACCCCAGCACGATCGGCCTTTTCGAGCGCAACATCGAGAAGATAGCCAGGATAGTGCATGAGGCTGGTGGCCTCGTGTACGGCGACGGAGCCAACATGAACGCGCTGACGGGTATTCTCAGGCCGGCTGACGTCGGCATAGACGTGATGCATTTCAACCTGCACAAGACATTCTCGACTCCGCATGGCGGCGGCGGCCCGGGCGTTGGCATGGTCGGTGCGGCGCCTGCGCTTGTCGAGTACCTGCCAGGTCCTGTCGCGGTCGAAAAGGGCGGCAAGTATTCCATGGCAATGCCTGCCAGGAGCATCGGCAGGATGAAGGCCTTTTACGGCAACTTCGGAGTCCTCGTGCGGGCGTATACCTACATCAGGATGCTCGGCGAGGAAGGCCTGGTGAGGCTCGCGGAGTCAGCCGTGCTCAACGCCAACTACCTGCTGGCAAGGCTCGGAAAGACATACCCGGTCAAGTACCCGCGCCGCTGCATGCACGAGTTCGTCGCGATGGGCAACTTCGTGGAGGGCATCCATACGCTGGACATAGCCAAGCGGCTCATCGATTACGGGTATCACCCGCCGACAATATACTTTCCGCTCATCGTCCCGGAAGCCATCATGATCGAGCCGACCGAGACGGAGAGCAAGGAAACGCTGGACGCGTTCGTCGACGTGATGCTGAAGATAGCCGAGGAAGCGAGGACCGATCCGGCCCTGCTCCACGACGCGCCGCATATTACGCCGGTCGGCCGCCTCGACGAGGTTGCAGCGGCAAGGAACCCGGTTCTGTGTTATAGGGATTGACGGAAACGGACCGATCCGGTATTGGATGGAGGAGGAGAAATCCTCCTCCATTTTCATGAAATCACTGGATGAAGGAACTCGATGGCGGCAACGTTCGCGAATGTGTGGCTTTCAAGGTTCGCGCTCATTGCGGGGACCATTTTCGCCTACTGCGCCTGGTTGGTCCATTCTCTGGACCGTGAATCGAGGTCAAACCGTGTCGCGCTCGCATTCAACGCGGTCTTCGCTCTGTGGGCAGGCGCTGCCTCGTTCTGGTACGGGACATCCGAACCTTCGACGGCGCTCTTGTTGTACCGGAGCCTGGCCTGGACATGGTGCGTCTTTCCCCCGCTGATCCTCCACTTCACCATGCGCGTCGTTGACAGCCCGGTGCTCGAGAGCCGATGGCGTCCCGCATTCCTGACCGGCCTCTATGCGCCTTCCGCCGCGCTTTCCGTACTCGTTCCCGTCTTGGTCCTTGATGACCCCGTGTATAGGGGTGGCTACTGGATGCTGTCCATACGGGCAAATGCGGCATACTTCATTTTCGTAGCCCACTATTTCAGCATGATACTTGTTGCCATAGTGCTGGCCTTCTCATCGAGCGCCAGGCCCGACAGCAAGCGCAGCGGCAAGCGCTTCGCGCTTCTCGGTTGGTCCTACCTATCCGCCGGGCTTCTGGGTTTCGTGACCGATACTGTTTTCCTCTATCTGGGCATGGATTTTCCCAACATGGCCATTTTCTGGATACTCATCCTTTCCATCGGGATGATAATCGCCATGAGGCGCTACGGATTCCTCTCGATTCTGCCGGCGAGGGAAGCCCTGTCGGTGCTCGAGAGCCTTGCGGAATTCGTCGTATACCTGAACGATTCAGGACGGGTCATATGGGCGAACCCGAGCGCGGTCGCGGCCATAGGCGCCGCTTCTCTCAGGCAAGCCAGGAAGGCGAGCCTGGGAGATTTCCTGCCGCCGGACATGATGGCCAAGATAGCGGCCGACGCAGGCGCGAGACCCGATTCACGGGGCTTCAGGACCAGCCTGGGACCGGAATGCATTCCCGTCAGCCTTCGCGTCCATCCGGTACCCGGCGACGAGACCGGCGGCATAGTCATGACAGCCATAGACCTTCGCCCGGAATTCGCCACTGCACGCACCGAGCGAAGGCTGGCGGACGCCGGGCTCCTCATGGACGAGTTCATGGCCCGCTCCCTCGACGGCATCGTCCTGACCGACACCGAGGGCCGCATCGTCAGGTGGAACCAGCCGATGGTCTCGATGACCGGCATAGGAGCGGACGAAGCGATCGGCGCTTATTACTGGGACCTCAGGTCGTCACTCGAGCCGGAAGGCGGCACTGCGCCCGAGCGAATGCGCAAGGCCATAGCCTCGGTGTTCGCCGGTCACGAGCCGCCCTGGACCCGCCGCGTGCTCGAGACGGAGATTTGGCGGCGTGACGGTTCGAAGCGTTTCATCCAGAACGACTCGTTCCCGATCCCGATGGCTGACGGCATCATACTGGCCACCATCGCGCGTGACGTGACGGAGGACCGCAGGCTGGCCGAGGAAAACATAGAGCGCGTACGCAAGGACGACCATGCCCAGAAGATGGAGGCGGTCGGTACGCTGAGCGGTGGAATAGCTCACGATTTCAACAATACCCTGGCTGGCATCATGGGCGCGACCTCCCTGCTCCGCCTCCGCATGGAGACAGGAGAAGAGGGCGAACCTGGCGACATGTCCCGTGAGCTCGAAATAATAGAGCGCGCGGCACACAGGGCGGCCTCGTCGGTAAAGCGTCTCCTGACGCTGACCAGGAAACGCGCTCCTGAATCGGCCGTGTTCAGGCTCGACGAGACGGTCCATCGGGTCGTCGAGTTTGCCGAACGCTCGGTGGACCAGTCGGTCAGGATCATCGAGCGTTCCGCCTTGCCGGAGGCTCATGTCATCGGAGATGCGGGGCAGGTCGAACAGCTCGTCCTCAATCTGGTCATCAACGCCGAACACGCGATGACCACGATGAAGCCCGAGGGACAGAAGCGCGGCGGTACCGTCTCTCTGGGCATCCGCTCGTTCAGGCCGGACAGGGCGTTCCTGTCGGCCAATCCCGAAGCCGAAGAGAGGGAGTACTGGGCGCTGTCGGTGCTCGACGAAGGCGTCGGCATTCCCCGGCATATCCAGAACAGGATATTCGACCCGTTCTATACGACCAAGCCTCGCGATTCCTCAAGCGGCTTGGGACTCGCCATGGTCCATGCAATCGCAAGGCAGCACGGCGGTTTCATCCAGCTCCGTTCCGAACCTGACGCCGGCGCTGAATTCACCGTGTACCTGCCTTGCGTCCTGGTTGTAGCCTCCGCGATGTCCGGTACGACCCTGCCTCACCACGGCGACGGACTCGTCCTGGTGGTGGATGACGACGAAATACCGCTCCAGACGGCCGTCATCATGCTCGAGGCGCTTGGTTACCGGACGGTCACGGCCTCGGGAGGCGAGGAAGCATTGCGCCTTTTCGCCGAACGCAGCGCCGAATGGAAAGCCGTGCTCCTCGACCTGCGCCTCGGGGATCTGTCAGGAGATGCCATCGCCGTACGGATGAGGCAGTCGAGGCCGGATATCCCCGTCGTCCTTGCCAGCGGGCTCCATGACGAGGCTTCCGACCTTTCGTTCCTGATCGAATCCAGTTTCTCGATGCTGCTCAAGCCATACACCATCACCGAACTCGGGGGAGCCATGCAATCGGCGATAGGACGGAAGTGAACAGCCCCCCGTCCCGCGGGAGCAGGAAATAATCGTGAGGCACCTGAAGCCGGTCATCACGCCAGGCAAGGAAGGGCCGGGCCTCGATGACGAATCAAGAATCGAATGGACCGTCAGGATCGAGCCGGGCAACAAAGTGGAAGTGCCGGTCGACTGGATAGTCGAATATCCCAGGGACCTGAAAATCCCCGGCATCTGAGCTCGAGGCCGACATCATACCACCCGGAGAGATACCATGACCGTTTCAATCGTCGTCGTGTCAATGTTCTTCATCGCCAACATCGCCCTCGCGGCATGGAGACGGCAACCCCCTTCTGGCTCGGGGGCGGACGCAGGCAGGGCGACTTCCTCCGCGGTCGGGTACGCCCTCGACGGGCGTCGGCTCTCAGGGCCAGTCCTGCTCGCAACGCTTGCCGCCTCGAACCTGTCGGCGTTCACCGTATTGGGCGTTTCAGGCGCCAGCTACCGGCTCGGCTGGACCTTTTTCCCGGTCATGGCTTTCGGGACGGCGTTCATGGCGGTTTCGTTCGCCGTCATAGGAGTGCCCCTGCGCCGGATGTCGGCCGAGCGGGGCTGGACGACGCCGGGTGAGTTCATCGCCGACCGCTTCGGCCGCCCATGGCTCGGGCGGCTGTTTTCCGGCCTGTCCCTTGCGTACACAATACCGTACCTGGCGATACAGGCGGGGGCGGGCGGAAGGCTTCTTGAAGGCATGACCGGGATTCCGCGTATCGTATCGTCGGCGTTGCTGATGGCGGTAGTCGCCGCGTACGTGTGGCGAGGTGGCATGCGATCGGTGGCGCGTACCGATATCCTGCAGCTAGCCGCCCTGCTCGTGCTGGCCGTCGCCGCAGGCATCATCGTAGCGGCGG
>CAZNXK010000204.1:0-4837 GCA_964576835.1 uncultured Treponemataceae bacterium | reverse complement strand
CAGGGCCGCGGACCCCGCCGGCAACGCGGCCACCGCATCGACGGCGTTCATCGCCGACACGCAGACGCCCCAGCCTGTCCGTCTCCTGCCTCGGGACGGGGACAGCGTCGCCGGCCCCACGCTTTTCGTCGTGAGAACAGGCGAAGGCGTACAGTCGCTTGCCGGCGTCGAGCTGGGCCGCGCGGGCGTTTTCCAGCCGCTGGAGCCGGGCGCGGTCGTGTCGTTCACCGCCGACCCCGCAGCGGCTCCGCTCGTCATCAGGGTGACAGACAAGGCAGGCAACATGGCGGAGATGGATCCGCTCGCCGGCCTCGTCGTCGCCCCGACCGCGCGAGGCGCGCCCGAGGACATCGCCTCCATCAAGTCGAACGCCCAGTCACTGCCTGCCGGGCTCGAGGGTCCCGCGGTCGCTTTCGCCGGCGCCGACGCCGTCGGTTCCCTGTCGTGGACATCGCCCCTCCAGGAAGGCGGCGCTCCGGGTGAGCCGACCTTCCCTGCCTGGGCCGCCGAGCCGATACGCGCCTCGGGAGCCATATCGCTGAACGCGACCTTCACGGGGGTAGCTCCCGACCCCAGGAAGCCCGTGGCATCGTGGGGCTGGGCCCCCGACGCCGCAAACCAGCCGCTGGCGCTGAAGCCAGACAAGACCGGCGGCTGGACCGCCGCCATCAAAACGCCCGCGAGGCCTGACGGACAGGCCATGCTCTGGGTCAGGATCATTGACTCCGGGCGGGGAGAACTCCTTTCGAGGATGGCGCTCGACTACGATTCCACCCCGGCGACGATAGAGGTGGTGTCGCCTGTGCCCGCCGGCGCGAAGGCGAGCTCCGCCGGCCCGTTCACGCTCGTCGTCAGGGCGGCCGACCCCCGCGGAATCGCGTCGCTGTCCTACGAAGCCGGCGCAGAGCGGGGCGACTTCGAGACGAGCCCCGGCTCGGGCGACTCGGCCAGGGTCTTCGCGTTCCCGCCGAAAGCCACGTCCCTGTCCATCACGGTTCGGGCCACAGACGGCTCGGGCAACCGCTCTTCATCGAATTTTACCGTGGCCTACGACATCGCCGCTGACACCCCGCTTGCAAGCTTCATCGTGCCGACCGACGGCCCAACGATCGCCGGTGAAGGCGCCGCGGCCATACTGTACGCCCGCGACGACGACGGCGCCGCCCGCGTTGCCATGACGCTCGACGCCGCCGCCTTCTCCGCTGACGGCCCCGGACCGCTCTACTCCATCGACACGGGAAAGCCGGCTCCAGGCAGGCACTCGGCCACCGCGACCGTCTCCGATTCCGCCGGGCTTTCGTCCGCGAAGTCAGTCATTTCCTTCGCGCGTTCCGGCGCAGCGCCGATCGTCTCCTTCGACGCGGCGCTGCCGTCCGCCGAGTCGGGCGGCCCGGGCCAGACGCAGGCCTTCGTGCCGGGTTCCGCCCTGGTCGCCGACGGCAAGACGGCGCTCGTCGCCACCATCGTCGCCCCGAACGGCCTTGCCAGGGTCGAGTATTCCTTCAACGGTGCCGCGGCGACGACCCTGGCCGCGCCGAAACCGGCCCCGGACGGCCGCTACTCGCTGCGCATCGCGGTGCCCGCGACCCTGCCCTGGGACAGGAGCGCGCTCTCGGTCGTCGCGACGGACGCGACAGGCGCAAGCGCTACCGCCTCGACATCCTTGCGCCGCGTCGCTCCACCACAGCCAGGAGCCGGGCCGAGCGCGGAAGGCGTCTACGTATACGACCCCAGGCTACAGGACGGCAAGCCGACGACACTGTCTCCCGGCGACGTGCTGGGAGCGCTGTGGCATGGACGCCCTGTCGCCTCCGTGCGGCTCGAGCCCGCCAGGGCCTTCCTTGCGGCCGCCTTCGAAGGCGACGCCATAACGATCACGGCAATTTCCGACGGCGGGGCGGAACCCGGCGCTACCCCGACGGAAATCGTGGTCGAGACGGTAGACGGCGACGTCTTCCGATCGCCGGCACTTGCCCTGGTGGTCGACTCGTCAGCGCCCGAGCTTGCCATCCTGGAACCGTCCCCCGGGACGCCGGTACGCACCGCCTTCCCTGTCGGCGGGACAGCCGCCGACCCCAACGGCATCGCGACCGTGGAGTGGTCAACCGACGGCGGCTCGTCCTGGACGGCATTTGAACCGAGCGCAAGCGGTTTCTCCGGAACCTTGACGCCGACGGCGGCAGACGGCCCCACCGGTATCCTGGTCCGGGCCACCGACCGCGCCGGCATTTCGACCGTCGCGCAGTCCTCCGTCACCAAGGACATCGGCCCTCCCCTCTTCGTCTTCGAGTCTCCTCGCCAGGCAGATACGGTCAACGGGACGATACTCGTGTCCGGATACGTCTCCGACGGCAGCTCGGTGGCATCGGTCGCCTTCAGTCCCGACGGCATAGCCTGGGAGACTCTCGAGGCCTCGGCCCGCGGCTCGGCTCCCGCCGCGATTCCGTTGCCCCGGCTAGCGGCCTTCTCCCGCATCGTCGACCTTGGCGCCCTTCCTGCGGGCGGATCGGCCATGGCGTTCCGCGCGGCGGATTTTTCGGGCAACGAGACAGTCGTGCGCCCGCTCGACCCCGCGAACCCGGCCTTTGCGGTGGACATCGCGGCGGACAAGCCAGGCCTCCAGATACAGATTCCGGCCGAAGGCGAAGTGGCCAGGGCGGACTTCGTCGTTTCAGGCATGGCCTTCGACGATGACGGCGTGGCCGAGCTGTTCTGGCGCCTCGACGGCGCGGAATGGACCAGGCTCGCGGGATCAAACGGCTTTTCGGTGCCGTTCAGGCTGCTCGACCTTGCCGACAATGAACACGTCTTCGAAGCCTACGCCGTCGACCTGAACGGCGTCCAGGGCGATGTGGCGGCCAGAGCCTTCAAAGTCAGCCGCGAGGAACCGGTGGGCAAACTGGAATCGCCCGACGTCGAGTTCACCAACAAGGGCATCGTCGAGCTCAGGGGCGTCGCCTCCGACGCCAACGACGTGGCCGAAGTGGCCATATCGTTCGACAACGGCGCAACCTACAGCACCGCCGTCGGGACGACTCAGTGGAGCTGCCGCGTCGACTCGAGGACCCTGCCGGACGGCGTCCACAGCGTCTACATCAAGATGCTGGACGGCTACGGAACGCCGGGCTTTGCGGCTGGCTTGCTATCGGTCGACAATACCCCGCCCGCCATACGACTGGATGCGCCCGCCGACGGCGATGAGGGCATCGGCGCCATCACCGTCGGCGGCCGCGTCTCGGACGGCCTGGCCGTCCAGGGGCTTTCGCTCGAAATATCCAGGATAGGATCGCCCAACCCCGTCATGGTGGTGGAATTGCCGACGAACGGAGTCTTCAGCAGCGCGGTCGACATCCGCGCGCTGGCACCTGGCTGGTACAACGTCAAGGCCATCGCCCTCGACAAGGCGGGCAACGACTCGTACGACTCGAGAAACATCGTCGTCCTTGAGGCTGCCAAGGCCGACTACGCGGAGCTGGTATTCCCTGCCCACGGTGAGCGGCTGTCCGGGCATTTCACCATCGACGGCAGGGTGGTCTCCTCGGAGCCGGCCGGGCGGGTGGAGATAACGCTCGGCGGCGCGCCGTTCGCCGTGGTCGAGACCAGGGCGGGAGGCTGGTTCAGCCTCGCCGTCGCGACCGATTCTATAGTCGACGGAGACCTTACTTTCGGCGTCGAGGCAGTCTCTTCCTCCGGCGCGAAAATAGTCTCGGAGCCCAGGACCATCTCGTGGATGCGCGACGGCCCGTGGGTCGACATCGACGAGCTTGTTTCAGGCGACTTCGTCATAGGCCGGCCATACCTGACAGGCAAGGCCGGCTGGGACAGTCCCGAGCCGACGGACACCGGCAAGGAGGCTGCGGCCGCGTACAAGGCCCTGGTCGCGGCAAGGCGCGTCACCGCGGTCGAGCTGAGCCGCGACAACGGCAAGACCTGGACCGAGGCGTCGGGCGGCAAGGTGTTCAAGTTCCGCCTCGAGACCCAGGAATATCCCAACGGAGCGCTCAGACTCCTGGCCAGAGCTACATTCGCCAACGGCGAGACGGCGGTACGCAAGCGCCTCGTCGTGCTGGACACCAAGGCGCCGACCATTACCATCCTCCGGCCATCGGACAGCGGGCGCTACAACGGCGTCATATCGATAGAGGGCTCGGCCGCGGACGAGAATGGCCTTGCGGAGGTGGCAGTCGTCGTCCGCTCCGGCGACAAGGCTTCCTACGAAGTGCCCGGCTTCATCCAGGGCTCGTACCTCGATGTCCATCTGCTTGGCGCCACACGCTTCGAGGCGGGACTCGGCCTGTCGTTTTTCGACGACAACGTCAAGCTCCAGATCGAGCTTGGCCAGGGCTTCGACGCCCAGCCAAGCTGGGACAACCTGTTCGGCATAGCCACTTCGGGTACGCCTGCCGGAGAGATGTCCAGGTTCGGCGGCTACGTCCTGGGCGCCAGGCTGCTCGCCAACCTCGCCTACCTTCCGTTCTCCTACTGGTTCGGCCCTGACTGGGACTTCTTCTCGATGTCCTTCGCGGTAGGGGCCAGCTTCACCTACTTCAGCCAGATGGATGCCATCGGGGACCTGTTCTCTCCCCCCGACGGCAAATACATGGTTCTGTCGGGGGTCGTCGGGCAGTGGGAATTCGCCAAGTTCGACTTTGGATGGCCTGTCCTCAAGACCTTTGGGTTCTACCTGGAGGGCGGCCTGGTCTTCATTCCGAGCGAGGCATCGACGAGCCTCGAAGAATTCATCCGTCCCAACATCGGGTTCGGGCTCAGGATAGGACTTTTCTAGCCCGGATATCTCACAGCAGAATCGGGCTTAGCCCAAGAAGTGAACGAAGTC
>CAZNXK010000203.1:0-4932 GCA_964576835.1 uncultured Treponemataceae bacterium | reverse complement strand
CGCCCTCCAGCGCTCGGCCTCGTGCCTCGCGCTTCCGGGCCGCCTCAGAACCTCTCGGCGCGTCCTGCGCCTCGCGCTCGCCAGCTCGCGACGGTTCTTCGGTTCGACTCCCATCTGGCGCCGCAGCTTTAAAATGCAAAGACCCGCCTGATGGCGGGCCTTTGTCGAAGCGCCAGATGGGAGTCGAACCCACGTCTCCAGCTTGGAAGGCTGGGGTAATAGCCGTTATACGACTGGCGCATATGGAAAGTATGCGCTGGAAGCGCATGCGTCGTCTATGGTACCAGTCGTTCATCTCGTCGCCCGGTAGGGCTCCTCGGTGTACGACTGGCGCGATGTGAACATGTGCGCTGAAAACGACGATAGCATCAGGAAGCCCGGCGAGTCAACGGTCGGGGCTTTGGCGGTCCATCCCCGCGGGATTCGGCTTGCTACACCCCTGTCTATCGACGATACTGGTAGTTCCAGACTGGAGGCCGAGATGGTGGCAGGCGCGAGGCACTTCCTGAAGCTGTTGAGGGTCGAGCTCGATGATCTGATCGAGGATACCAAGCTCCGCATCGAGCTGAACGACAGGCGCTTCGATCGGGAGGACATTACGCCGTATGTCCATCTCGAGAACGATGCATTCCTCAAGCGTGAAGTTGATGCTTTCGGTAAGTTCATAGGCATTATTGACGGAATCGATCCTTCGATCTATAAAGATACGTCCGATGTCGAGGCCGACTTCCTGGCCAAGTCGCGGGATTCCGTCTCGCGGCTCGAGGATCCGGAGGCAGTCTTCATCCTTTTAAAACGCAAGCTCGATAAAGTCCGTACATTCATCTCGTCGGGTGATGGAAATCCGGCGCCCTGATAATCGACCGGGAAAGAGGAATCAATGGATATTCGCGTACAGGAACTGCTTGACAAGATCAAGCGCGATGGTGTGGAGAGCGCCCAAGCCGATGCCGCAAAGATTCTGTCTGATGCAGAGGTCAAGCGCGCCGCGATCGTGGCCGCTGCCGACAAGGAAGCCCGGGCCATCGTCGATGGAGCCAAGACCGATGCCCAGCGCTCCGCCGAAGCCGGCCGCGCAGCCTTGGTACAGGCCTCCCGCGACCTGCTCCTGGCCTTCAAGGGCCAGATCGACGAGATGCTTTCCTCCCTTGTCAAGTCAAGGGTAGAGGCTGCGTTCGACGCCGATACGGTCAAGAAAGCGCTCCCGGCCATACTCGAGGCCTGGGCCAAGGACGGGCGGGACGAGCTTTCCGTACTGCTTCCCGAGGGAGATCTTCGCTCGCTTGAAGCCTATTTCAAGGACAAGCTCGGATCGGCTCTCAAGAAAGGCGTGGAGCTCAAGCCGCTCAAGAATACCAAATCCGGTTTCAGGATAGTCGAAAAAGGCGGAGCCGCCTACTACGATTTCTCCGCAGCCGCGGTGGCCGACATGTTGGGCGCCTACCTGAACAGCCGACTCGCCTCCGCCGTCGCGGAGGCGGCGAAATAGCGCCGCCATGGCTTCGTATTATTACTTCGTCGTGACGTTGCCGTCGCTGCAGGCCTCGGCCGTCGCGCCTCCTGTCCCGTACTCCGAGTTCCTCGACAGAGCCTCGCGCTTCCTGTCGGCCAGGGATGTGGCTACCCTCCAAGGCGCTCGGCTGTTCCTGCCCGAAGACGGCACTTCCCCCGGGGCGGCTGCCTCTTCGCCGCTGCTCGCACGGTACTATCGTTGGGAGCGGTCCCTCCGCAACGAGCTTGCCAGGCTCAGGGCCGGCAGGTTGCAGAAACCCGTCGAGCGGCACCTGAAGCCAGGCGAACCTGAGTGGGACGGGCTCAAGACCGCCGGTGCCGCGTTCCAGGCGGACGATCCCCTCGAGGGCGAGCTCCTGATAGAGCGCGACCGCTGGGCCTTCATCGAAGCCCTGTCAGTGAACAGGTTCTTCGATATCGAATACCTCGTAGCATACGCACTGCTCCTGCAGGCGCTAGAGCGCCGCGCGCGCTTCGACGCCGAGTCAGGACAGCAAGGATACCGGACCGTTTACCGGTCCGTTCTCGATACCGCGGATTACCGCGACGAATCCGGAGAGCACAAATGACAAACACCACAGGCGCGGTCACGGGAGTGAACGGCAACATGGTAAGCGTCCGAGTCAAGGGCGCCGTGTCCATGAACGAAGTCGCCTATATCATCGTCGCCGGCAAGCATCTCAAGGCCGAAATCATCAGGGTACAGGGCGATACGGTCCAGACCCAGGTCTTCGAGATGACCAAGGGCATCAAGGTAGGCGACCCCGTCGAATTCTCCGGCGAGATGCTCGCGGTGGAGCTCGGGCCGGGGCTGCTTGGCAAGATATACGACGGCCTCCAGAACCCCCTGCCCGAAGTGGCCAAGCAGACCGGCTACTTCCTCGAACCGGGAGTCTACCTCGAAGCCCTGCCTAGGTCGGTGAAATGGCCCTGGACTCCTGTCGCCAAGGCCGGTGACAGGGTCGAGCGGGCCGACGTTCTGGGCACGGTGCCGGAAGCGGCATTCGTCCACCAGGTGATGGTGCCGTTCACGCTGTTCGAAACGTACACCGTCAAATCGATAAAACCGGCCGGCGACTACACGGTCGCGGAAGAGGTCGCCGTCCTAGAGGACGGGGAAGGCAAGTCAATCCCGGTGACGATGATGTTCGAGTGGCCGGTCAAACGCGCCATCGACTGTTACGCGGAACGCCTCAAACCGGTCGAGCCGATGGTCACGAAGAACCGCATCATCGATACGTTCTTCCCGGTCGCCAAGGGCGGCACCTACTGCATTCCCGGTCCTTTCGGGGCGGGCAAGACGGTGCTCCAGCAGGTGACGAGCCGAAACGCCGACGTGGACATCGTCATAATCGCGGCCTGCGGCGAGCGCGCCGGCGAGGTGGTCGAGACGCTCAAGGAGTTCCCCGAGCTCATCGATCCGCGCACCGGCAAGTCCCTGATGGAGCGGACCATCATCGTCTGCAACACCTCGTCGATGCCGGTGGCGGCCCGCGAGGCCTCGGTATATACCGCGGTGACCATGGCCGAGTACTACCGGCAGATGGGACTGGACGTGCTCCTCCTGGCCGATTCGACCAGCCGCTGGGCGCAGGCCATGCGCGAAATGTCAGGCCGACTCGAAGAGATCCCTGGCGAGGAAGCCTTCCCCGCGTACCTCGAGTCGGTCATAGCCGGATTCTACGAGCGCGCGGGCATAGTCCGCCTCAAGGACGGGCGCACGGGGTCGGTGACGATAGGCGGCACCGTGTCGCCGGCGGGCGGCAACTTCGAGGAGCCCGTTACCCAGGCGACGCTCAAGGTCGTCGGAGCCTTCCACGGCCTGTCGCGAGAGCGCTCCGACGCGCGCAAGTATCCCGCCATCCACCCGCTGGAGTCGTGGTCGAAGTACCGCGGCACCTTGAACCACGATTCAGTTGCCTGGGCGCACCGATACCTGGAGCGGGGCTCGGAAGTCGGCCAGATGATGAAGGTCGTGGGCGAGGAAGGCACGAGCCTCGACGACTTCCTCATATACCTCAAGGGTGAATTCCTGGACGCGGTGTACTTGCAGCAGAACTCGTTCGATGTGGTGGACGCCTCGGTTTCCCCGGAACGGCAGCAGGCCATGTTCTCGAGGGCTGTCCGCGTGCTTGGTTCTTCATTCGATTTCAAGGACAAGGACGCCGCCCGCGGCTGGTTCAACCAGCTCAGGCAGCGCTACCTCGACATCAACGGCATCGAGTGGGGCGTAGATGCGTTCAAAAAAGCCGACGCCGACATCAAGGCCTTCGTCGACGAGCGGGTAACGGGATTGGACAAGAAGGCCGCCCGCATCATCGAAAGCCTGGAGTGACGGACATGAAGAAGGTATATTCCCGCATCGAATCGATAAAGGGCAACGTAATAAGCGTCCGCGCCACCGACGTGGCCTATGGAGAACTGGCCCAGGTGACGACGCGTTTCGGCGTGTCGCTCGCCGAGGTAAACCGCCTGTCCGACGACATCGTGTCGCTCCAGGTCTTCGCGGGCGGCCGTGGAATCTCGACCGGCGACGAGGTGCGCTTCCTGGGCAACCCGATGCGCGTGGCCTTCGGCGACCAGCTGATGGGGCGCATTTTCACAGGCTCGGGCGAGCCTCGCGACAAGGGACCCGCGCTCCACGAGAACCTGATCCCGATTGGCGGACCGTCGGTCAACCCGGTCAACCGCATCATACCCCGGGAGATGATACGCACGGGCATCCCGATGATCGACCTCTTCAACACGCTCGTGAAGAGCCAGAAGCTGCCGATTTTCTCCGTCTCCGGCGAACCGTACAACGAGCTTCTGGCCCGCATCGCGATGCAGGCCGAGGTTGACCTGATAGTTCTTGGCGGCATGGGTCTCAAGTACGACGATTACCTGTTCTTCAAGGATACCCTCGAGGAAGGCGGATCGCTCCAGAAGACCATCATGTTCGTCCACACTGCCGCGGACCCGGTCGTCGAGTGCCTCATGGTACCGGACATCGCGCTCGCCGTGGCGGAGCGCTTCGCCCTCAAGGGCCTCAACGTGCTCGTCCTCCTCACCGACATGACCAACTTCGCCGACGCCATGAAAGAGATAGCCATCACCCAGGAGCAGGTACCGTCGAACCGCGGCTATCCTGGCGACCTCTACTCCCAGCTCGCTTCGCGCTACGAGAAGGCCGTCGACTTTGCCGACTCGGGGTCCATCACGATACTCGCGGTGACCACGATGCCGGGCGACGACGTCACGCACCCGGTGCCGGACAATACCGGCTACATCACCGAAGGCCAGTTCTACCTCAAGGGGGGCCGCATCGAGCCGTTCGGTTCGCTGTCGCGCCTCAAGCAGCAGGTCAACGGGAAGACCAGGGCGGACCACCGCGCCATCATGGACGGCATGATCAAGCTCTTCGCGGCATACCGCGACACC
>CAZNXK010000202.1:0-4978 GCA_964576835.1 uncultured Treponemataceae bacterium | reverse complement strand
CGTAAGAATTGGCGTATTTCCCGCCGCGCCCCTCGTGCTGATCGACCATGATACGCCGGACGGCCTGTTCATTGACTTGATCGAGTATTTTTCCCAAATCCTTGACTGGCGTACCGAATACGTGGTCGGCACCTGGAGCGAATTGCTGGCGAGCCTTGAAAAAGGCGAGATCGATCTTCTTCCGGCCATAGGCTACACCGACGGACGCGCTTCGGTATACGACTTTACCAAGAATCCCGTCTACATCGACAGCGGAGTATTGTTCGCTGATAGAAAATTGGCCCTTCATACCGTTTTCGATCTCCAGGGAAAACGGGTAGCCGCGGTAAGCGGGAGCATCTTCACGAAAGGCTTTCTCGATTATATCGATTCTTTCGGCGTACGCTGCGAGATTGTCCTTACGAGGGACAATCGGGAAGTCATGCAGGCTATCTCGGACGGCGAAGTGGATGCCGGTGTCTGCATATATTCGCTGGGAAACGTGCTCGCGCGCGAATTCCCGGTCGCGATCACGGCGATCAGCTTTTCCCCGATCGCCTTGTCCTTCGCCGTGCCGAAGGGCGGAAACGCCGACCTGGTCGCCGGCATCGACCGGTTGATGGCCGTGATGATCGGCGATCCAGACTCCCCGTATAGCCGCACTTACAGAAAGTGGACGGCTCCACCGTCTTCGGCAGAACTCCCCGCGTGGCTGCTCTGGACCATCGTCGCCTCGATCGCTTTCGCGCTTTTCCTCGGAATCTGGAATGTTTCCCTCAACCGTCAGGTGGCGTCAAAGACGAGGCATCTGGTCCGGGAAATCTCGGATCGGAGGCTTGCCGAGGAAGAGGTTCGACGGCTGAATGCCGATCTTGAAAAACGTGTGGCGGAACGCACCGTTCAGCTTCAGCGCGCGAACAAGGAATTGGAGACCTTCGCGTATTCCGTCGCCCATGATTTGCGGACGCCGCTGCGCGCGATAGACGGGTTCTTGCGTATATTGGTCGAGGATCATGCCGGGGAAATCGATTCGGAAGGCAAGCGGATGCTGAACATCGTAAGGGACAACTCCGCGCAGATGGATCGCCTTATTACCGGACTGCTGGATCTGTCGCGGGTGGCTCGCATCGATGTCCGATTTGACTCCGTGGATATGGCCGCCCTCGTGAATGACGCATACCGGAGAGTCTCCTCGCCAGAAGTCCGGGAGAGCTTCGCCTTCTCCGTCGGAGCCTTGCCTCCGAGCCTTGGGGATCCAACGCTGATTCGGCAGGTCTGGGTCAATCTGATCGGTAACGCGATCAAGTTCACGATGCCCCGCGCCGAGCGGCGAATCGAGATCGGATGCAGGACGGAGGACGGGATGAACACGTATTCCGTCAAGGACAACGGAGTCGGTTTCGACCCCCGGTATCAAGAAAAACTATTCGGCGTTTTTCAAAGATTGCATAATGCCGAAGAATTCGAAGGTACCGGTATCGGCTTATCGATCGTCGCCCGCATCATCGAACGCCTTAACGGTAAAGTCTGGGCCGAGAGCCGGGTCGGCGAGGGAGCTACCTTCTTTTTCTCGCTTCCCCGCGATCGGAATGTTCCATCCTGACGGGGTCGAAGAAGGCAATTGCACTGATTGCATCAGCCTGATGATTGCCAGCAGCTCTTGAATTGAAACCTTTCACTATCAGGTAAACCGCCAGAGATAGCTCGAATAGAGCGCTTGGCATATTCATCATGAGATAAGCTGGTGTGAACATATCGATGAAGTCAAGCATAATTAGCAGCGTGGCCCCTATGGTCAGGCTTGAACCGATCATTCCCCAGATTGACAACCAGTCTGGAACTAGTTTCATTTTAAACATGCAATAGTAGAGTATCATGCTACCCGACATCCATGGCAGTATCATTCCAATATGATTCATGATGTCCCTGCCCGTCCTGAGCAGTTCTCCCGTTGCTTGGAAGTAGGGTGCATTAACCTGCCCTGCCGATACAAAAGCCTGGCTCAATGATAACAAGAGCAAAAGAGAACCTATCCCGACAAAGAGGAACGCGGCTCCAATAATCCTGAATCCGAAATATCCAATCGCGAGGCCTGCACGATATTTCCTGACTATTGGATAGAACATGGCCGCGATGCAAACATATACCGTTGCCATGGCGGATTGGAAGAATACCGCGACTAGGACTTGTCCTCTGATCGTTGACAATTTTGTAAGATACCCTGCATATTCCAACGCTGGAACAGAATTTAGTATTCCGAATACGATACCGGTTATAAGCAGTATTCCGGCTGCTATGGCCGTTTTTCTTTCTGAATTCACAATACTCTCCTTTTTCTTAATCATCATGAATGGCCTTAAGCGCGCGTCCGCTTCAAGCTTTCGCCGTATCAGCCCTTTGCGTGTTGTTTCGAATCCGCGTCGACGATGACCGGTAGCCGGCCCTCCCATTCATCCCACACCTTTGGCTCAGTCACGAGTTCGCACATGAAGTGCGCGACGTTCGCCATGGAGCTCTGGCCCGGTTTTGCCAGGCTGCTCACGAGGCCCTCGTGCAAGGCATAATCGGTAATGTTGCCCTCCACGAGCGTGTCCGGGCGCACAGCCACCCAGCGCACGAATTGGTCGGTTTTTCCGATCTCGCCATAGAGGAAATCGGAGGCGTCCTGGTTGTCCCTCGCGGGGGGTACGAGTCCGCGGAACATCCATAAAACAGCCCGCTCGATCATGCCGCGGCGAGTATCCAACTGCCCTGGGCGGTTGACCGATACGCTGCTCATGAGCACGAACTTAACGGGCGTCGGCGGCTGCAAGTCCGCGATCGCGCGGCGGCCCGAAGATGCCCTTGAGGTCGATGGTATGTCCGAGGCAACTGACGACCGCGTCGCATCCCCGGACCTGGTCCAGCAAGTCCCTCTGCGACAGCGACAGCAGATCGGCCTCGACCAGCGTCAGCCTGTCGTGGGTTGCCATTCCCTCCGGCAGTCTTTTGGCCAATCTCACGACGGCGCGCACTTCGACGCCGCGCTCCAGGAGTTGATTAAGGACGCGCCTGCCGGTACGCCCGGTGCCGCCCAGGAGAAGAACGGAGCCCGGCTTGTCCAGCTCTTTGTGTAACGCCGTTTCCTGCCGGTCTTGCGCCTTGATTTCCGCATTGGTACTTTGTGCATTCATGATTACTCCTCCTGGTACTGGAATACTTTGTCCAGCGACACGCCGAATGCCCGGGCTATCTGGAACGCCATTTCGAGCGACGGCGAGTAGCGACCCTGTTCTATCGCGATGATGGTCTGCCTGGTCACGTGCACGCGGTCAGCGAGATCCGCCTGGGTCATCTCTCCCGCGGCGAACCGAAGCGACCGGATGCTGTTGGATATCCGTGTCGGCTTGCCCATGGCTAGAAACCCCGACGGTAGGCGACCAGCTTCGCTGCCGCTGACGCGAGCCCCCCGACCATCATCGCAAGGTAAAGGGCGTTCGCGATCCAGAACTGGTCATAGCGCAGCATGGCGAGGGCGAGCACGCCGAGCACGCCGGCGGACGAGACGTAGTAGCCGACCAGTTCACTGCGCCGGTTGATGTGCTTGTCCCGTTCGTCCGTGCGACCAATGTCATCTACCGAGCCCTTGCCGCGTATCTCGGCGGAGATGGCAGTGCCGATCGACATGAGTATGGTACCGACGATCGTCATGACGATCATCGCTCCGATGGTAATGATCATGGGCCATTGGTACGCGATCTGTAGGACCGGTACGCGGTGCAGCTGCCCCAAGACAAATGATGAATAGACTCCCAGGACCACCACGGTCACAACCAGGCTTACCCATGTGGTCTTCTCTTCGAATGACATAGTACCCTCCTAAAATGTCAAGTATGTTTGACATTTGTAATGTAAAGCATAGCAGACAATATGTCAAGTATATTTTACTATGAAAAAGTCAATTATTTTTCCTGCACTTGGGAGGAGCCAAAGAAAATGCCCCCCTTAAACCAGTTTAATTGCGTTACCACAAAAATCCGGCAAAGGAGGTCGTCATGAAACCCGAAGGTTCGCAAGAACAGGTCATAATGATCGGCACCCGAGCGGGTTCTCGCGGACGGTTCAGCCGGTGATCCAGGGCTGGCACGAAAGGCCATGTCAAAGCATGCCTCGACCGAGGACAGCATGACCGTCTGGATGCGCACTGTCGCTCTCGATGGAAGACTTTCAACCGACGATCCTGCAATGGCAGCCAGAGTCTTCATCGCCATGATGGGCGGGCTTTTACCTCGCCCGCTGTGGGCCGGGGTGGTTTGGATTCGGAAATGATCCCGGTGCTGAAAAAAGAACTGATTGAAACATTTCTCTGCCGGTGCCGCAGGGCCTGAGAGTTATTTGCTGTCACTCGATTTGATTTACGTTCGATCTCAAGTGCGACAATACCTGCCCCACGGCATTTAGACATGAAAGTGTGGATTCTCACTCCCGCGGAAAGCACGCTCTGACCCACACCTTAGTGCCTGTAATCCATTTCCATATGTTACCTGGAGGAATGCGATGCGGAACCGGCGATGAGCGGCTCGGAAACACCCATGACGGTCTGCAAAGCTAGGCATACTCATGCTCCATCGTGATCACGACTTTTCCGCGGGCGTGTCCTTCATCCAGATACCTGAAAGCCTCTGGAGCATTGCCCAGAGCATAGGTTCTATCGATGACCGGAACAATCTTGCCGGCTTCAATGTATTCGTTGAGCTTGACCATGTCCTTGCCGGTCGTGGAAGCGACAAAAGGACTGCCTTGCTGTCGCACGAATATCGCCGTCAGCGCGGCAACGATGATCCAGCCCATTCCGGCGTTCCCGCTGCTTGGGATGTGGACCCCTTGTGGCGTCAGCGCGCGCCTGGTGTCTGATAGCGAATGGCTTGCGACGTTGTCCATGATCAGGTCGTAGCGTGGCCCGCTCCGCGTGAAGTCCTCGCGCGTATAGTCGATGACGTGATCCGCGCCTATGGAAAAG
>CAZNXK010000201.1:0-5138 GCA_964576835.1 uncultured Treponemataceae bacterium | reverse complement strand
CCAAATCTTTCATAAAATCAATTATACCTTACCCATACAAAAGAGCGAAGAGCCACATATATGATGAGGCAAGCAACGCCTCGGTAGCCGCGAGCGAATGGTTCACCAACAAGAAGCGGGCCCTGCTTTCCGAATACGGAGTCGGCACAGTAGACCAATGCCTCTTGCCTATACTGCCGGTTAAGCACAATTTTGTGCGGCTCTGGGGGCTCGCCAACAAGTGAACGGGACAAGAAATCTTTTTGCGGTGATTCTGAAGCGAAAGAAGGATGGTATCCTTGTCTTCTATGATCTCGTACCGTGGGAGCAAAAGTAAAGCCGGAGGAGCATCAGCTTACCAACCAGACCAATGTTGGAGTCTACTCCTTCGGCAAGGCGAACGCAGGCTTTCGCCAACGTCTATCGTTATAATACTACACCTAGCCCGAGCGATTCAATGTAAAGTGGAGCGAGCGCCGTAGAGAGGGGTACGTTCATGACCAAGGAACAAGAAGCCGTCGTTCGAATAATCGCCGAAGATGGTGCGAAGGCAAACGAAGAGATGCTCAAGCAACGCTTTCCATCACAGGTATCGGCCCCGGATGCGAGGGGACGGAAGGACGACCAGAACCTTCACCGGCAACAGCCTGAATAGCTAGGCGATCACGGAAACCACGCTCCGCTGCTGTGCGGGGCGTTTCCATACCCGTTCGACAACCTGGGTATTCCCGTACGCGCGGGGATGAAACAATCGCGAATGGTTTGCACGATTTTCGAGCACTCGTCGCTCATGGGTAACAAATCGGCGCAGGAGCTTTTCGATAGGGTGAAAGCCGAACGGTCAACGGACCTGCAGAAACCAGCTCGGGATTTCTCGGATTACAGGGTCATGTTGGATGGCCAGGAACTCAAGCAATTCAAGACCGTCATCCCAGTATAAGAGAAGACACATCTCGCCGTTTCGAAAGAGCTGGGTTGTGAGTGGGAAACAGCGCGAGGATGGCTCACTTGACGCCATGTCAGTTGGCGTATATTATGATAAACGCCAACTGACATGGCGGTTCCACTAGAGTAGGAGGATGGATTGGCTGGTTCCTACCTCCATAGAGTCTTGGATATCTCCGCGCTTGTCGGCGAGCGCTCGCTCTTTCTTCTCGGGCCGAGGCAGACAGGCAAGTCCTCGTTCATCCGGGAGGAGCTGGGCATGATGCCCAAGCTCAGCTATACCCTGCTCGATGGCGGCTTGCTCGTGCGGCTGTTGTCAGATCCGACTTTGATTCGGCGCGAGGTGGAGGCACGGGAGTTGCGCGACTGCCTGGTGGTAGTCGACGAGATCCAGAAGTGCCCGGCCTTCCTCGATGAGGCGCAACTCATGATCGAGGAGCGCGGAATACGCTTTCTCTTCACTGGTTCGAGCGCGCGGAAGCTCAAGGCCGCTGGAACCAATCTCCTGGGCGGAAGAGCGAGGACGAGAAGCCTGCATCCTTTTACCTATCCCGAGGTGAAGAACGAGGGGTTTTCGCTCGAGCGGGTCATGGAGCGGGGACTCCTGCCTCCGCATTATCTCTCAGTCTCGCCGGAGGAGGACCTCGCAGCATACGTCGACACCTATCTCACCGAGGAGATCGCGGCCGAGGGACTCGCGCGCAACCTGCCGGCATTCGCACGCTTCCTTCAAGTGGCGGCATCGACCAACGCGCACATGATCAACTATACGAACGTGGCGAGCGACGCGATGGTGCCCAGGCAGACGGTCAAGCTGTGGTATCAGATACTCGTCGATACCTTGCTTGGATTCGAGCTGGCACCGTACAACCGAACGGTGAAACGCAAGTCAGTAGAAACCGCCAAGTTCTATCTCTTCGATATCGGTGTTGTGCGTACCCTCAGGCGGCTCCCGCTGGTAGCGCCGGAAAGCGCGGACTTCGGAGAGTTTTTCGAGCATTACATATTTCTAGAACTGAAGGCCTGGATAGATTACCGGAGGCCAAGGGGAATCCTCTCATACTGGCGCTCGCTCTCGGGCTACGAAGTGGACTTCGTCCTCGACGGCCAGGTTGCCATCGAAGTGAAGGCGGCGGCCATGGCCCAGAGGCGTCATATCGCCGGGCTCGCAGCGCTCCGAGAAGAGGGCGGGATCCGGCGTTTCATCATGGTTTGCCAGGAGGATCGGCCGAGGATGCTGGATGGTGTCGAAGTCTTGCCCTGGCGGGAATTCCTCGAGCTTCTATGGTCGGACTCGATACTGGAACGGGAACGAGGGTAGCGCATATATTCCGAAGATGAGCTTCTGCCGATCTCGGGACTGCAACATGTCTTGTACTGCGAGCGGCAGTTCGCGCTTATCCACGTCGAACAGCTCTGGGCGGTGAACAGCTTCACAGCCGAAGGGAAAATCCTCCATGAACGGGTAGACATCGAGGGGCACGAGTCGCGCAGGTTGTTCCGTCAGGAATTCGCAATGGCTATCAGATCATTGAAATATGGATTGATCGGCAAGTCTGACTTGGTAGAGTTGCGTCTGAAACCAGAAGGCGACGTGGCAGAAGCGACTCCAATAGAATTCAAACGGGGGAAAGACAAGGAAAACGATTGTGACAGAGTGCAATTATATGCTCAGGCACTATGCCTCGAGGAGATGCTCGGCGTTCGTGCACTTAGAGGATCGTTCTACTACTTGAGTTCGCACAGACGGACTGCCGTAGAGTTCACCCCCGAGATACACGAGATATTGTCAATCGTTCGGATTTCCAATCCACAACGATTGACAATATCTCAAACCGCAAGGAGCAATATGACTATGCGGATTACAAGGAGTCGCCCCCCGCGCAGGGGCGTGGATTAAAATGTAAACGCGTCTGTTATGGTGTGCGCGAACCGGTCATGCTGAGCCTTATTATCATCATAGAACGTATATGCGCACGACTTCATGAGGTCATCCTCGGAACGGAAATGCACGTCCACATACTTGGTGAGGAATGCGAGCACCGAGCCGATGTGACTGAAGTCTTTAGCATCGATCATGCGCATCAGGATAGCGACTGATTCGAAGAGCTTCTTGTGGTAAAGGTCGATGGTCGCGTGTCTGACCGAAATTGTACCAGGCGACAGCCCGGTTGAAATCAGGACGCAGTCGCTTTTTTGTTTTCTGGCGCGGTTCTGGATCACCGTCATAGGCCTCTCAAACGGATAACGGGATTTTTTTACCGCGCGCGACGATCCGGTCGATAAAGCGTAGCTCAAAGGATTCAGGGTACTTGAGCCTGGCGTACGGTTGCTCGCTGAGCATGATGTCCACGCCGTATGTTTTCGTCATTGTTTCCAGGCGAGCTGCCACGTTCACCGTATCGGTGATGTCGATGCGGCTGGAACTTCCTGCCGCGGCGAAAGCGACTATGCCAGAGTTCATACCGATTCCGGCCTTGAGAGGCGGAAGACTCTTTGCAAGGCGCCCCGGTTCAATCACTCGACGGTCTTGACGATTTCAACGCAGCATCGAACCGCACGGTCGACAGGCCCTATGAACACAGCCAGCGCTGCATCGCCGACATACTTGTCAATGAAGCCGTCATGCTCCGCGATCAGAGGCTCGGTAGTCCGTACCAATCGTCAAGGAACCGGACTACTCCTTGGGGCGTCAGCTATATAGAGAGCGCCGTAAAGTTTCTAAGGTCGATGAACGCGATGGTGGCTACCGCCTCCGCGATGTCGCCGGCGCGGACATCCCGGGCATCGAGCCTTCCGAGCAAGCGGAGAGCGGCTTCCGGTACGAATCGAGTACAATCAGTGCCCAGGCTCTCATGCATGGCTGCCGGCTTTCATCCTGTCCTGGGCAATGCCATCAAGGTTTGCCAGGCAACCGGCTATGGTACCCGACAGGGTATCGAGCTCCTCGATCATCAACCGCTCTTGCTCGCCGTCAGCTGTCTTGCTCTCTTTTATCATTTGGGCAGCCAGCACGTGCAAGCGATCATGGTTCTTCTGGAGCTTGTCGGTATCGATGCGGCCTTCAAGAGCCGCAAGCCCGCCATCGCGATACAGCCACAGGCCAAGGTCGCACGCACGGGAATCGGCTACCACCACAGGATCGAGATGAAGCGCTCCGGATTTGTGCAGCAACACCTTGGAAACCCATTGCTTGTGCTGGAGACGTGCGGTCGCGGTGTCAAGCTCGCCGTACCTGATCATGTCGCTCGGACCGTGGGAGATGATACCCGAAAGCGTCCGTATGATCGCGTCCGCGGACTTGCCGCCATCCGCGTTCAATTTTGTCGCTTCCAGGAGTCGAAGGTTCAGCTGGACGAGGCCGGCGTCAAGCGTTTCAATGGCCTCCTTCGTGGTTGTAGCGCTTATTTTCGTGGCTGTTATGCCGTTCCTGATAGATATGACCGCAGAGGCGATATCCTTCGAGCCAGCCTCTATTTCGTCGGTCGCCGCCTTGGTATGTCCGACTGCGTTGACGATCTCGGCGGCTCCGCCGGATAGTTCCATGATCGCCGCGGCAATCTCGTCAAAGGAAGCCAGCGTACTCCCGACTATGGCATCGATCTCGGCGAACGATTGAGTACCCTTGTTGCCGGCATCCCGCGCGTCGGAAATCGAGTCGTCTATGGACACGAGCAAGGCGTCTATCGCGGATGCCTTCTCTCCGGCTGTATTCGCCAGCTTCCTTATCTCGTCCGCGACGACCGCGAAACCACGACCGGCATTGCCGGCATGCGCGGCTTCGATGGCGGCATTCATGGCCAGCAGATTGGTGCTCTCGGAAATATCATGAATCGCAAGGACCATTTCCGCCATCTGCGCGGCCCGTCTTGCGAATTCATCGATTACCCTGGAGATGCTCGCGGCTGTATTCGCGCTCTCGTGGGACTTGATGGCCAGTTCATGGTTCGCCTTCTTGCGGTCAGCGACGACTCGAGCAATACCGGCGGCGGAGGCGGACATCTGCTCGATGGCGGCCGAGGACTGGACGACCACCGCGGACTGCCGGGCTGCAAGATCCGCGAGGCTGGAAGCGCTGGCGCCGAGTTGTTCCGCGGCGCTCGCGGACTCCTCGATTTCCTTAGTCAGAAGGAGCCCTGCCTTGGCAATGTTCGAAGAACCGATTTTTATCCCGGTAATGGATCCCAGGACTTCTTCCAGTTTTCCCGATAGGC
>CAZNXK010000200.1:0-5167 GCA_964576835.1 uncultured Treponemataceae bacterium | reverse complement strand
TCACTTGGGTGGCCTTGATCTTCAACCCTTTGCCACATGATAGCCGGAAGCGCCAGATACTTGTTCATAATCGTAGCAGTGGTGGTCCTGGTCCAAATCCAAATCCAAATCCAGATCCAGATCCAGATCCAGATCCAGATCCAGATCCAGATCCAGATCCAGATCCTGATCCAGATCCAGATCCTGATCCAGATCCAGATCCTGATCCAGGTGATGGTGATGGTGATGGTAACGAACTTGCGGCGGAGGAAGCAGCCGCGGCTTCTGCAGTCAATAGCACCGCTGAGGCGCTTGACGCCGCATATGATGTGCTCGACGAAGCCTTGGCCTCGGGCGATCCCTGGGCAATAGATGCCGCCGATGCGCTGGTAGAAACGGCAAAAACCGACTTGGATGTAGCGGAAAAAGCGCTTTCCGAAGTAAAGGAAGCTATCGAATCATTGAAAGTAGAGGCATCCTCTGACGAGACGACCGTTACGGAAGGCGCGTTGACCGAGGGAGCGGATTTGGGGGGAGACCCCGTCAGGCTCGTTTCCGGATCGTTCTATCATGCCGAGAAAGATATTTCATACCTCTTCTGCGGCCAGGAGATCGCGGTACAGAGGTATTATGAAAGCAATCAGATTTCTGGCCATTCATTGGGATTGGGATGGACTTTTAGCCATGATACTCGGATCACTCGCGGAGTGGCTCCCGGTACGGGGACGATCGTCGCCATGCTGGAACAAGCGCATGCGACGGCAAAAGCCGCTTATGATCAAAATGTAGCCGAATATAATCGGATATTCTCCACATTGTCGCCAACCAAGGCGTTGGCCGTCGAAGCGCAAGCCAAGGCTTCAAGCGCCGTGAGCGCCGCGAATACCACCATCCAGAAGTGCCAGAGCGCTGGCGGATATATGCTTGGTACCGCGCAGGCGCAGTTGGCTCAAGCGAATGCCATGCTGGCGGCGGCGAATAGCCTTAGGGCTCAGATCGATGCCGCGTTCTCTGACCTGGCGCAAGTGAACAGCAAGAATGAAAGCCTGGCAATCCAGCTGGATGAAATTCAAAAGGCAATAGATGAGGCCAAGCGGCAACACCAGGTCGCCAGCGATAATGAGACGCTTAACCGGTATGTCGTCAATGAGACCGATCCCGACCACTTGCTCTATCTAGGTAACGATCGCGTCGTATTCTATGACGAGAGCGGCACCGCGCATGTCTTCAAGGCTGAATCGCCGCCCGAACATGATTCCATGAAGGGTTACCCCAATGGCGTCAAGAATTACTACCCTTCTGGCACGTTATATCAGTCCTCTCTGCCTTTTGACACGAGACTCGAATTGCTTTCCGATGGGACCTTCATGGCAACGGATAAGGGCGGGATCGTCACCGCGTACAGTTATCTGGGCCAACCCATGTACCGCGATGATCTGAACGGGAACAGGCTAAGCTATAGCTATGATGTGAATGGACGACTGGCGAGCGTGATCGATGGATACGGCCGAGCGTTGACGTTCGCCTGGAGCGGATCGCGTATCGCCGCGATAACGGATCCCATCGACAGGACCGTTTTATATTCATACGATGAAGCCGGACGGCTTGTCGGATCTACCGACCCGCGCGGCGATACCGTCAGGTACGCCTACTCCGGTCATTACCTGACATCCATAATCAAGCCGGACGGAACCTCCAGGACATACGAATACCAGGAAATTGACGGAGCCATGCGCGTTGTCAAGACGGTCGACGAGACCGGCGCGGCGGAGCATTTCCGTTACTATCCAGAATCCAATGCGACGGAATATGAAAATCCATCGGGGATAGTGGAGCGTTATTACTTCGATGAGCGGTACAGGACGGTGAAGATCGCCTACGAGGACGGATCTTGTAAGCTTTTCGAGTACGATAGCGATGATAACCGAATTGCCGAGACCGACGAGCGCGGCAATGTTTGGCGTTATGGATACGACGACGACAGAAACAGGATTCTCGCTAAGAATCCCGAAGGCGGAGTAAGGGAGTGGACATATAACCGCTACTCAAAACCACTGTCGGTAAGGGATGAGGAGGATAAGCGCACCTATTACGAATATGATATCCATGGGAACTTATTGACTGTCTCGTACCCTGATGGCGGAACCATGCGTCTGGATTACGATAATCTGGGACGCCTTGCGGCAATGACCGATCAGGAGCATCAGCGGACCGATTACGCGTATGATGCCTACGGGAATATCGCGAACGTCACGAAGCCTGACGGCAGCGTAGAAAACTATACGAGCGATGCGATCGGGCGCGTGACGATGTATACCGATTCCACGGGCGCCAGCTGGAAATACGCCTATGACGGCGATGGATCCATCATATCGATTGCCGATCCACTGGGTAGGATGACAGAGAACGCCTATTCGAATCGTAAGGATCTCGTGCGAACCGTCGACAGGACCGGCGCCGTCACTCGATACATATACGATGCGCGGCACCTATTGAGGATGTCGGTAGATCCCGCCGGCGTAGCGAAAAAGTATGATTATCGCGATGACGGCAAGATGGCCGCGGAATACCTCGGGACGGCCACGCTGACGATAGGGCTGGGCGGTGACGAGCTCAGCGACTGGTCCACATCATGGACGACGACCACGACCTATGACTACGATGATCGAGGCCGTATCGCTCTTGTCAGGAACGCCGAGACCGGTATAGCCATGGCGAGCGCGTTCGACGCGGCGGGAAACAGGACGTCGACGACCGATGGTCGCGGGGTCTCTACGGCCTATTCCTACGATGATCTTTCGCGCTTGACGACGGTGGCGATAGGCGAGCAGACGCTTGAGACCAGGACCTATACGTCCACGGGGCGAGTCGCCACCGTGACGGATGGCAGAGGAACCAAATTCGCATATCAGTACGATGAAATGGGCCGGACAACAAAGGCTGGATACTTTAGCGAAACTGGACAGTACGTCCACGCATCATATCAGTATGACAGGCGCGGTAAGCCTGTCGCCGTGACCGACGCGGCGGGAAATACCCTGGCGTACGAGTACGACGAGCTTGGACGAGTCGTGTCAGAAGGCGGACCCAGCGGCGAGTACGGCAAGGCTACCATCGAGTACGACGCAAGAGGGCTGGTCGTCGGCAAGACCGATAGGTCTGGCAGCCATACCGGCTATCGATGGACCCAGGATCGTTCGCTGGCTGCGACGGTCGACGGTCTCGGCGCCGTCAGCAGTTTCGAGTATGACGCAGAAGGCAGGCTGACAGCGAAGACCGATAGGGAAGGAGCGACATGGCGCTTCGAGCTCGACCCAGCCGGAAGACTCAGCGCGGAAATAGATCCCTATGGAAAGAAGACCGCGTACACGGTCGATCCCGCGGGAAACATTATAAAGGTCGTCGATAGGCTAGGAAACGTATCGACGTACAAGCGGGACGCGATCGGACGTCTGCTTGCCGTGACGGACGCGACCGGCAGGACCATCGACTATGCATACGACGGCGCTGGAAACATCATAGAGCGGAAGCAGGGACCGCTTCTTGTGGAAAGCTACGAGTACGACGCGCGGAGCCGACTCGTGACCAGGGTTAAGGGAGACGAGACGTATCGCTATGCGTATGATCCCAACGGCAACGTGTTGTCTGAGGGCTTCGACGCTGAACCGGCCTACGCTTACGCGTATGATGAGATGAACAGGCGCGTGCTGGAGACCGATCGCTTCGGCTTGAGCGCCCGCTATGCATGGGACCTGACCGGTAAGCTGATAGCCAAGACCGATTTTTCCGGCGCCACGCTGCGTTATTCATACGACGGTCTCGGGCGGATGGTCGGGGTGACCTATCCTGATGGAGACGAGAAGCGATTCGCCTACGACGAGACAGGCAGGCTCAGGAGCGCACGCAATGGAACCGGCCTCCTGGAGTATCGTTACGATGACGCCGGCCGCATGGTCTGGAGCCGCGACGATTCGCTCGATCAGGAAATGGCGTACGAATACGACGCCGAAGGCCGCCGTACGTCCTTGACCCGCGACGGCAAGACGGTCCTATACCGTTACGGGGCCCAGGGCGAGCTGCTCGAGCTCACCGACTCAGACAAGGGACGCACGAGCTTCGAGTACGACGCCGCGATGCGCCAGATCCTGATGCTACAGCCCAACGACGCCTCCACGAGGACGAAGTACGACGCCGCGGGACGAGTCGCGGCTACTATCTTTGCCACCCGCGGCCGGGGCCGCGATGATGGGCCGCTGTCGGAAGCGTACGTCTACGACGACGCCGGACGGAAGTCTATCGTAATCGATTCTGATGGCAAGATGAGCAGGTTCGACTATGACGCATCGGGCCGCCTCGCCAGAGCTTCCTATCCCTTGACCGCCTCGCTCATGGAGACGGCCTTTACGGAGCGCCTGGACGCGGGGCTGTTCCCTGAGGTCGTTTCCGGCGATGATGACGATTCGGATGACTCGTCGTCGTCCAGAGGGTTCCATGGCGGATCCGACAGGAGTCTCCTACCCGATTTCGACGAAGCGCCGGAACTGGGCGAGGCTATCGGGAAGGCTCTTGCCAAGAGGCAGGGCCTGTACGAGAATTGGCACGGCAGGGGATTCCGTTCCGGAGACCATTGGCGACCGGTGATGGGCCACGACTATGGCGAGTTCATGAAGCCGCTCGCGTTGAGTCAATCCGAGCTGGGCGCCGCGCGCTCGGCGTTCGACTCGCTCGATCGCGGGTTCAGGCTCGACCAGCACGCGCGCGTATGGACGGAAACGTACGGGTACGACGAACGAGGCAACAGGATGCAAAAAGAGAACGCCTGGGGTTCGATCACCTATCAATACGACATAGAGAATAGATTATCGATCGCAGGCAAGCGAACGTACGCGTATGACGATAACGGCAGCCTCGCGGAGGAGGCTCTCGGCAGCCAGAGCATCTCCTATCGCTATGACGACGAGAAACGCCTCATCGAGGCCGTAGCGACGGAGCCTTCGCTCTGGGGACGTATGCAGAACGACCAGCTGACGAGCGTGTCCTACGGCTACGACGCGCTGGGAAGGCGTTCGACGCGCAGCGAGAGTCTTGGCTTCGCAGTCGGCTCTCGTGACGAGGACACACAAGCGTTGGGCGCTAGCTCATCATCGCGCGAGCTGGGCCTTGAGCGGACGCTATACGATGGCTTCAG
>CAZNXK010000199.1:0-5202 GCA_964576835.1 uncultured Treponemataceae bacterium | reverse complement strand
GATTTCGAGGCCGCGCTCGCCGCGGCGGAAGGCGCACCCGACTCGCAAGGAACCGCGAATCGGTACTCTTTCGTCCCCGCCTCGTCGGGCGGCGTGAGCCTCGGCGCGATCGGCGTCGAGCGCGGACCCGGATGGGCGAGGGCCGACGCCGAGCTGATGAGGGCGCTTGGCCGCGCTCTCGCGCTCGTCGTCGACCGTGAAAACCGCGAGGCCACGAACCGCAAGGCATTGCTCGCCGTGGAGTCAGAGCGCTTGTCCCGCGTGCTGCTCGACACCGTGTCCCACGAGCTGAGGACTCCGCTCACGGCCGTGACCGGCGCGGTGAGCGCGCTGTGCGAAGACTCCCTTGCGGAGAACGCCGCATCGCGCAAGGGGCTCCTTGCCGGGGCGCTCCGTTCCGCCGACAGACTCAACGCCGTGGTCGAGGATCTGCTCTCCGCAAGCCGGATAGGCTCCGGCATGCTCCGACTCAAGACCGAGGTCGTCGACCATGCCGAGATCGCTAACGCGGCCGTAGCGGCCGCCGCCCCGTACACCGGGGGTCGCCGTGTCGCGGTGTCGGTGGACGAGGCCGCTGGATCGATCCTCGTGGATCTTCCCCTGGTCGCCAGGATGACCGCCAACCTCCTCAGGAACGCATGCCTGTATTCGAGGCCCGGAGGGACTGTCGATCTGTCCATCGCGCGGAATGGCGACCTTCTGCGCATCGAGGTCGGCGACGAGGGCCCCGGCATGGTCCTGGAGCCCGGCGTGCCGCCGTTCAGGAAATTCACGAGAGGTCACCGCGCTCTAGGAGCGGGCCTCGGCCTTGGACTCGTAATATGCGAGGGCATCGTGACGGCCCACGGCGGGAGGCTCGAGATCGTGGAAAACGGCCAGGGTCGTTTCGTCATCGCCGCCGTCCTGCCTGTCGGTCAACCTGGAGGAAGCACATCGTGAAAGTATTGGTCATAGATGACGACGAGCAGATCAGGCGTCTGTTGTCGCTGGCATTATCCAACATCGGATGGATCGTCGACGAGGCGGCTGACGGCGAATCGGGCCTGAGGGCCACGGTGGATGGCCGCCCGGACGTCGTGTTGCTCGATATGAACCTTCCCGACATCGGTGGCGGAGCGGTGCTCGCGGAGATCAGGGCCTGGAGCGCGGTACCCGTCATAGTCGTATCGGTGCGGGACTCGGAAGCGGACATCTCGGGTCTCCTGAACGGCGGGGCGGACGATTACATCGTCAAGCCCTTCCATACGGGAGAGCTCATCTCGCGGATAAAGGCCGTTCGTCGCCGTGTCGCGCCGGAGACGGTAAAGGCGTTCAGGAGCGGACCTCTCGAGATAGACTTCGAGCGGCGCCGGGTCTCCTCAGACGGCATTGAAGCCAGGCTCACCCCAACGGAATTCTCCGTGCTCGAGCTGCTTGCCAGGCATGCGGGCAAGATCGTCACACGATCGCGGCTGCTCAGGGAGCTGTGGGGGCCCTTGGGCGACGTCGAGGAAGGGAGCCTTCGCGTCCATATCGCGTCACTCCGCAAGAAGATCGAGCCCAACCCCGCGACGCCCGCCATCATCATTACCGAACCGGGTATAGGATACCGGTTCGCTTCCATACCGGACGAGCAGGACCGCTGACCGATTCTCGCTTCGACCTTGATACGCATGGCATGCTCACGCCGCTGTTCCATTGCCCGTAGCGCCATGGCGGAACAGTGCGACGCCTCGCCCCTCCGGAGGCGGTCGTGCTATACTGCGACCTTGTGATCGAGAGGCGCCGGCAGTCCGGCCCTGACTCGCCCTGAAAGGTCTTCGCATGGAAACGGTAGTACTGGATGGCCGAGAGGCCAGCATCAAGGATGTTGTGCTTGTGGCGCGATACAGAGCGACGGCCGAGCTGGCCGAGGAAGCCGTGCCGCGCATCGAGGCTTCACGGGAGGTCGTCAGGCGTTGCGTCGATGATTCGCTTATACGCTACGGCATCACGACGGGCTTCGGCAAATTCTGCGATGTCGTCATTTCAGGCGAGAGCAACGTGACGCTGCAGCGAAACCTGATAATGAGTCACGCGGTCGGCGTCGGCGACCCGCTTCCCGAGGAGGTCGTCCGGGCGATGATGCTCCTGCGGGTAAACGCGCTCGCGGTGGGCGATTCCGGAGCCAGGCTGTCTACCGTACTGGCGCTCCTTGACATGCTCAACGCGGGCGTCGTGCCGGTCGTGCCGGAGAAGGGCTCGCTCGGAGCCTCGGGCGACCTGGCGCCGCTGTCGCACATGGCCCTGTCTCTCTGCGGCATGGGGGAGTGCTATTACCGCGGTAAGCGCGTTCCTTCCGCCGACGCGCTGGCTGCCGCGGGGCTCAACCCCGTGGAGCTGGTCGCAAAGGAAGGCCTGGCGCTTATCAACGGCACCCAGTGCATGACCGCCATCGCGGCGCTCGCCGCCTTCGACGCCTGGAAGCTCGTCAGGACGGCTGATGTCGTTTCCGCGATGACGATGCAGGCGCTGCGCGGCATAACCGACGCGTACGACGCCAGGGTCCACGAGGTCCGCGGCCAGTTTGGCCAGATAGAATGCGCCGCCAACATGCGCGGTTTGCTCGAGGGCTCCGGCTACACGACGCGCCAGGGCCAGGAGCGCGTCCAGGATCCGTACACGCTGCGTTGCATACCGCAGATACACGGCGCTTCGCGCGACGCCATAGGCTACGCCTTCGACATCGTATCGAGAGAAATAAACGCCGCCACCGACAATCCCCTCATATTCCTCAACCCCGAGGATCCGTCCGGAGGCGACATCATATCCGGAGGCAACTTCCACGGTCAGCCGGTGGCGTTCGCCATGGACTTCCTGGGCATAGCGGTCGCGGAACTCGCCAACGTCTCGGAGCGCCGCATCGAGCGCCTCGTCAACCCGGCGCTGTCAAACGGTCTTCCGGCCTTCCTCGTCAGGGACGGCGGACTCAACTCGGGCTTCATGATAGTGCAATACAGCGCCGCCTCGCTCGTCTCCGAGAACAAGATACTTGCCCACCCGGCGAGCGTCGACTCGATACCGTCGAGCGCCAACCAGGAAGACCACGTCTCGATGGGTACGATAGCCGCCCGCAAGGCTCGGGAGATTCTCGGCAACTCGAGAACCGTCATCGCCCTTGAGCTGCTCGCGGCTTGCCAGGCCATCGATCTCCTCGGCGGACCCGAGGACTTGTCGCCCCCGACCAGGGCCGCATGGCGCGCACTGCGCTCGGTTGCGCCCATGGTCGAGAGGGACAGGATACTGCAGGACGACATGGCTGCCGCGATCGCGCTCGTGGCCGACGGCACCATACTCCGCGTCGCCGAGGACGCCATGGACAGCACCGAGGAGGAATGACATGACGACGAACGACATGGCTGGGGGTTTGAGGCTGGTGCTCGACGAATTGCCTCCCGATCCTGTCTTCGAGCCCGGTATCAGGCGCGCGCCGAGGCGGGAAGCGCCCTTGTCGCGGGCCCAGGAGGCGCTAGCCGTCAGGAACGCACTCCGCTACGTTCCCGAGCGCTGGCATGCGCGCATGGCTCCGGAGTTCGCTGACGAGCTGCGTGCGCACGGCCGAATCTACGGCTACCGCTTCCGCCCACGGGAGCCGCTCCATGGAAGGCCGGTGGACGAATACCGGGGCGCCTGCCTCGAGGGACGCGCCTTCCAGGTGATGATAGACAACAACCTCGACTTCGACGTGGCGCTCTATCCTTACGAACTGGTCACCTACGGAGAGACTGGCCAGGTCTGCCAGAACTGGATGCAGTACCAGCTCATAAAGAAGTACCTGGAGGTTCTCGACCGGGATTCCACCCTGGTCCTTGAAAGCGGCCATCCGCTGGGTTTGTTCAAGAGCCACGCTCTGGCGCCGCGCGTCGTCATCACGAATGGCCTCATGATAGGCATGTTCGACAACCAGAAGGATTTCAGCCACGCGGCCGCGCTCGGCGTGGCCAACTACGGCCAGATGACCGCCGGCGGCTGGATGTACATAGGCCCCCAGGGCATAGTGCACGGCACCTTCAACACGCTCTTGAACGCCGGCCGCCTCAAGCTCGGCGTGCCGCGCGACGGCGACCTGCGGGGCAGGTTGTTCGTGTCGAGCGGCCTCGGCGGCATGTCGGGTGCCCAGGGCAAGGCCGCGATAATAGCGGGAGCCGCCTCGATCATAGCCGAGGTCGACGAGAGCCGCGTTCGGACGCGGCACGGGCAGGGCTGGGTGTCATGCGTCGAGGAGAGTCTGCCTGGCGCATTCGAACGGGCCGCCCAGGCCATGGCGAAGGGCGAGCCGATAGCAGTGGCCTACCTCGGCAACGTCGTCGACTTGCTCGAGTACGCCGACGCCAGGTCGATACGCATCGACCTGCTGTCTGACCAGACGAGTTGCCACGCCGCGTACGAAGGCGGTTACTGCCCCGCCGGGCTCTCCTTCGCGGAGCGTACCAGGCTCCTGGCCGAGGACCCCGGGCGCTTCAGGACCCTGGTCGACGCAAGCCTGAGGCGGCATTTCGAGGTCATCGGGCGGCTGTCCGCCAAGGGAACCTATTTCTTCGACTACGGCAATTCCTTCCTCAAGGCTGTCTACGACGCCGGCGTCCGCGAAGTCTCGAAGAACGGCATCGACGAGAAGGACGGTTTCATATTCCCGAGCTACGTCGAGGACATCCTTGGACCCGAGCTGTTCGATTACGGCTACGGGCCGTTCCGCTGGGTTTGCCTGTCCGGCAAGGACGAGGACCTGCGCAGGACCGACGCCGCGGCGATGGCATGCATCGACCCGGACCGGCGTGGACAGGACCGCGACAACTGGGCGTGGATACGCGACGCCGACAGGAACCGCCTCGTCGTCGGCACGAAGGCGCGCATCCTCTACCAGGACGCGATGGGCCGCATGAAAATCGCCCTGAAATTCAACGACATGGTCCGCTCAGGCGAGGTCGGCCCCATCATGCTCGGGCGGGACCACCACGACTGCGGCGGGACCGACAGCCCCTTCCGCGAGACGAGCAACATCAAGGACGGCTCAAACGTGATGGCGGACATGGCGGTGCAGAACTTCGCAGGCGACGCGGCCCGCGGCATGAGCCTGGTCGCGCTGCACAACGGAGGCGGCGTGGGCATAGGCAAGAGCGTCAACGGCGGCTTTGGCCTGGTGCTGGACGGTTCGGAGCGGGTCGATGCCATCATCGGCATGGC
>CAZNXK010000198.1:0-5278 GCA_964576835.1 uncultured Treponemataceae bacterium | reverse complement strand
AGGCTACCCACGCTCCGGTAGCGTAGATCCACCCGCCGAGCAGCCCCGCCTTGTCGAGTATCAGGGTGAACCAGTCGCGCTTTCGCACGAGGTTGATCCAGTTGATGACGAAACCGGTACCCAGCACGATCATTCCGAAGCGGATGGTGATTCCCAGAATGTCGTAGACCGACCGAATGGCGCCCGCGGCTTCGTGACCATTGACTATGGCATGGTAGTCGAACCACAAAGGCGGAAACAGCTTGAATCCGAAGTACGAACCGAAAAGGACGCCCGTGACCATGGCGGCAGCGCCGCAGTAGACCATCAGCTTGTACAAGCCATCGGGCTTGCCGCTCTTCCTCGTCAGGTATTGTCCCAGGAGGCCAAGGACCGCGACGACCAGGCCCTGCCCGGCATCGCCGAACATCAGTCCGAACATCGACAGGTACGCCACCGCGACGAAGGGCGTCGGGTCGACGCTGCCGTATTCCGGCACCGCGTAGTTGCGCACGAGCCCCTCGAAGGGTTTGAGGATCCTGGGGTTCTTCATCTCGACGGGAGCCTGCATCGCGGCGGCCTCGCCTTGCCTGGGCTCCATCCACTCGATGCTGCAGCCGCCGACAGCGGCGCGCCTGATGCCCGCCTCGACGACAGCGGCCTTCTCCTCCGGAATCCATCCCGAGAACAGGACCGTGCGGTCGGTCCTCGAGAACGACGAGCGCACCGTGGCAATCAGCTCCTCGACGCGGAGCGCCGCCCACAGGCTCGACAGATCCTTGCCGTTGGCGCTGAAGTAGTCTCCGAGTTCCGCGGAGCAATCGGCCTGCCTCTTCCTGAGCGCGTCCACCTTGTCGGACAGCTTGGCCAGCGCCTCGCCAGAGTCGTCGCCTGACGATTCAGGAAGGCGGGCGTCCTGCCAGCCTAGCTTCTCAAGCGCCGGCGCGACCCGCTGCGTGTCGCGCTTGAGGGAAATGAGCACAACGCCGGTCTGCTCTCCCGCGGGCAGGCCTTCGGTACCCGAGGCAGGCAGCACGACCGACGGGATGCCCTCGAGGGCCTTTGCCAGTTCGTCCACCTTGTCAGCGGACAGCATTCCGGCGCGTATCGAGAGGAACGAATAGCTCGACGATGCGGCCGCCCCTGCCTTCAGGTCGCCGAAGGCTTCGATCTGCCGCTTTATCTCGTCGAGCTTGAGTATCTCCTCCTGGAGAGTCTTCTGCCGCTCGCGGAGGCCGTTGACCTCGGCGGCAATGGTGTCGAGACGGCGCTCGGCGGCGTCGAGATCCACCACATGAGGGATACCCTCGCCATCGAGCCGGGGCCGCGGCATCGGCGGTACGGCCATGGACATGAATCCCTCGACTCGTTTGCGCAGCTCGCCCAAGCGGGCCAGGTTGACCTTGGGTTCCACCTGCGCAAGTTTGGCCTTCCATTCGCCAGACAGCTCCTTGACTGAAACAAGGTCGAGCGCACCCTGGTTCAGGAGTTCCCTGGCGATCGCTTCCGAATCCGTATCGAGCGCGACTGCTGCAAGCAACCTCATAGGCGACGTGAACATCATAGGGCGCTCCGTATCCTTTCTTCGGGCAAGGAATAATTCTTGGCGTTCAGGATAGTCATGATGGTTCGCAGCTCCTCGCGCTGCCTGGTGAAATACGCCAGCACTATTCCTATGGAGAAGGGATAGCCGGCCATGCTGCGGTCAGCTTCGGCCATGGATATCTGCCTGAGCGCGCCTTCCATCATCGCGAGGCGTGAAGCGGCGTCGCCTTTACCTCCAAGCAGGGCGCCAAAGCTGCCGTAGCTCCTGCGGAGCAGCTCGAGGCCAAGAGCGCCGCCCGCGCCGGGACCGCCACGTTCGCTGGCGTACGCTTCGGCAATCGCGGAGGCTCCAATCGACCTGCCTCGCGGAATGAGGTTGCGCATCGCTTCCTCGGAACCCATGCCGTAGAAACCCTTGAACCGTATCAACCACGAAATGTTCTGCATGTCCACATCGACGCCCAGTATCCGTTCCGCGACGACCCTGTCGCTTTTGGACAGCGCCGCGGCAGCCGCGAAGGCCTCGTCGTAATAGAAGCGGTCGAGCGCCAGTTCGAAAGCAAAGACGGAACGGCCGGAACTCGCGGCAGGCAGTTCGCGGCGGGCGATGGCGGCGTAAGGCGTGCCCTCGAGCGCGGTGGCCACCGCTTCGGCGTCCGGCGCACGTATCACTTCGTCGACGTCGAAGGAATGGGCTATCGTTTCCCTGTAGATGTAGCCGGATTTGCCGTCCACGTTTCGACCCCTGATGCGGGCGTCGAACCAGAGCCTCACGGAATTCTTGACCTTGTCGACCTCGAAGCGGAGCGACAGCGCGCGTATGAACGACAGCACCGGCTCGTCGGCGTAGCGGAACAGGCCGGTGTACAGTTCGAGCTCGCGGGCGTTTATCAGGGCCTCGCCGGACCGCAGGTCGCCGGTAAGCGAATATGCTTCCTCGATCGCCGCGTAGGCTGAACCCTTTAAAAACATGACTGCCTCCGGGAGGGATTTCGCCTTGACCAGGCGGTCTATCGCTTCCGGAGGCAGGGATTTGCTTATTCGGGTCTTGAGCTTGGCGCTCAGAAAACCGTAGGTCGACAAGGCGTCGCGCATGGCCGTCAATTCCTCACGCGGGCCGTCCCGTTATCAACGCGACGATGTCCGCGACCAGAGAATCCGTCGCTTTCTTCGACTGAGCGCTGAAAGACTCCGCGGCGGCGGCGGCTTCGGCCCTGGCCGCATCGAGCATTGCCTTGGCGGCGGCTCTCGCCTCGTCCAGCTTTGCCCTCGACGTACCGATGGATTTTTCGCGGGCCGCGCCGATCATGGCGGAGCTGGCTTCCTCGGCCCTGGTCCTGATGGCGGCCGCTTTTTGCTTGGCTTCCTCTATCCTCGCCCTGGCCTCGTTCTCGACGCCAAGGACCCGCTCGACTGTCTCACGCACTGTTCGTACACTTCCTAAGGCCCCGCTCTGGTCGCGGTCTACATTGTGTAGGATTGGGGCGGCCGGGGAGCGAATTGTCCATAGGTTTATACCTAAGCAAAAAGAATGTACAGAGGTCTCGCCTGCGGCGGTTCGCCCGTGGCGGTCGCTGGCGCAGGCTGCCGCGGCCGTGGTAACCTTGTTCCGTGGGCTACGACATACGCAAGTCAGTCAAGGACGGGGACGCCTTCTATACCGTACGCTGGTCGCCTATCGCCAAGGCGGACAAGTACGCCATCAACGGCTCGGTACCGGCGATGGGCGGCATTGCCGAACTGTACTACAGGGACGCGGGCGGCAAGCTCAACCTCTACATGCTCGCCCGTTCGTACTACGGCGGCCTGCGCGCCACCCTCCGCGTCGCCACCGACCCTGAGACCGAGCTGGACGAAAGACGCCGTGCCGTCCTCCTCGCCAACGAGGACGAAATATACTACCGCTGGTCACTGGTGGAATCGCAGGACGACATGAGCGACGTGATGTTCTTCTTCATGAGCACCTACTCGCCCGCCGTCTGGAACCACCCCCATTCCGGCCGCTACGGCAAGATATTCCTGAAGGAAATCGATTCAGGCAGCCTCGTGACGATATAGCCGCCCTACATCGACCTAAACCCGCGCCCGTACCCCGCCGATATAGAAAGCGAGGGCATGGAGGAAAGCGGATGATCAGGGGATTGTACACGGGCGCCAGCGGCATGGCCGCGCAGCAGGTCAGGCTCGATTCCATCGCGAACAACCTCGCGAACATCGATACCGACGGCTACAAGCGCGACGTAACGGTCAGCAAGGCCTTTGCCCAGCTCCTCCTCAGGCGCATGGACGACGACGGCGTCTACCTCCACCCGCTGGGCTCGGGCGACATGGCCCCGGTCATAGGCAAGCTCGGCACCGGCGTAGAAGCCAACGAGGTCTTCACCGAGCTGGAACAGGGCTCGCTCAAGGGCACCGACAGCGACTACGACCTGGCGCTGGACGGCAAGGGATTCATGTGCATCGACACCCCCCAAGGCGAGCGCTACACCCGCAACGGCGCCTTCGTTCTCGGCAAGGAAGGCTACCTCGAGACCAAGGAAGGCTTTCCGGTACTTGGCGAGGCAGGCCCGATACGCGTCAAGGCAAACAACTTCCAGGTGGACAAGGACGGCCGGGTCTGGGTGAACGCCAGGTACCAGGACGACCCTGAACTCTTCGTCGGCAGGGAACAGAACGAATGGGCCCAGCCCGTACTCCTGGACACCCTGAAACTCGTCGACTTCGAGACCGTGCGCTACCTGGCCAAGCAGGGCTCCAGCCTCTGGAAGGCCACCGAGGAATCCGGCCCGGCAGGGACACTCGCCGGACAGGCCAGGCCGACGGTGCTCCAGGGCTTTACCGAGGCGTCGAACGTCAACCCCGTCACCGAAATGGTGCGCATGATAGAAGTCAACCGGGCCTACGAGGCCAACCAGAAAACCATACAGACCGAGGATGCCTCGCTCGGCAAGCTGATCAACGAAGTAGCGAAGGTATAAAGGATACACCATGGTACGAAGCTTGTGGACCGCGGCCAGCGGCATGATAGGCCAGCAGGCCAGCATCGACACGATCTCGAACAACCTGGCCAACGTCAACACGTCGGGCTACAAGAAGATGCGCGCCGACTTCGAGGATCTCATCTACCAGACGGTCCGCGTCGCCGGCACCCCCGCCACCGAGGACACCGTCGTGCCGGTGCCCGTGCAGATGGGCCACGGCGTCAAGCTGTCGGCTACCCCGAGGCAGTTCACCCAGGGGAATTTGCAGAACACCGAGAACAATACCGACGTCGCCATCATGGGCGACGGCTTCTTCCGCGTCATGATGTACGACGGTTCATACGCCTACAGCCGCGACGGCGCCTTCAAGATAGACTCCAACGGCCAGTTCGTCACGTCCAACGGATACAAGATGATGCCCGAGGTCGTGCTGCCGCAGGACTTCATCCCCGAGACCCTGTCCATCAGCCAGGACGGACGCATCAGCGTCAAGGTTCCCGGCCAGGACGACCCGGTGGACGTGGGGCGGCTGGAGCTGTACCGCTTCGCCAACCCGGTGGGACTCACCGCCGTGGGCGAGAACCTCTTCAAGCTGTCCAACGCCTCGGGAGACGCGATACCCGGCCGGCCCGGCTTCGACGGCATGGGCAAGACAATCCACAAATTCCTCGAGATGTCCAACGTCTCGGTTGTCCGCGAGATGGTCAACATGATAGTGGCCCAGCGCGCCTACGAGTTCAACTCCAAGGCCATCCAGACGAGCGACAACATGC
>CAZNXK010000197.1:0-5291 GCA_964576835.1 uncultured Treponemataceae bacterium | reverse complement strand
CGGACAAAGGTCCGCCTGGAACCGTCGGCGGCCCGGCACTCCACGAGCAGCGGGCCGCCCAGGGCCGCCGCGGCCGTCCGGAGAGGTTCCGGCGCGGATGCCAGCGGTATCGGGGATGCCAGCTTTTCGAAGGCCATGCGTTCCAGCGGCTCGGTTGAGCCGGAGCCGGAACCACCGGCAGGCGAGTAGCGCGCGTAGCCTGGAATGACGCGGTCGCCCGCTTCGGTCCGGTACTGCACAAGCCATGATTCAGCGGACAGCGGGTACAGCGCGTAGGCGTCGCCCCCGACGCCCGGGGCAAGAACTGTGGCGGCGGAGCCGTCGGTAGCGACTATGACCGAAGCGGGCGACCGCGGGGCAGCCGTCTCGTAGATGGGATGGCGGAACAGCAGGAACAATGCCTCGCCTCCGCGTGACCATGACGACGAGACGGTGCGCCCGGCGAACTCGCCCGAGGCTCCTGGCAGCGCTTCGATGACGAGCCTTTTGCCGGTGGTTTCGGCGCTGTCCGCGCGCCTGACGACGAGCCTTGAAAGACCCACCCTGTTGATGGCGAGTACCGCGGAGTCGCCGAGCGGCTGTATGGCCGCCGCGGAGAGGGCGACCGGAAAAGGCTCGGGCGCACGCCGGGCAGAGGAACTGCCGTCGGCAGCCCGCGGCGCGAGGATTCCATCGTCGCCGACGATGAGGACCAGGGCTTGCCCGGGGCTTACCGCGAATCCGCCGGGTGCCGCCTCGGCGGTTTTTACCGGGGTGCGTCGTCCACAGGATGCCGATGCAAGGGCGAGCGTCAGGGAGATGGCAAAGGCGAGCGCCGCGACTCCACGCGCCGTCGCGGCCGGCCGGTTCGTCTGCCGCTCCTTTTCAGTACGAGCGCGCGAAGATGGCCCGGTGTTTGGCCGGGGCGCCGCAGAGGCAGCAGCTGCCTTCGCAGTTTTCCTGCTGGTCAAGCGGCATGTTGCGTATCGTCACCTTGAGCTCCGCCTTGAGCGCGGCTTCGCATTCGCGGCTGCCGCACCACAGGCCGCGGGCGTAGCCGCCGGTAGCCTCGGCGGTGCCTTCGTGCGATTCCCCGTCGACCTGGGACTGCGCCTTGGCCTTTTTTTCCTTGCCGTAGAACGCGACTATCTCGTCATGGGTGGAGACATCCTTGGTGTTGGCGTTCCTGAACGCGCGGGCCTTCTCGAGAAGATCATGCTGCATCGCCGCCAGGATCTCCCGGGCCTTGGCCGGAGCGTCCTCGACCTTGACGAAGGTCTTCTCGCCGGTGTCGCGGCGGACCATGACCACGTTGCCTGCGGCGGCATCCTTCGGGCCGGCCTCGACACGTATCGGTACGCCGCGCATTTCCCACTCGGCGAACTTCCAGCCGGGGCTGGAGCTGTCGTCGTCGTCGAAGGCGACGCGCCTGCCGTCCGCCTTGAGAGCGGCGACGACCTTGCCCGCGTATTCGAGCACGGCCGCCTTGGTGTCGGTCTTGAATATTGGCACCACGACAATCTCGTCCTGGGCCAGCGAGGGTGGCAGGACGAGGCCCTTGTCGTCAGAGTGGGTCATGATGATGGCGCCCACAAGGCGCGTCGAAGCGCCCCAGCTAGTCGCCCAGACATAGTCGAGGCCGCCTTCGCGGGTCTGGAACTGCACGTCGAAGGCCTTGGCGAAATTCTGCCCGAGGAAATGGCTCGTTCCGGCCTGCAACGCCTTCTTGTCCTGCATCATCGCTTCTATGGAATACGTGGCGACTGCGCCGGCGAATTTTTCCGAGTCGCTCTTGCGGCCCGCGATGACTGGCAGGCAGAGGTAGTCCTCGGCGAACTTGCGGTAGACTTCGAGCATCGTCTCGGTTTCCTTGACCGCCTGTTCCCTGGTCTCGTGGGCTGTGTGTCCTTCCTGCCACAGGAACTCGGTGGTCCGGAGGAAGAGACGGGTGCGCTTCTCCCAGCGGACGACGTTGGCCCACTGGTTGTAGAGCAGGGGAAGGTCGCGCCACGACTGTATCCAGTCGCGGTATTTGCTCCAGATGATTGTCTCGCTCGTCGGCCTGACCACCAGGGGCTCGTCGAGCTCCTCGCCGCCGGCGTGAGTCACCACGGCCAGCTCGGGGCTGAAACCGGCGACGTGCTCGGCTTCCTTCTTGAGGAAGCTCATCGGGATGAACATGGGGAAGTAGGCGTTCTGGTGTCCCGTTTCCTTGAAGCGGCGGTCGAGCTCGTCGCGCAGGCGCTCCCATATCGCGTATCCACGCGGCCTGATGACCATGCAGCCCTTGACCGGCGAATAGTCAGCGAGTTTCGCGTTGAGAACGATATCGATGTACCACTGCGAGTAATCGACGCTGCGGGGAGTGATCTTTTCGGCCATGCGGATACCTCTTCCGGGGACTTCGCGGCCTTGAACCGGCCGCGCGGGATGCTGTCGCGCCTATGCAACAAGGCGCCGACCCGTTGGAGCCGGCGCCTTGGGGGCGCATGTCGATAGTATACGAGATGTCGGCGCCTGTTCAACGGCGGAGACTGGATGTCCGGCTATGGCAGGCGGAACGCCTCGACCATGTAGCGGATTGTCGAGTCGCTTGCGTTCTTCTCGAGCCGCTCCACCAGCGCTACGACTGTCTTTCCGTCGGGTGCGAGGATGATCTCGCGGATCGTGTAGTCGGCCACGCCCTTGCGCTTGATCGACGGATTGCCGGCCCTGAGGCTCGTCGTCTTGCCATCCTTCGCCAGCGATACTTCCAGGCTGAACGACGAAGAGATTGCGCCGCCCTTCTCCTCGACCGACTCCTTGAGTGCGACGTCCCACTGGACCCCCGACTCGAAGTCCTTGAACGACAGAACGTCCGGGCCGGAGCTTCCGTTCAGAAGCAGGTACACGAGTCGGCCTTGCGAGAGGTGGTCTATTCTCAGCTTCCTTGCCGAAGGCACCGCGTCGGAGAACAGCTTGTAGAAGCCGCCCGCGGGATCCCAACCGGGCTGGAGCGAGGCGCCGTACATGCCCTTGAATATGCCGCCCTTCACGAAATCGTTCTTTTTCGTGTCGACCAGGTACAGCTCGGCGTACGGCTTGTCGTTCGAAGCGTCGAGGCCATAGAATCCGAACATGAAGTACGACGAATCGGGAGAGAAGCCGAGGTTGACGAGGGTGGCGACGTCACCCGCGAAGGCCGTCGAACCGAACGCCAGAACCAGGGCGACGAGCGCTATCCATCTCTTCATCGATATTCTCCCATCGGGCGGCAACAGGGACAGCCGACCCCGTTACTAATATCGGCATTCACCCGGTACCCTTGAGGGAAAAGCCTTGCGGTAGTACGGTGGTTCCATGACGATCAAACTTCGTGAACGACTGTTCTGGGGATTCTCCTCGCTTTCGGCAGCGGCCCTTGCCGCCGCTACCCTCGCGGCCTGGTCGACAGGGATCGATGGCTGGAAGCGAGCCGCCGAAGCCGGCCTCACGGGAGACCGCATCGTAAACTTCTACACGGTGATAGGCGCCGCGGTCGTTTGCGGCCTGTACGCCGTCGTCGTCCTGGGCTTCATCGCCGCGAGAAGCGGCAAGACTGTCTCCATAGAGGTCTTTTTTTTCGCCTTGTGGGCCTTCTGCCAGACATTCGAGCTTGCCAAGGTAGCCTCGGTCGCGTTGGCAGCCGGAGGCGCAGGTTCAGGCGCCTTCGAGCTCATCACGCGGATAGCGCTGTTCGGTCGCTATTGCGGAGCCATAGCCGTTTTCGCCGGCAGCCTCTTTTCGATCGGGCTCAAGCAGGAACGTACGCTGCCAATGTTCGCGATGACCGTGATGGTGGCCTTGTTCTTCGCCTCGGTACACCCGCTCAATTCGATAGGACAGGGAAAAGACCTGCTGGCAGACAGAGGCATCGTCGCACTTTCAAGGGCTTTCGAAATATCACTGGCCCTGATGGCGGCGCTTGATTACTTGATCGGGTGGAGGGCTGGTCGGGACAGGGTGTATCTGATGGCAGGATTGGGACTTCTGGCTTGCGTCGCGGCATCCAGCGTCATCAAGGCCTCGTTTCTGCCACTGACGGCAGCACTGGCTGTTCCCGTGCTGTTGTTCGGAACCTGGCTCCATCTGCACAGCCTGCACGATTATTACCTGTGGCGCTGAACTGCCGCGTCGCCTGCTACGCCAACCCGAAGACGGCAACGGCGAATATGCCGACGACCGCTGGCAACAGGATGTTGTCCAGGTCCTTTGACGGGATTGCTTCGGTGACGGTAGCGATGATGGCTATGGTCGCCGACCTGGGGGCGTCCCCGGTCACCGCGTGCGTCGAGCTGAAAACGGCGATGAAGCAGGTCAGGCTACCCTCCACCGATTTTCCGCCGGTGAACGGAATCTTGATCGTGCCGAAGGCCTTGCCGACGAGGCTCGAGAAACCGTCGCCGAACGCGAGAGCGTAGATGGCGATGGAGGCGGCTGGTTCTGGATACAGCATGAGGGCGAGCATGGCGCCGAGACCGAGCGTCACGGGGCCGTACACGAACCTGCCGGCATCCCGCCGCCTGGCCGCTACCGCCGTGATCCTGCTGATGATTGCAATTTCATAGCCATGGAGGCGCATCAACTCGCTGTATGAATAGACCAACACTCCTGAAGACAGCAAGGCGATGGTAACGTTGAAATTCCAGCCCGCAAGCGTGGGAACGAGTCCTATGAGCAGGTGAATGCTTTTTCTCACCAGCTCGGTTCGGAGTTCTGTGGACCATGGCCTTGCAAGGGTGATCGCTTCGGTTGTTCTTGGTATGTCTGACATGATGTTTCCTATATGGCTCCTCTGGAATACATGCAAGAAGCGATCCAAATTTAACCATGTCCAGCGTGTTTGCCTTATCTTTATGCAGTCGAGTTAGTTAGCTGCATTGTCAGGGTCGATCAATGGCCTGGTCTCGTATAAATGTATGAATTCTCATACTTTCAGTATGGCGCCGCACATACTGTCGCCAGGCCCCGGGCACCAGAACCCGTGTTGACACGAGACTCGACCCGAAGCTAGTATCCCACCGTGTCGTGAGTCTCCGGGGGTGCCGATCAACTCAGCGGGAGAGTGCGCGCGAAGCGTACCTTCCGTATCGTGTGCTTTTTATGGGCGATTAACTCAGCGGGAGAGTGCGCGTCAAGCGCGTCTTTCCTTCTGCGATGTTTTTGGTGGGCGATTAACTCAGCGGGAGAGTGCGCGCGAAGCGTACCTTCTTTGAAGAGTGCTTTTTTATGGGCGATTAACTCAGCGGGAGAGTGCGCGCGAAGCGTACCTTCCGTATCGTGTGCTTTTTATG
>CAZNXK010000196.1:0-5371 GCA_964576835.1 uncultured Treponemataceae bacterium | reverse complement strand
TGCCCATCCAGATGGGCCACGGCGTCAAGCTGTCCGCCACCCAGCGGCAGTTCACCCAGGGAAACCTGCAGAACACCGAGAACGTCTCGGACATCGCGATCATGGGCGACGGCTTCTTCCGTGTGATGATGTACGACGGCTCGTACGCCTACAGCCGCGACGGCGCGTTCAAGATCGACTCCAACGGCCAGTTCGTCACTTCGAACGGCTACAAGCTTATGCCCGAGGTCGTGTTGCCGCAGGACTTCATCCCCGAGACGCTGTCGATAAGCCAGGACGGCCGAATCAGCGTCAAGGTACCCGGCCAGGACGACCCCGTCGACGTCGGCCGCCTCGAGCTGTACCGTTTCGCCAACCCCGTCGGCCTGACCGCGGTCGGCGAGAACCTGTTCAAGCTGTCCAACGCTTCGGGCGACCCGCTCCCCGGCAGGCCCGGCTTCGACGGCATGGGCAAGACGATACACAAGTTCCTCGAGATGTCGAACGTCTCGGTCGTACGCGAGATGGTCAACATGATAGTCGCCCAGCGCGCCTACGAGTTCAACTCCAAGGCCATCCAGACGAGCGACAACATGCTCGGCACGGCGACCAACCTCAAGAGGTAGCGCATGACCATCGACTCTGGAATGCTTGCCTACCAGAACCAGGCCCTCAAGGTACCCAGGGCACAGCCGGCGCAGGGACTCGGCGCGGGCTCCGCCGCGGTCCGAGGCGGCAAGACAATCGACCGCTCGAGCAAGCTGTACGAGCAGTGCCGCGAGTTCGAATCGATTTTCGTCAACATGATGCTCAAGGAAATGCGCGCCACCGTGGACAAGTCCGGCCTCATCGACGGCGGCCAGGCCGAGGACATCTTTTCCGACATGCTCTACGACGAGTATTCCAAAAGCATGACCCGCGCCGCCGGCTTCGGACTTGCCGACGCGGTCTACGTCGAGCTGTCCAGGCAGTCGACGATATAGCGGGCGCTATGCCCGGTAGCCCTCCATCGCCGCTACCGACTTGTCGAAGGGACCGCCCATGCGCCGCGCTCCATCGGCGGTCACGAGCCAGTCCTCCTCGTTGCGCACGCCGCCGAAACCCACCCATTTTTCCGCCTCGCCCCAGTCGATGAAGGCCTCGTGCCGCTTCTCCGCCTTCCAGGCGGAAATCAGGCCGGGAATGAAGTATATCCCCGGCTCGACGGTCATCACCATGCCGGCCTTCAAGGCCTTGGCCATCCTGAGGCTCCGGAGCCCGAACTGCCCGCTCTTGGGCTGGCCGTCGTAGCCGACCCAGACCTCGCCCAGGCTTTCCATGTCGTGCACGTCAAGGCCCATCTGGTGCCCCAGGCCGTGCGGGAAGAAGCAAGCGTGAGCCCCGGCGGCCAAGCCCTCGTCGACATCGCCCTTCATGATGCCCAGCTCTCGCAGCCCCGCGGCTATTACGCGGGCGGCGGCGAAATGCGCTTCCTTGAAGGGCGTACCAGGCTTCATCAGGGCGGAACCGGCTCTGCCCGCAGCGAGGACGATTTCGTAGATTGCCTTCTGCCTGCCGTCGTAGCGCCTGCCGACCGGGAAGGTGCTCGTCAGGTCGCCCGAGTAGCCCTCGGCCGTTTCCGTGCCGGCGTCCAGAAGGAACAACCCGCCATCCTCCAGCACGCTGGGATAGCCGTGGTTGTGCAGTACGGCGCCCCTTGTCGTCGCTATGGCAGGGAACGAAGGCATGCCGCCGCCAGCGTACGCGAGCCTGTATGCTTCCGCCATCATCCGCGCCTCGGTGGCGCCCGGATTCGCCGCCGCAATCACCGCGCGATGCATCGCGATCGTGGTATCGACGGCCTTCTCGATTTCTGCTATCTCGCGGGGTTCCTTGATCTCCCGCATCGCGATGACGGCCCGCAACAACGATAACGACGCCATGGCAGCAACCTTGCCCGCTGAGTCGCCGGGCGGGAGGCCGAACATCGAAGCCAGCTCGAGGACGGTATCCGCGCGGTACGGGGGCAGGAACAGCGGCCGGTCCCCGGAAACGGCGATATCTCCGGCGACATCGGCGGCAAAGGCAGTCCGCGGGCACACCGCGTCTGCCCCGGAGAGCTGCCGGTATTCGTCAGCGCTCGGCCTCGGGCCCGTCCATACGAGATCGTGTATCGAAAGCTCGTCGGCGTACAGCGTCGAGCGCCCGGTTACCAGGTCGAGGCTCGCGGCCAGGTCCGGTTCGGCCAGACCGAAGAAATAGAGGAAGCTCGAGTCCTGCCTGAAACGGTACGCGTTGTCGGCATAGTTGACGGGGCTTTCCCGGTTTCCGGTGAAGATGACGCGATTGCTCCGCGAGCCCCGCTCGGCGGGAGAGAGCGCCGACAGGGCGGCGGCAAGCGCGCGGCGGCGCCCGATATAGACCGATGGTTCGAACATGCCAGGATGCTAACCCGGCCCCGCACCCACGTCAATGACGCGACGCGTCAACGACGATCATTCGTCTATCAGGAGACCTTTCTGGCGGGTGTCGATGGAGTTCAGGAGACTCATCAGCTTGTCCTTCTCCATCAGGTCGATAAGGCGGGCCTCGACGAATTTCTTGGCTTCGTCTGAAAAGACTCCCGCGGTGACGCAGTAGCCCTTGCCTGCCTTCAGATCCTTGAGGCGGGCGTGGAAGTCGCGCAGAACGAGTTCGCCTATGGTGCCCGTCGAGCGTATCATCCTGAACAGCACAACGTCCGACCAGCGGCTTGTCTCGACCTCGGCCAGGATGTCCGCCCAGTCGTTCTTTTGCACCGAGATGTCGGTGATCTTGACCTTGGCTTTGGGGAAGAACGACAGCGTTATCTTGCGGCACAGCGTGATGAAGTCGCTCGTGGCGGACAAAAGATAGACCTGCAGGTTCCTGTTGGAGTTCAGCTCCTTGTACCTGGCCAGCTGGGCCGGCGTGTCCTTGTAGTCGGGGAAAATCTGCTGGATCTCGTTGAGCAGCGCGACGGCCTTGGCTATCTCTTGCTCCTTGAGGTTGGCGGCAGCCAGCCGGTACTTGATCTCGACGAGCACCTCGACCTTGATGTCAGGATGCCTGAGCCCCAGCTCGAAGTCCATCATGGCCTTCTGAGGCTGGTGCTGGTTGAGGTGGATGGTCCCCGCGAACAGCGCCGCCGACGGCCCCAAGGTCGGATCGGTACGCAGGTGGGTAAAGACGCGGATCGCCTGCTCCTCCTGGCCTATCTCGTGAAAGCACTCGCCCATCGCAAAGAGGCTTTCCTTGTCTTCCGGCTGCAGGTCCACCGCTCGCTTGAGCGACGACAGGGCCTCCTTGTAGTTCTTTACCTTGAACAGGGAATGTCCGAGGTAGCGGAGCGTCATCGCGTGCTCGAAGTTCTGCTTGTTGGCCAGGCGCAGGTGGAAGATGGCTTTCTCGTACTGCCTCTTCTGAAATTCCAGGAAGCCGAGGTTGTAGTTCGTCTCGAAGTCCTCCTGCTTGACCGCGTTCGCAACGACGAGCCCCTTGTACGCCTCTTCGAAACGTCCCACCTTCATGGCCGACAGGCCATAGCGTTTGTTGACCTCGAACTCGTCCAGGTCGGGATTGCCCGCCGCCACCTCGAGCAGTATCTCGTACGTCTTGAATGCCTTGTCCCATGACTGCTCGGCGTAATACACCTCGCCGATTGCCAGGAGCGCTTCCGGATCCTTGGGATTCTGCGCCAGACGCCTGTTGGCTTCCTTGAGGACCTGCGCGTGGTCCCTGGCCCTGATCCGCTTGCCCTTCTTGTTCTTGACGCCCTTGTCCTTGGACAAGAGCATGCTCCCGACAATCACGACGAGAGAAAGGAATATAACGGCTACCACGATAGGCAGGAAGTCCATGGGAGCAAGTATTGTCGCCGGTACAAGTCGTTGTCAAGGAAGACCATCCGTGACGCTGTATTCGATGGTTTTCAATTTTCATACATATTGATGATTCAATCGTAACAATGTATAGTTCTTTAACCATGCAGTTTCTAGGAGGCTGAAGATGCCGGGCTACATTCCAAGACGCCTGTCGACGGTCGCCCTTTCCCTGGCTGACACTTTTCCCGTCGTAACAGTCACCGGTCCCAGGCAATCCGGCAAGACTACGCTTGTCCGGAGGATTTTCCCGGATCACGGATATATCAATCTGGAACAACCAGATATCCGCCTCTTTGCGGAGCAGGATCCCCGCGCATTCTTCAAGCGTTACGCACCACCCGTAATAATCGATGAAATCCAGCGCGTCCCTGCGCTTCTCAGCTATATACAAGCCATGGTGGACGAGGAGCCATCGTGCCGTGGGCGATTCATCCTGACAGGGAGCCAGCAGCCAGACCTCCGGGCAGCCGTCAGCCAGTCGCTTGCGGGAAGGACGGCTCTCCTTCGGCTTCTCCCGCTATCGATAGCCGAGCTCTGCGACGCTGGAACAAGGATGGAACGCGACGAGTACATCTACAAAGGTTTCATGCCTCGGCTGTATAATAATGACCTCTCGCCAAGCGTCATGTATTCCCAATACTATCAGACCTACGTCGAACGGGATGTCAGGCAAGTCGCGAACATACGCAACATCATCGCATTCGAAACATTCATCAGGCTGCTCGCCGGCAGGGTCGGCCAGGTCGTCAACATCAGCGACCTTTCAAATTCCACAGGCACCAGCGCCTCGACGCTTTCCGAGTGGCTAGGCATACTCGAAGCCTCGTTCATTGTCTTCAGGCTGCCACCTTGGTTCGATAACTTCGGAAAGCGCCTGATCAAATCCCCCAAGGTCTACTTCACCGAGCCGGGATTGGCGGCATGGTTGTTGGGTATCACCGAGCCTGCCCATGTCGGAACCGGGCCCTACCTTGGCGGCCTGTTCGAGAACATGGTCGTCGTCGAAGCCTTGAAAGCGAGACTCAACGGAGGTCTGGATTCAAATCTGTACTTTTTCAGGGACAACAACGGACTCGAAACGGACCTACTATTAAATGAGGGCACCGACCTCATCCCGGTAGAAATCAAAGCCTCGATGACCTTCTCTTCGGATTTCGTGAAGTCCCTCCCGAGGCTGAGAAAAGCAAGCGACAGGATCCTGGCAGGTTACGTCGTTTACGCAGGTGACCTCGAATTCGAGTTCAAGGGCAGCCGCATCGTCAATTTCGCCAACACAGAAACGATAATCCAGGATCCACGCGGGCCGCAACACAGCGATCACCCCGCCAAACCAGTGCGGACTTTTCCCCAAGGCGGGGATGAGCGCTAGGCGCGGCCCGCGGGGAGCGCCGAAGGCATACTTCTGTATTCCGAGGCACGCCACGCGGGCCGCAACGCAGCGCGCCATCCTGGCGAAATCACCCCGCCAAACCAGTGCGGACTTTTCCCCAAGGCGGGGATGAGCGCTAGGC
>CAZNXK010000195.1:0-5391 GCA_964576835.1 uncultured Treponemataceae bacterium | reverse complement strand
TAGAGCAGCTGCCTTCTAAGCAGCAGGTCGGCGGTTCGAGCCCGCCTGGTCCCACTACCGCGCCAGGCGCCTGTAGCCGATGAAGGCGGCGCCGGCAGTATAGAGCAGCGAAACAATGAAACCAAGCCACTGCGCCCTCATGAAGAAGAGGGCTGCGCCGAGAGACGCGACGGCAAAGCCGCCAATTGCGAGCGCTATGGATTTGAGGGCGTCAGGCATCCCGTCCTTGACCGCTTCCTCGAGAAGCGCCGGGTAGGCAAGCGCGCTCGAGGCGACCATGCAGGGGAGCGCGATCATGTAGACGCGGCTCGGTTCACCCAAGGAAGCCAGCCCGTTCGCCACGCCGAAAACCGAAAGCGAACCGGCCATATAAGAGAGCAAGCGCTCGTACTCCAGTCCCCTCGCCAGGGGGCCGAGCCCCACCGCCACGGCGTAGGTCGCGGTGCTCAGGCCGAAAGGCAACAGCCAGTACCTGAGCAGGAACGACAGGACGAGCAACGGCGAACCCCATGCAGGTTCAGACAACGGTTTGAGGAGCATTCCCAGCAGCACCGCCGGAATCCCGAATAGCAGCCCCCGGGCAAACGCGCGCATGGCGGAAGCGCCGTCGCGGGACGTCCAGGCCATCACGACAAGGAACGACAACGGCAACGAAAGCATGGAAAATAAATACATGGGTTCAGGTTATCATGGAGCATCCCGCCAGGCAAGTATGGTCAGGTGCTCAGAACAGCGCCAGGAGGTCGAGATGGTCCCTGGCCCAGCTCGCGAATTTGCGGCTGGCGTCTGCCATGGACTTGACTTCCTGTCTCGGTTCTTCGGCAGCGACAATCGCCGACAGCGAGTCAAGCGCTTCGGCGAAAGCCGACTCATGGTCCACGAGCGACTTCAGCACCGACTCGGGACCTGAACCCGCCGGGATGGCGATGCGAGGCGTCTCGCCGGGGAACTGGGCGTCGAAAGCGCGGAGCGGCTCCACGTGGTCGCGCTTCTGCATGATGACCGATTCCAGGACCTTGCGTATGGCGGGTGACTGGATGTTCTTGCCCGAATCGCGATACGCGGCCACCGCCTCCTCGCATGACCTGGAGAGAGGAAACCTTGCCGCTGCAACATTTTCACTCATGCAGAAACGATAGCACCGCGGAGGGTGGATGTCAAATCGCTTATGCGCTGCAAGGGGTTACGGACCCTTTGACGCGATTACTGGCTCTGTGCTAGTATGCCAGACACCATAGAAATTTGCAGGGTAAGCCGAAGGAGGTCCATTGGCGGACAACAAGAACCTGCGGACCAACGAACAGATTCGTGTCCGTGATGTACGATTGATCGACGAGAATGGAGAGCAGAGGGGTGTTTTGCCCATGGCGGAGGCCCTTCGCATGGCCAAGGAGCTTAGCCTCGACCTCGTCGAGATCGCGCCGCAATCGAACCCGCCGGTCTGCAAGATACTCGACTACGGAAAATTCAAGTTCGAACAGGAAAAGAAGCTCAAGGACAACCGGAAGCACCAGAAGATCGTCAAGATCAAGGAAGTCCGGATGCAGCCCAAGATCGACGATCACGACCTTGACTTCAAGTCCAGGCACGTGCGCAACTTCCTCGAAGAGGGGAACAAGGTCAAGGTCACCATCCGTTTCAGGGGCCGCGAGCTTGCCCATACCGAGATAGGCGAAGACGTGCTCAAGAGCGTTCTTGTCAAGATTGAAGGTCTATACGTCATGGAGAGCCCCCCGAGGATGGAAGGCCGCTTCATGTCGATGATGCTCATACCAAAGGCCCCGGTCATGAAGAAACCGGAAGCCCCGCGGCCCGCCACGGAAACCGCGCCAGAGACCACACCGTGAAGGATGGATTGAAATGCCCAAGATGAAGACAAAGCGGTCGGCCGCCAAACGCTTTACGCTTACCGCGAACGGCAAGGTCAAGTACAAGAAGATGAACCTTCGCCATATCCTTACCAAGAAAAGCTCAAAGCGCAAGCGCAAGCTCCGCAAGGCCGGTTTCGTCGCGTCCGGCCCCGTGCACATGATAAAGAAGAAGCTGCTGCCGTACGGCTGATGCGCAGGCGGTCCTCAGCCCCGAAAGGGTCGCTTGCAGGCCAGCGAAGTCCGGTGTCAGCACATCGATTTCAAGGATAATCAAGGAGATTTACCATGCCCAGAGCAGTAGACGGCACCAAGCGAAAGGATCGCCGCAAGAAGATCCTCAAGCTGGCCAAAGGATATTACGGACGCAGGTCCACTAACCACAAGACCGCCAAGGACGCCGTCGCCAAGGCGCTGATGTATGCGTATCGCGATCGTCGCGACAAGAAACCGACCTTCCGCGCCCTCTGGATCGCGCGCATCAACGCGGCCTGCCGTGCGGAAGGCATCACGTACAGTCGGTTCATCGAAGGCGCGGTCAAGGTCAACCTGGCCGTCGACCGCAAGGTCCTCGCCGACATCGCCGTACGCGATCCCGCCGCCTTCAAGGCCATCGTCGAGCGCGTCAAGACGACGGTACAGGCCTGATCGATGATCAGTCTCGAGCAGGTCCGCTCCCTCGAATCCCGCGTCGAGAAGGCCATCGCGCTGATTGCGTCGCTCCGATCGGAGAACGCGTCGATGCGCTCCGGCCTCACGGCGGCGGAGTCGCGAGTAGCCGAGCTCGAGGGCCTCATCCAGGACTTCCAGAAGGACCAGGCGCGGATAGAGGAAGGCATCGTCGAGGCACTCCGCAAGCTCGATTCGTTCGAGGATGCGGTGCACGTCGCGGTCGCCGACAAGGAGCCTGAACCATCCAAAGAGGCTGAGTCCGAAGCGGCAGAGCCCGAGCTGTCCGAGTTGCCTTCGGGCGGTGACGGCACCGAAGCCCTCGACATCTTCTAGGATGGCAATCGAGACGGTGCGCGTGAAACTGCTCGGCGCCTCGTTTACGATACAGACGGATGAAAGCAAAGAGTACGTCGAGTCGTTGCTGGCATATCTGGGATCCAAAATAGAGACCGTCAAGGCATCGTCGAAGGTCGACGATCCCCTGAAAGCCTCGATACTCGCCGGCATCTTCCTCGTCGACGAACTGTACAGGGAGCGGGTAGACGCATCCACCCGCTCGGGCCAGACGGCTGCCGACGTCGACATGGGGGCCGTGGCGGACCGGCTCATCACCAGGATCGATCAAACACTGAGCGATACAACATCGCCGTCCCAAATCGGAGGGAATCCATGAGCATGCCGCTTGAAGATCTGTTCGAGTACGACGGAAACGCGTACGAATTCACCGTAGCCGTCAACCGGCGCGCGTATCAGCTGGCCGTCCTCAAGACTCCCGAAGTCGAGAAGAACAACGGCAAGGTCGTCTCGCTGGCGATGCGCCAGGTTTTCAGCAAGCAGATTGAGTACCATTTCGAATAAGGTACTCGTCCTCTTCGGCCCTACCGCCGTCGGCAAGACGGCAACCGTGGAAAGACTCGCCCGCGACGACCGGCTTCCGCTGAAGCCGGTCGTCGTCGTATCGGCCGACTCGATCCAGGTCTACCGCGGCCTCGATGTCGGCTCGGCGAAGCCTGGCGCGGACGAACGGGCCAGGATCCGGCACGAGCTGATAGACGTGCTCGATCCGACCCAGCCGTTCTCGGCCGGCGAGTTCGTACGGCTGGCCGACGAGGCTTGCGAAAAAGCGTGCAGCAGGGGCGCGTTGCCCATACTGTCCGGCGGCACCGCCTACTACGTGAAGGCCTTCCTGTACGGGGTCCCGCCCGCCCCGCCGTCCGATCCCGCCGTCAGGGCGGCGATTCAGGAAGAACTGGCACTGCGGGGTCCGGAATCCATACGGCAGGAACTCATGAGAGTCGATCCCGGGAGCGCCGCGCGCATCAAGCCCGCCGATCTCTACCGGGCCACGAGGGCCATCGAGGTCTTCCGCTGTTCAGGCAGGCCGCTTTCCAGTTTCGAGCCGCCTGCCAGGCCCCGCCCACGGTGGGACGCCCTCGTGACAGGCCTCGACCGGCAGCGGGCCGAGCTGTACTCCCGTATCGATGCCCGTGTCGACGCCATGATTTCGGCTGGCCTCCCCGCCGAGGTGGAGTCTCTCGTGCGCTCGGGACTCGGCCCGGCCGACCCCGGCATGAAGGCGATAGGCTATGCGGAATTCCTGCGGGCCGACGGCGGCGACCTTGCGCTCATCACCGAGGCCATCAAGCTCCATACCAGGCGATACGCCAAGCGGCAACTGACATTCATGCGCGGCATCGCGGGCGTCAGGTGGTTCGGCGCCGATGATTACGAAGGCGTGATGTCCGCGGTTCTTTCCTGGCTCGCCTCCTAAAATCCCCTGATCCTGGCCCTCGGGGCGGCCCCGCGGATAATCGTCAGCAGCCTCTCCATCGTCGCGTCGTCGTACGGCGAGACGCCGGCGGCCCAGGCCGGGTCCAGGACACGCCCCGGACGATAACGCTGCAGGAAGACCGGGTCGCCCGGCTCGAGGAGCGATGCGATGGATTCCGCGTCGCGTTCGCCCACGAAGCCCGGCACGCAGGTTATGCGGAACTCGTAGTCCGCGCACGATCCGCGTACGGCGCGGATGCTGCGCCGTATCAAATCCGCGGCGCCCGCAGGCGCGTCGGGCCACAATTCGGCGTAGCGCTCGGGATCGGTTTTCAGGTCCATCGCGACATAGTCAGCGCCGGCCGGCGCAATCCTGTCAGGCAAACTGCCGTTGGTGTCGATCTTGACGGCGTAACCCAGGGTCCTGATCGATGCCACCAGGCCGTGCAGGTCATCGCGCAGCGTCGGCTCGCCCCCGGAGAGGACGACCCCCGTGAGCAGCCCCAGGCGGCGTTCCAGGAAAGCCAGGGCCTCGCCGAGAGGCACCAGCTCATCGGGCGGGTCGCCGGAACCTGGTACGACGAGGCCTGGATTGTGGCAGTACGGGCAACGAAAACCGCAACCGGGCAGAAACAGCACGGCCGCCACCCGGCCCGGATAGTCGACGAGGCTGGTCTTCTGGAGACCTACGCGCATGCACGCGCCTGACTAGACGGAAGCCGCTTCGAGCTGCCGGCGCGAATGGGCCCTCGATATCTCGGCGCCTCCCTCTCCCAGAAGCAGCGCCGTCGGCGTCGACAGCACTTCGTGGCGCTTGGCCAGCCCGAGGCCTTCCTCGGTATCGACGTCCACGACGATGCCTGGCAGGCCGCTCGTCGACAGGTAGTCCTTGACCGGCGGGCAATTGGGGCACGTGGCCCTGGAGAAGAGGATATAGGAGGCGGGGGTGAGCGGCGCCGTTGCCCCGGCGAGCCCGGACGGAAAGGCGTATTCGCGGCGGGTGGAGAATTCCTCCCGCTTGCCCGCGTTCCAGTTCCTCACCGAGCGGTAGTAGCCGACGATGCGGCTGTAGACTTCCGTC
>CAZNXK010000194.1:0-5391 GCA_964576835.1 uncultured Treponemataceae bacterium | reverse complement strand
CGTATAGCGTCCGCTCAAGGCCCAGCTCGCGCGATGATGAGCTAGCGCCCAACGCCTGCTCATCCTCGTCACGAGAGCCGACTGCGAAGCCAAGACTCTCGCGGCGCGTCGAGCGCCTTCCCAGCGCGTCGTAGCCGTAGGACACGCTCGTCAGCTGGTCGTTCTGCGACCGTCCCCATAGCGAAGGCTCCGTCGCTACGGCCTCGATGAGGCGCTTCTCGTCGTCATAGCGATAGGAGATGCTCTGGCTGCCGAGAGCCTCCTCCGCGAGGCTGCCGTTATCGTCATACGCGTACGTTCGCTTGCCTGCGATCGATAATCTATTCTCTATGTCGTATTGATAGGTGATCGAACCCCAGGCGTTCTCTTTTTGCATCCTGTTGCCTCGTTCGTCGTACCCGTACGTTTCCGTCCATACGCGCGCGTGCTGGTCGAGCCTGAACCCGCGATCGAGCGAGTCGAACGCCGAGCGCGCGGCGCCCAGCTCGGATTGACTCAACGCGAGCGGCTTCATGAACTCGCCATAGTCGTGGCCCATCACCGGTCGCCAATGGTCTCCGGAACGGAATCCCCTGCCGTGCCAATTCTCGTACAGGCCCTGCCTCTTGGCAAGAGCCTTCCCGATAGCCTCGCCCAGTTCCGGCGCTTCGTCGAAATCGGGTAGGAGACTCCTGTCGGATCCGCCATGGAACCCTCTGGACGACGACGAGTCATCCGAATCGTCATCATCGCCGGAAACGACCTCAGGGAACAGCCCCGCGTCCAGGCGCTCCGTAAAGGCCGTCTCCATGAGCGAGGCGGTCAAGGGATAGGAAGCTCTGGCGAGGCGGCCCGATGCGTCATAGTCGAACCTGCTCATCTTGCCATCAGAATCGATTACGATAGACTTCCGTCCGGCGTCGTCGTAGACGTACGCTTCCGACAGCGGCCCATCATCGCGGCCCCGGCCGCGGGTGGCAAAGATAGTAGCCGCGACTCGTCCCGCGGCGTCGTACTTCGTCCTCGTGGAGGCGTCGTTGGGCTGTAGCATCAGGATCTGGCGCATCGCGGCGTCGTACTCGAAGCTCGTGCGTCCCTTGTCTGAGTCGGTGAGCTCGAGCAGCTCGCCCTGGGCCCCGTAACGGTATAGGACCGTCTTGCCGTCGCGGGTCAAGGACGTACGGCGGCCTTCGGCGTCGTATTCGTACGCCATTTCCTGATCGAGCGAATCGTCGCGGCTCCAGACCATGCGGCCGGCCACGTCATAGATTCTATTTGTGGAAGGGGGGAGCACCTTGCCGTCGAACGGTCGCTCTGGCGCCCTTGCTAGAGCGCTCCATTCGCCGCCGCTCCCCCTCGCTCCAGCCTCCTCGGCCGCGCGTTTGCGCGTCCTGCGGTGGCTTCCGCTGCCCCCACTCCATGTATCCCCATCACTGATAGTTTCAATGATCAACAATTACTTCGCCTAACCACCCAAGTTAAATGGCAAGCGGTATGTCCGCGCCGTCCGCTTGAACTTTCTGTTGGGCTCCTTTCCCAGGATCTGTCTTTCCGGGACTTCAGGTTTTTCATATTCAGTTCATCAATAGCAATACTCTCCGCCCGCTTCTAAGTCATCGCTTGTCTATTATATGCGCTTCGGTTTTCTCCGTTACCTCCACTTTATAGTAGGCAACATCATAAGAATCTATTTTTATTTTTCAGATTCAAGCTCATCAACTCGTTTTTCTAAGTATTCAATCTTTTTTGCTAATTCTTGAAGATTGCTACCCATTTCATCAATTGTTAATTTAAAATTTCCTAGTAGAATTTTCATCGACATTATTGTTTTTTCAAGTTGTGCCGTATATTCTTTGGCAACTCCTGAAGCAATAGTAGTATCACCTGCAGCATAATTTGAAGATGCAACGCCAATCCGTTCTTTTGAGCAAGAAAGTAATAATAATACTGATCCAAAAATAAATATTAACAGCTTCGAAATAAAAGTACGACGGCCCCTACGAAAGTCATAAATTTCTCTCATAATTGCTCCTTAGAGTTAAGGTTAAGTAGCCTTTTCTTATCAAATCCTCACACAATATCAATAAGTAATATCCTACAACCCTAGCCTTGACTGTTCGGACATGAATCGACTTTTTTCTGTTGCTCTGAATATGCTTCATACATCCCATAGCGAAGGCTCCGTCGCTACGGCCTCGATGAGGCGTTTCTCGTCGTCATAGCGATAGGAGACAGGAAATTTAATTCTAATTCCATATAGTACAATTACTTGAAAAATCAAAGTGTTTAAGATGAGTTTTACCAGGCGCCGAAAAAGGAGGAAAAACACAAGAATGATAGCGCCTTGCGCTATGAGACTGACAATTCCCATGAGCCCGCTAAAAGCCGCTAGTACGATAGTAATTATAGATGGAATAACGATATAGATATCAGGAATACGATATTCCCTAACATCGACACGGCTGGCGAGTATCGTTGATAGTATAAAAAATAGTTTCGGTATCACACTAGCGAGAGTATAGCCTCCGGAAATCCATGTCAAAGGGTATTATCTTGACTACGCTATTTTCTAAGTTGTTTTTTCAACACGAATACCGGAATGAATGAACTTCCATCATTTGTCTTAATTATTATAGAAATAGTTGGTCTTTCTACTGTTCCAGTCATACCACTTTTCCCAATTTCCTGATTCTGCTCTATTTCCACTCCTTTCATCACAGACAATGCGCCCATATTACAATAGGTAATTGAACATCTACCATTATTGACAGTTACATATACTCCCAAAGAACTGTCGTATCCTGTATCTTCTACCTTCCCAGAGATCAAAGATTTAATTATAGTCCCTTTCTTGGAATCTATCCAAAGAGAAAAAGAATTCCTCGCAACTCTATATTGATAGTAAGGAGTGCTACTACATATAATTACTACTTGATTAACCGATGGATCAATGTTTCCTAAGACATCCTCTGACTAAATTGTTTGGTCTATTTGAATATTTGTTTCCATAATCCCAAAATATTGGAAAACAAAACCATCACTGCGAGAAACTTCAATCATAAGTCGTTCATCATCCGTATCAGCAATACTGATAATTTTACCATCTTGTTTCACCAGAATATTTGCAGAATCATCGATGGTAATTATATCTTCTAAAACGTGCCATTCGCTTGTCTCTACAGAGCAAGCTGAGTCAATAAATAATATGGAGTAAGACTTCTTTTCATTGGAGAATACAAAATAAGCACTGAATAAAGATAGAAAAAAGAATATTATAATTCTACGCATTTATTTCCCCCGAAGGCTTAGTTATCAATGACAATGATGCCGACTACACCATAGTCCTCGATAAATATCGAATACTCAGCATAAGCCCCTTCAATTGTTAACCCCTCTTTAACGCTTATCCCTACCCCTACACCATACTCACCTGTTTCAGTATCACTGATGCCCCAAGTGTCTCCTTTAGAATTAGAAACAAATACCTCCAGTGTAAACGTTTGACTATCAGTCCACCCCGAAGTTTCAATATGCCCATATACTTTATTAATTCCCTTTGGATATGAAAACTCTACACTGTAGCTAATATCCCCAACAGTCCCATTAGCAGAAGAAGGCCCATCAAGAAGTTGATACGTACTTTTACTTTCATCATCACTACATAATCCTAAAATATCCACATAGTTGATCGGATCAGATCCGCAATACGCGTACCAATTTTTTCCGTCTCGTATAGGGTCAACGGTCGTGAACCTGCCCAGTGTCGGCGCATAGTCCCTGAACCCGTAGTCGTAGGCACCCGTTACGCTATCCAAGGCCTTGCCGGTATAGCCGAAACGGTACTCGTCGCCGAAGTTACCGGAGTAGGCGGTTCCGAACGCGTCATAGCGCCAGGTCTCCAGAACGTTTGCCCGGGAATCAAGGGCGGCGCGCACCGTACCCAGCGCGTCGGTCTGGTAATACGCGCGGTCGCCGCGGCCGGCGACGGGGCGATACCGTCCGCTTTCCTTCTTATAATAATCCGTGGAAGAAAGCAACGTTCCATCGGCCCATAGATACTCGACGACGGTCTTGCGTTTATCGTGCCAGCTCCTTGTTCTACTCTCGCCGGGATCATGGAATACGGCCAGGCTATCGAGGCTGAAGCCATCGTATAGCGTCCGCTCAAGGCCCAGCTCGCGCGATGATGAGCTAGTGCCCAACGCTTGCGTGTCCTCGTCACGAGCGCCGACTGCGAAGCCAAGACTCTCGCTGCGCGTCGAGCGTCTTCCCAGCGCGTCGTAGCCGTAGGACACGCTCGTTAGCTGGTCGTTCTGCATACGTCCCCAGAGCGAAGGCTACGGCCTCGATGAGGCGTTTCTCGCCGGCATAGCGATAGGAGATGCTCTGGCTGCCGAGAGCCTCCTCCGCGAGGCTGCCGTTATCGTCATACGCGTACGTTCGCTTGCCTGCGATCGATAATCTATTCTCTATGTCGTATTGATAGGTGATCGAACCCCAGGCGTTCTCTTTTTGCATCCTGTTGCCTCGTTCGTCGTACCCGTACGTTTCCGTCCATACGCGCGCGTGCTGGTCGAGCCTGAACCCGCGATCGAGCGAGTCGAACGCCGAGCGCGCGGCGCCCAGCTCGGATTGACTCAACGCGAGCGGCTTCATGAACTCGCCATAGTCGTGGCCCATCACCGGTCGCCAATGGTCTCCGGAACGGAATCCCCTGCCGTGCCAATTCTCGTACAGGCCCTGCCTCTTGGCAAGAGCCTTCCCGATAGCCTCGCCTAATGCCGGCGCTTCGTCGAAATCGGGAAGGAAGCTCCTGTCGGATCCGCCATGGAACCCTCGGGACGACGAGTCGTCCGAATCGTCGTCATCGCCGGAAACGATCTCGGGGAACAGCCCCGCGTCCAGGCGCTCCGCAAAAGCCGTCTCCATGAGCGAAGCGGTCAAGGAGAAGACTTCATGAGTTCAGACCCGGTCACCAAGCCTGAACGAGGATATCTCCCAGTTCAGAGGCCTTACATGAAACACCTTTCCCTGGTTCTTCCCGTAGTTAAAGATCTTGAGAGCGCTGGCTCGTAGTAGTAAACTGGAATTGCTCGTTTACAGTTTAGTGGAGCTGAGCTCCTTTCAGAATAGATTCATAAAATTTGAAAACACTCGGCCTAATGTCCCGGTTAACTTGCAATGCGACTTGTCCATATTGTCAAGTTGAATCGTTAATTAGGCTACTACATCGCGATTCGATAATACGAAGCCAAATCCTCAAGCTTTAAAATAGCATAATCACCCTGAGACTCAAGCCTTTCTTTTAGGCGCTTCCGGGTTTATGGTGGGAAACCTTTGAAAATGGTAGACTTGAAGCATGAGCGAAAGTCTGGAAGAGTTTTACAATAACCTGCTGGATATCACCGATCC
>CAZNXK010000193.1:0-5419 GCA_964576835.1 uncultured Treponemataceae bacterium | reverse complement strand
CCCTTGAGCAGGTTCTTTCGCGCCATGTCCACTCCTTACTTCGAATAGAGCTCTACCACGAGCTGTTCGCGGATATCGGCCATGTCGACGATGTCCTGGCGCTGTGGAACGAGGTTGAATTTTCCCTCGAACTTGTCCATATCGAGCGAAAGCCAGGGCATCACGCCGCTCTTCTGGTGTTCGGAGAGAGCCGCGAGCAGGACTTTGTTCGTCTTGTACGTCTGGTGCACCGATACGGTATCGCCTGGCTTGACCTGGAACGACGGAATGTTGACGCGCTTGCCGTTGACGAGAATATGGCCATGGAGCACCACCTGCCTCGCCTGGGATCGGCTCGTCGCGAAACGCAACCTGTAAACAACGCTGTCCAGCCTTCGTTCGAGCAGGGCAAACAGGTTCTCGCCGGTCTTGCCGGGCATCCTGAGCGCCTTTTCGAAGGTCAGCTTGAACTGCCTCTCCATGAGTCCGTATGACCTCTTGAGCTTCTGCTTCTCGCGGAGCTGCACGGCGTACTCGGATTGCTTCTTCTGCCTGGTTTTCGGATCTTTTCCTGGCGGCATCCGCTTTCTGTTCACGGGGCATTTATCGCTCTTGCACTTGTCGCCCTTGAGGAAAAGTCTTTTGTTCTCGGTGCGGCAAAGCCTGCACCGGGGACCAATATAACGTGCCATTCTGTTTCTCCCCCTACCTTACATCCGTCGCGCTTTTCGGGGGCGGCAGCCGTTGTGCGGAATGGGCGTTACGTCGCTGATGCTCTTTATCTTGAGCCCCAGAGCACCCAGCTGGCGAATGGCCGATTCTCGACCAACGCCTGGGCCTTTTACGTATACGTGCACTTCTCTAAGGCCCACGTTGAGGGCCTTGGCTACTGCCTGCTCAGTGACGGACTGCGCCGCGAAGGGGGTGGATTTCTTCGCGCCGCGGAAGCCGAGGCCACCGGAGGATCCCCATGATATGGCGTTACCGTTAAGGTCGGTTACGGTGATGATGGTATTGTTGAAGGTAGCCTGAATATAGACATTACCCTCATATACGCTCTTCTTTTCTTTTCTCTTCTTAGCCTGAGCCACGAACCGTACCCTCCTTAGACCTTCTTCTTATTGGCCACGGTCTTCTTCTTGCCCTTGCGCGTGCGAGCGTTCGTCCGCGTACGCTGGCCTCGAACGGGTAGACCCCTGCGGTGCCTGAGCCCCCGGTAGCAGCCGATATCCATGAGCCGTTTGATATTGAGGGACGTCTCCGAGCGGAGTCTTCCCTCGACCTTGTAATCGTTCTCGATCAGTTTCCGGAGCTCGTTGACCTCTTCGTTCGAGAGGTCATTGATGTTCCGGTTCGGATCAAGCTTGACTGCCTCGCATATCTTCCGAGCGCTTGTCCTGCCGATTCCGTAGATATACGTGAGCGAAATCTCTACATGCTTGTTTGGGAGGTCGACTCCCGCTATACGTGCCATAGGGTCCTACCTCCTCATCCCTGCTTCTGCTTGTGCTTGGGATTCTCGCAAATAATGCGGACGATTCCCTTCCGCTTGATAACCTTGCATTTATCGCATATGCGTTTAACGCTGGTCCTGACTTTCATCGTCGATTCCTCCGTAAGGTACCGAAAAAGTTTTGTACCACGCTTGGGCTGCCCTCGTCTACCATGCTACAGGTTCCGGGACTTGATATGGCCGCGCTTGGTAAGGCCGTCGTGATGATGCATCTTGAGTTGACCCTCGACCTGCGACATCGTATCCAGATCCACACCCACCAGTATCAGCAACGATGTGCCGCCCAGGAGGTATGCGAGTTCACTCGGGAAGTTGAAAATGCGCTGGACTATCGTCGGTATCAGTGCGATCAAGGCGAGATACAACGCACCAGGCAGAACGATCCTGTTGAGTATCTTGGTCAGGTACTCTTCCATCTTCTCGGAACGGATACCAGGTATAGAACCGCCGTTTTCACGAATGTTCTTGCTGATCTCCATGGGGTTCAACGACACCTGGGTGTAGAAGTACGCGAAGAACACGATGAACAGCACATAGAATATGTTGTACCACCAGCCCTCCGGTCTCAGGAAGAACGCGAAATCGCGTAGCCACTTGGCTCCGCCGCCCATGCTCTGGGCAATCTGCAACGGGAAAGTCAGCAGACTGGAGGCGAAAATCACCGGGATTACGCCGGACGGGTTGATCTTGAAGGGGATGTAGGTGTTCTGCGCACCATACATCTTCCTGCCTACGACGCGCTTGGCGTAATTTACCGGTATCTTCCGTTGTCCTTGCTGCTCATACACCACGAGCACCACGACGAAGACGAACAGAAGGATGACGAAAATCGTCACGACCGCATTGATCTCTCCGCTCATCATTTTCCTGACGAGCGCGTAAACGGCGTTCGGAAGCCTTGCCACGATGCCCGCGAATATCAGCAGCGATATGCCGTTGCCGATGCCCCGCTTGGTAATCTGCTCGCCTATCCAGACAAGGAACATCGAACCTGTCGTCACGGTGACCATGGCCAGCGCCGTGTAGGCCTGCGGGTTGATCATCAACACGTCAGGGTTGGTCTTTGCGATGGTCCGTGCGTACGCGACAAGCGCGAAGGACTGGAGAACGCATACAAGAATGGTACCAAGTCGGGTATACAGAGCGATCTGCTTCCTTCCGCCTTCTTCCTCAGCCAACTTCTTCAGGCTGGGAAATACGACGAGCAGAAGCTGCATGATGATCTGCGTCGAGATGTACGGCATGATGCCGAGCATGAATACCGAGAAATTCTTGAAGGCGCCGCCCGCGAAGAAGTCCAGGTAATCGGTGATACCGCCCTGCGAACCGGCCGAGGCAAAATAGTCCTTGAGGGCGCCGGCGTTGATGCCCGGGATCGGAAGGAATGCCCCGATCCTGAATACCACAAGCCAGAACAAAGTAAAGAGAATGCGTTCCCGCAGTTCCTTTATCCGGAACATATCCGTCAAAGCGTTACCTGCCATAGACTGCTACCTTCTTTCTTGTCGCCACAGTCCGGTTCAGGGCGTTTCTACCTTGCCGCCGACCGCTTCGATCTTGGCCTTGGCAGACGAGGACACTTTATCCACGACGAAGGTGAGCGCTTTTGTCAGCGCGCCGTTGCCGAGTACTTTCACCGGCCGTTCCGCCTTGCGGACGAGCCCCTGTATCGCCAGGGATACGCCGTCGACTATCTCTCCCGCCTGAAAGCGTCTATCGATGTCGCGCAGGTTGACTATCTGGAAATCGACCTGGAAATTCTTGTTGCTGAATCCCCTGTGGGCCAGGCGCCTGTAGAGCGGCATCTGGCCGCCCTCGAAGCCCGGATAGGTCTTTCCGCCGGAACGGGACTGCTGTCCCTTGTTTCCCCTGCCGGCCGTGGTACCGAGGCCAGAGCCCTGGCCGCGGCCCACTATCCTCTTGCGGTGCGTTGCGCCGACTGGGGGATGTAGGTTGAAGTCGCTCATTTCTTCTGCTCCTGGTCCGGCGCATAGGGCCTGACTTCGACGAGGTGCTTGACCGTGTTGACCATGCCCAGAATCGAAGGCGTAGCCTCCTGGACCGTGCATGAACTGATCTTGCGCAGCCCGAGCGAACGGACCGTGGCCCGCTGTTCCGGCTTGCGGCCGATTACGCTCTTCACGAGCTTTATGACTATCTTTTCGGCCATGCCATTAACCCCACATATCCTTGAGCGCCTTGCCGCGGTTATGTGCCACGGCTCGCGCATCAAGAATGCTCTCAAGACCATTGAAGGCCGCACGCATCACATTGATTGCGGACCGGCTGCCAACGCTCTTGGCGAGTATGTCGGTGATGCCGCCAGCTTCCATGATGGCTCGCACGGCGCCGCCGGCGATGATGCCGGAACCGGGGCAGGCGGGTTTCAGCATGACTCTGGATGCCTTGTATACGCCGATGATGTCGTGAGGGATGGTGCCGTTCTTTACCGGCAACTTGACCATCTTCCTCTTCGCCTTGTCGATGCTCTTGCGGATCGCCTCGGTGACATCGTTCGCCTTACCAAAACCGTAACCAACGTTACCGTTCCGATCGCCAACGACGGTCAGGGCCGAAAACGAGAACCGGCGACCGCCCTTTACGACCTTGGCCGTGCGGTTCAGCTTGACGAGCTTCTCGACGTAGATATCGCGGGACCTGTCGTCCCTGTCTCTCCTATCCACGAGTTCCCCCTAGAATTTGATCCCGGCCTTGCGGGTTCCGTCGGCGATGGCCTTGACTACACCGTGGTAGTGATAGCCGTTCCTGTCAAAAATCACTGTCTCGATCTTCTTCTCGACGAGCCTGGCGCCCATGAGTTCGCCTAGCTTGGCGCCGCCGGCCACGGTGGCCTTGACGTCCTTCAAGGCTTCTTCCAGGGTGCTGGCGGAAGCGAGCGTAACGCCCGCTTCGTCGTCTATGGCCTGGACGTAGAGATATCGGTTCGACTTGAAAACCGTCAGGCGCGGGCGCCCTGCGGTTCCGCTTATCGTCTTGCGGACGTGGACTTTTCGTGCCCCCCGCCGCCTGATCTTCTCGGAAAGTTCTTTCGTGCTCATGGCCGTCCCTTACTTCACGCCGGTCTTGCCGACCTTCTTGCGGATGGTCTCGGTTTCATAGCGGATGCCCTTGCCCTTGTACGGTTCAGGCTTCCGCAACCTGCGAATCTCGCTCGCGAATTGCCCCACGAGCTGCTTGTCGATGCCGGAAATGACGACCTTCTGATTGTTGGCCTCCACACCGACGACGAGCCCGTCGGGGATTCCGACGTAGACATCGCTTGAATATCCGAGGCTGAGTACCAGGAGCTTGCCCTGGACTTCCGCCTTGAAGCCGACGCCGTTGATGACGAGGGACTTCTTGAAGCCCTCGGTGACGCCGATTACCATATTATTGATCAGATTGCGATACAGGCCGTGAAAAGCCTTGGTCTGCTTCTCTTCATTGGCCCGGTCAACGGACACATTTTCATCCTTGACCGAAACCGTGACGAGCGTCGTCGCAAGCTCTTCGGACAGCTTGCCCTTCGGGCCTTCCACGTTGACCTTGTTCCCCTGTACGGCGATCTTCACGCCCTTCGGTACCGTTATCGGCTTATAGCCTATCCTCGACATGGCGGTTCCCCTCTATTACCAGATGGTGCAGATGAGTTCACCGCCGACCTTCTTCTCGGCGGCCTTCTTGCCGGTGGTTACGCCTTCGGATGTCGAGACGATAAGAGTACCGTACCCGTTATGCACCCGTGGCAATCCCTGGTAGCCAGTATACACCCTTCGGCCAGGCTTTGAGACCTTCTCGAGACCGTGGATTATCGGCTCGTTTTCATCGTCGTACTTGAGGAAAACCCTGATGAAGTTTTGCCCTTCCTGTACGAGTTTCTTGAAGTTCTTGATGAAGCCCTCTGTCTTTAGAATCTTGACAATCTCG
>CAZNXK010000192.1:0-5432 GCA_964576835.1 uncultured Treponemataceae bacterium | reverse complement strand
CAACACAATGACTTACTATAAATTTGCGGCAAGGTGTGAGATATCCGGGCTAGATAGTACGCCCCAAGGATGAGGAGTTTGCGCGAATAACGGCATCGATCAAAAAAACCTTCGGCAAGTACAGGACGATGTATGTGACTATCAACAACCACTACGAAAGGTCAGCGTCGAGGATTATGGAGCGGATGGCAACCCTGCTGGAGTAAGCGGACTCAGCCCTTCTTCCACTGGTGGACGCCGCCGCCTGGGCAGTTCTTCGGGTCAGGATCCGAGTTCAGTTCCACCGTGGTGGAGCACTTCTTGCATGTATAGGATTTGGTTCCGGCTTGGCCGAGCAGGTTCCATGTATGATATGGACCTTCGGGACAACCGAAGGCGGCGGGCTCGGCGAAGGTGCTGACCAGAATCCGGCACTTGGTGCAGAGGTGGAGCTTGGGACCGGTTTCGGCGATGTAGGTATAATCGTGCATTCCGCCGGCCGGACAACCCTTGCCGTCCGGATTTCCGGCTACTTGCACAACCGCTTTGCACTTCTTGCACAGGAACATCTTCATGTCAACCTCCAATTATTCTGGCAATCGAATCATAACCGGAAGTTCATTCCGGCGCTCGCCGAACCGGTCGAAAGGCCAAGCGAGACTGGACCGTAATCCAGGCTGACGCCGAGATCCGGGAACACGAACAACTCGTCTTCCAGGAACACGACGATGCCACCGATCAAGGACGCCGACAGCCGGTCTAGGTTCCCGAAGGCCAGCCGCAGCGCCGCGTGCACTTGGTGCTTGTACTCGGGTACCAACGGGGGCTTGCCCAGGCTGAAGCCATAGCCCGCGAGTCCTCCGACCGCGAACCAGTCGTTGACCGCGAACGTGGCGCCGCCCTCCGCCGCGATTCCCCAGTGGTACAGGTCGGCGATGTTGACCAGCGTGTCCGTCGGCATTCCCACCCGCCCCGTGATCACGAGCCCACGTTCCTGGGCGCCGAGCGGCACTGAAGCCAGCGCCGCCAGAACCGCGAACGCGAACGCGAACGCCGTACCGATCCTCCTCATGAAAAACCTCCCGACCCCGGCGGAGGCGGTAGATCCATGGGAAGCAATCCCGGGGTCAGTGAGATTATAGCATACAATCCAGCGGAACTCCCGTGACAGGCTAGCCAAGAAATACTTCATCGGCATGACGTCAATACCAGGCCTCAGGTAGATTTCATTGAAACCCCGAAGCCCGGCTATGATATGGAACAATTGCCTTCCAGCGGGGATCAGCAGGTTTGGCGGAAACCGGAGGCTGCGCCATATACCATCCACCTCATCGAGGTCCACATGCACTTTGCGATTCTCTTTAAACAAACAAGTATTTGGAAAAAAGGGGATTCATCCTGACACAGCATAGCCTTGACGGCAAAGTTCTCCTATCGAACCGTATCAGCACGGTTTTGAGATGATATTTCGTTCCACATACGTGATAATGGCAATCCTACCCCGGTAAAACCGTCTTGCCATCGGACGTCCTCTTGCCCTCCTGCGCATCCTCCAGTTCCGCGGGACTGCCTGGTGTCCCTTCCCTCAGCTCCCGCTCGAAAGTACCTTCGATGTCGAGACTCTCCTCCAGGACGTCGAGCTCCGACTGGAGTTCTGCCAGGTTATCCTCCTGCAGGTGCTCCAGATGCCGCTCATGGGCCGTTATAAGGCCATCGAGGGCAGAGTCGATGCGTTTGCGCGCATTCGCCAGCTGATCGCGAGCGGCGCCGCGGCCATCAAGGTCGAGCGCGAGACGGGCGATGCGAACGGCGGTATCGCCCTGTATGCTTATGAACACCGATGCCGCAGAAGCGTCCTTGGGATCTGCCTCAACGTCCCGCGCGATGGACCGAAGGAGCGCGGAAATTCGCTTTAGCTTGGGAACAAGGCCGTCGCGAGGGTCGAAACGTGAAATCGTCGCTTCAAGCGCGTTGGCGGCCGCCGTCCCTTGGGCAACGGTTTTCCTGGCGAGCTCGTGGTCGACAAATGTCCCGATCGACGATTCCTTCCCTTTACGCCCAAACGCGTTACCGAGTACGAGCCAGAGCGCGCCATATCCTGCCACCCCGGCGAGGGCACTGAAAGCCAGGGGCACGCCCAAGCCAAGCCAGAACAGGATAAACATTATTCCCGCGCCGCCGGAGGATAGCATCGCCCGGAGCGAACCCTTTTCCTCACCGCTCCCGTTCCGCTTACTCATTTGACCGTACTCTGCACCCCGTCCAGGGATGGAGCCTCGAGTTTCGTGATGTCTGCCTCGAGGAGGTTCGAGAGCACCGACGCCAGCTGGGCTTGGTCGGCCGCGGCGGTTATGCGCGCGCCATACTTTTCAAGCGACTGGAATTGCCCGGTATTCACGTCGAAGCCGATGAAGGTCGTGAGCGTTGACCCCGTCGTCACGGGATAGTCCGGAGTATTCGCGTTGTTGCGGTTGTTGTACACCGCGGAAAGCACCCAGGAAGGTTCCGCTCCAGTCATGTTCTCGCCATCGGTCACGACGATGACCGACCGCAGGATGGTCCCGGACTGAGAAAGCCATTCCACACCCTCTGCCAAGGCGTCGCCAATCGCGGTAGATCCGTCCGGGTTGAAGGTAGTCGAGTCGAGAACGAGGGCGCGAAGCCTTTGCAGGCCGCTTGCGTCCAGCTCGGTAAGGGGCATCACGGGCATCACGTCGGCATTGAACTTGAGCACGCCCACCTTCAGGATCTGTCCATTGGGGGAATCCCGCACGAGCCGCTCGAGTACGTCCACGACCTGGGAGAGCGCTTTGGCTGCCTGTATGTATTTGGGACGTCCTCCGCTGGCGGGGGGATTGGACATGGAGCCGGATACGTCCACGGCCAACACCACGCTGATGCCCAGGTCGTCCCGGCTCGCGAGCTGCGGTACGAAAGAATCGCCGAAAGACAGCGAGTAGCTGTCCTCCGTCGCCTTGTTGGTCCGGACGAATGGAGCCGTCCCTCGGGGTAAGGCCTGTATCGTTGACCAGATCAGCATCCCGGCGATAGCTGCGCCGACAAGGACGGCGCCTGAACTTTTCCTCATGGTCGGCCTCGCCTTACTCGAAACTCAGGAACTGGACTTCCACGCGTCGGTTAGTGGACGGGTCCAGGGCATCGATTGGCTGATCCCAGCCGCGGCCTTCGGTCAGGACGCGATCGGCCTCGACGCCGAACTGCTCCACGAGGACCTTCTTGACGAATTCGGCGCGTCGCTTTGAGATGAGCTTGGCTTGCGCGCTCGCCTCCACGAAGGCCTGGGCGCCTTGTTTCCTGAACTCCTCCAGTTTGGTGGTGTCCAGGTGGCCCACGAGCTTGACCATCGTCGTGCCCAGGATTTTCGTCTGTTCGGCCACTTTCGAGAGAAGCCGCAGATTATTCTTGACCTCGGCGGAATCGGACTTCACGTCGAAATCCAGGCGTTGCGCCTCAAAAAAGAGCTTTACGTCGTTCACGAGCACCGTCCGCTGGTTCTCGAGGTCGTTGATGTCGAGTGCGGCGTCCCGGTTGAAGCTATCCTGTATGGTGTTCTTCTGTTTCGAAAACCTGCCGGACTTGGCCGCGAGCTCGATGCCAGCGACGCTGATCACGCGGTCGGCCTCGTACGCGGCGTCCGCCGGGAGAGCGCCAAGGAGCTTGTAGTACTCCTGGCTCAGATAGAAGAGCTTATGCGCGCCGATGGGATTTGATGAGTCGAAGAACATTCTCGATTCCGGCAAATTGGCGAGGTGGACTTCGTCCAGCATTCCCTTGGCCTCGGAAGCGCCCCCGGGCAGCTTGTAGAACGCGGCCATGGCGGCGAACGCCTGAGCCGGGTTTGCGCTTATCATGTCAAAGCCCTCGAGGATTCCCGCCGTGAGCCCCTTGGCCAGATCCGGCTTCTCGCGTACGAAGTCGTTTCGCGCCACGAAGACGTCCGCCACAAGCTGGTTCGCGTCCTTGGAGGTTATGAGGAGTCGCGTCCCTGCGATGAAATCCTTGCTGCCCTGATCCGTCACGTCGGTGAGGAAGGGAGTCCAGGTGACCCACGCCGCGATGCCCGCGTTGTCCTTGAAGGTCTTGAGGGCTTTGGGGCCATCATCGACATGGACCACCTTCACGTCGAGCGGATTGATGTCCAGCTGAGCGAGATACCAGAGGAGGAAGAACGAATAGGGCGCAGGCGAGCTCGTAAGAATGGTCTTGCCCTTGAGATCCTGCGGCTTGCGCACGAAATCGCGGACGATGATGCCGTCGCCGCCTACAGACCAGTCGAAAATGCCTATCACCTGGGGCACGACGCGCTTGTCCGCCTTCAGTGCGTCGTAGAGGAGCGGGAGGCCGTCCATGCTGTACCAGATCACTGGATACCTTCCGGCCGCGAAGCCGTCCATCTGGACTTGCGCGCTCTCCTCGGGGACGAGTTCGACGGCGAACTTGCCGTTCTGGTAGAAAACCGATTCCCTGTTCGGCGCGCTGCCACCGTTCGCGGCGAAGAGCGCAGCGTAGCCGCCCCAAGTATCGAGCGGGATACGGAGAAGCGGGACGAGGCCGTCGCCCAGGTCCACGCTGGAAAGGTTATAGCCACCGATGCCGGCAATGCGGAGTGGTTCCACGCGCGCGGCGGCCAGCTTGTCCGTCCCGGGCACCGGGACCATGGATCCGGGCGATGCTATGGCCCCCTGAGGAGTCATGAAACGCCATGCGAGCGCGGCGCCGATGATAACAACGAGGACGAGCAATCCGAACCAGAACGACTTTTTCATTCCAGCCTCCGCAATCAGGATAGGGAACCCCCGCCGATCTGTCAATCAATTCGCAAAACTTGGCCGGCCGATACCGCCGGGTGATTTGCCAACCCTTCCGAGAGATCCGGCCTGGATTGATAAAGAAAATCTTTACCTCTTCAGTAGTCATAATCCCGCGCTCACCACGCTTGCCTGGGACATTTTCGATGATTTGTACGGCCTGGAATTATTTCCTCTTGAACGTATGTTGGAGGATCGTTTTCAGAGTTAGAAGCGCACGATTCGCTTTCCTGGCGGAGAGTCCACGCTCAAGCAAATTGCATGCGAATTCCTCAATCACATCAGAATCGATTCGGGACAATCGACGATCACCGAAAGCAAAAGTTGAGTAAGGTTTTATTGCCATAAAACCTCCGTAAATTCTCAGAGGAATTTTTTAAAAATGCTGCAAACCCTGCTACACGCTGGTTTTTAACATTTTCTTCAAACAAGCACAATAAATATAATATGGCACAAGTCATTGTATTACAACAACTTGAGCCACAATTTTTTCTGGTCGGGCAACCGGGATTCGCCCTACTCTCGTCGCTATCCTGGCGTTGGGAGGGGGGATACCCCCCCGATAGCTCGGCAAGGCCCGAGCTATCTCCCCCCTGCGCTGCTACGAGTCTCGCAGCGCATGGG
>CAZNXK010000191.1:0-5518 GCA_964576835.1 uncultured Treponemataceae bacterium | reverse complement strand
AGCGGCCTCCGCTGAACAGCTCTACCGCGCATATCGAAGGCGTCCTTGCGGCCATCCGTACCAGTACCCGCCCCGCGTCGGTTCCCCAGGCTGTAACGATTGACTCGACGTCGTTCTCGGCTATGTACCGGAGCGTCGCTTCCTTTTCGGCGTAATACGACAGTGCGAAGTCCAGGCCGTCATCCAAGGCGCGGCGGACGGTGGTCGACGCGGGTATCCCGACCGCGCGGTGCGCGAGCAGCCCGAGGAAAATCGTAGGCGGCAAAGCCGCCATGGCGACGACGGCGGTGAATGTCAGCAACAGTCGCGCCCGGAGGCGGTAGCCCCAGGCTTTACGCCGGTACTCCCGGTAAAACCGAATGCCTGCGCCTATCATCGCCACGCCAAGTGCGATAGGCGTCACTGCCAGCAGGGCGGCCGTCGCGCCCGACTTGATGTCGGGGAAACCGTCCCGGCTGTCCAGGGCGTTCATGACGAAGGCGAAAGAACCCGCGAGCACTATGGCATATATCGTCGCGATCGCGGCCAGGTCCGTGGCGCGGCGCGAAGCCAGGCCGCGGCTTGGCATCAGTCCTCTTCGAAACGGTTCTGGAACAGCCTGTCTATGGCCTCGACCGCTTCCGATTCATCTTCACCGTCGGCTATTATACGGATCTCCGTCTCGAAACCGGCGCCGAGCGTTATGATGCCCATGATGCTTTTGGCGTTGATGCAATCGTCGCCCTTCTGGAGCGATATCTTGGATTTGAATTTACCGGCAGTCTGCACGATGAGGGCGGCGGGTCTGGCGTGGATGCCTGCCCTGTTCTTTATGACGGTCATCTTCTCCAGCATGCAGATTCTCCGATCGCAAGGTCGTTATATCGAGTCGTCCCGGCCGAAGTATACGGCGCGGGCGCTCTCGCTCTCAAGCCATCGCAGGATGTTCTGGTTGAATTCCTTGGCCGAATGGTAGCCCATCTTCTTGAGACGCTCGTTCATCGCCGCTGTCTCGACGATGATCGGTATGTTCCGGCCGGGTTTCACGGGAATGTCCAGCTGGGGCACATGCACGCCGAGGATGTCCATCGTCTTCTCGTCAGTCCCTATGCGGTCGTAGACTTTTTCCGAGTCCCATTCCTCAAGTGAACATATCAGCTGGACCTGCTTCTTGTCGCGGATCGCGCCGACGCCGAAGAGGTGCGTCACGTTGATGATGCCCAGGCCTCGGATTTCCATGTGGTGGCCGATGACCTTGTTCGCGCCCGCGCCCATGAGGATGTTGCCCGAGACGCAGCGAATCTCGACGACGTCGTCGGCGACGAGGCGATGTCCCCGCTCTATCAGTTCAAGTGCCGTCTCGCTCTTGCCGACGCCCGATTCGCCCGTCAGCAGGATGCCGATGCCGTAGACCTCGACGAGTACGCCATGCACCGTGGTCTTCGGCGCGAATATGTTCGTCAGCACACGCATCAGCCTCGATGCCAATTCCGTCGACGAAAGCTCGGACAGCAGGATGGGACAGTCGGCGGCTTCGGCCGCCTGGGCGAACATCGTGGCCGGCGGTTCGCCGTTGGCGAATATGAAGCACGGTATGGGGAATGAGAATATCTTGACAACGCCTTCTTTCCTGCCTTCGGACGCCAGCAGGTGAAGATAGGCCGCCTCGCCTCGGCCTATGAGCTGCACCCTCTGGTACGCGAAGCTCTCGAAAAAACCAGACAGGGCAAGACCCGGCCTGTTGATGTCCGGCGAGTTGATTTCCCTGCCTAGTCCCTTGCGGCCGCATATGCACCTGAGTTCGAGGGCGTCATGCTCCTTGAGGTCGAGGTCGATGAGGTCGAGGACCGTGAAGTGCTTGTCATCCATTGTCCGGGAGCATACCCCGATTCCGGGCGTTGCGCAACGTACGAAAAGGCTCGTTCCACGGCGACGCCGCGCAGAATTTGGTTCAATATGATATCAGAAAGGCCGGATCAAAGCTACAAGCGGGGGCCCGCCTTGGGCGAACAGGGCTGTGCTTATCGCGCAGCCCTGTTCGCCCGGGCGCCCCGCTTGCCATCTATGATCTGGCTATTCTCGGAAAACTTATACGGCGCGGCGTCGCCGGGCCGCAGGTTTGTCGTACATGGCGGAAGGTTGGGGAATCGGCATATGCGGTATGGAATTGGCAGGAGCTTGTTTTCAGGCGCGGCGTCGCCGGGCCGCAAATTTGTCGTACGTGGCGGCGGGTTGGGGAGCCGTGGCAGCGAGCCTGGTCGGGGGGTAAAAAAAGCCCCTCCCGAGTGGACGGGAGGGGCCGGTATCGATACGAAGGCGCGGCCGCCACGGGTGCGGCCGGGTGGTTATTTCTTGTCCTGGACCTTCGATTTTTCCTTGTTTATCTTTTGTTCCAGTATGTCCATAAGCTTGTCAATGCCTGCTGTCAGGTCGAAGTCCGTCTCCTCCACGTGGGCGCGCGCCCCCCAGCGGAAGTTGATGGTGCACTCGCATTTGAACTGCTTCTCCTTCGTGAAGGAGAACAAGAGGTCTACGACAAGGTCCTTGGCGTAAGCGATGCGCTCCAGCTTCTTGTCCAGGTAGGTCCTGGTTGGTTCGCCGAGGTCGAAGTGCACAGTACGGACGTCTATGGTCATGCAAGCCTCCTTGTGGCCGGCGGGTTCCGGCCGGTTGTGTTCAGTCGTGCCTACGGCCGAACGATGAATCCATGTTCAGTTCCCCACGGTATTTGGCCACGGTCCTCCTCGCGAGCTTGATGCCCTTCCGGGCGAGTATTTCGGTGATGTCCTGGTCTGACATCGCGCGGGTCTCGTTTTCGATTATTTCCTTGACTACCTGCTTGACCCCGCTCTTGGAGAACCTCGATCCATGGCTCCCCGAGCCCGAGATGCTGTTGGTGAAGAAGTAACGCAGTTCGAAGATGCCCCAGTCGGTCTGGACGTATTTCTTGCCTGCGATGCGGGAGATGGTCGTCTCGTGCACGCCCACCTCGCCGGCTATGTCCTTGAGAGTCAGCGGCGCCAGGTATTTCGGCCCCCGCGCGAAGAAAGGCCGCTGGAACTCGACGATAGACCTGACGACCTTGAGCAGGGTCCTGTTCCGTTGCTGTATGCTCTGGATGAACCACCTGGCCTTGCGGATGTTGTCCTTGACGAAGACATCGGTGACTTTGTCGTGCTTCTCGGCGGAAAGCCGGTCGAAAAACGGGTTGATGCCGACTACCGGTATCTCCTCGTCGTTGATGATGATGACGAATTCGCCGTCCTTGAGCCTGACCTGCACATCCGGCGTGACATAGCGGGTTTCCTCCGCGGAGTACTGCCTTCCGGGAAAGGGACTGAGAGCCTTGATGAAGGCGAGCGCCGCATCCATCGCGGCATCTCCCGCCTTGAGACGCTTCTGTATCTCCTGGTGCTTGCCGTGCGCGAGGAGGTCTATGTGGTCGCGCACTATGGCGAGCGCAAGCGGCGGGGCATCGGGCACCAGCTCCGTCTGGGCGAGTATCGACTCCCGGAAGTCGGCGACGCATGCCCCGACCGGCTCGAAGCTTCTGATGATGGCCATCACCTGGTCGACTGTTTCCTTCGAAGCGCTGCGGCAGAGGACGTACGGGTCCTCCTTGTGGAAGCCGTCGGCATCGAGGTTCTGTATCAGCTCTTCGCCGACAGCGCGCTTGGCTGATGAAATTGGCTGCAGCCTCAGCTGCCAAAGCAGGTGCTCCTGGAGGGTCTCTGGCATGGTGATGGCGCCTTCGAGGAACATCCTTTTGGAATCCGAGTCATCGTCGTTCGATCTGCTGAAACCAGGATCGGAGCTGTCTTCGAAAAGCCGCTGGGCAGCCGAATCGGAGCCGCGCTCCTCCGGGATGGACTCGAGCGACATCGTTGATCGGTCCTCCAGCACCTCGAGGGCCGGGTTGGCTTCGATCTCCTCCTGTATCTCATCCTTGAGTTCCTGGAGGGGCAGCGACATGAGGCGTATGGACTGGATCATCTGGGGACTGAGCTTCTGGCGTTGCTCCTGGATGATCGATGGTCGCTGAAACTGCAACGTCACTCCTTCCGTCTGCTTGGAGGGCCACGCTACTATCGCGGCACCATGATTCAATGGTATAGCATCGCCGGGTAATGTCAAGAAGACAGAATCCAGCCGGTTGCGCGTCTATTATACAAAAACCGTGCCTATTTTAGTCAATTAAGTACGAACGGGGATGAAATCGCCTTGACGCATCAAAATCGCCCTTATTATTTTACAGTCATACCAGCCGTCCGGTTTGCTGCCCACCTTTGCCTGGGCAGGCCCTCGGCCATCATCAGAGTAGAGCGAGGCTATGTCCAAACAAAAGAAGCATGATAGCGAAGAACGCCTTGAAGGCACGGATGTCGGAGCGGGCCAGGCGGAAGACGGCAACGCCGACGAACTGAAGGCAGCCAGGCTCGCGCAGGACGAGGCGGAGAAGTCTTTGGCCCTGGAAACGGCCACGGTAGCGGCTCTCGAAGCGGAGGTGTCGTCGCTCAAGGACCAGTACCTGCGCAAGCTAGCAGACTACGAGAATTTCCGCAAGAGGATGTTCCGCGAGAAGGATGACGCCATCCAGTACGCGAATTCGCAGATACTTTCCGATCTCGTAGCCGTGGTCGACAACTTCGACCGGGCGGTGCAGAGCTCGGAGACATCGATGGATTTCAAGTCGTTGCACAACGGCGTCGACATGATCAGGAAGAGCCTGCTCGGGTTGCTCGAGGGCAAGTATGGGCTGGCGCACTTCGATTCGCTCGGCACCGCATTCGACCCCAACATCCACGAGGCAGTGATGAGCGAATTCGGCGATTGCGCCGAGCCGACCGTCGTCGAAGAATTCGTCAAGGGGTACAGGTTGCGCGACCGCGTGCTGCGGAGCGCCAAGGTCAAGGTACGCCTGCCCGCGCCGGAAGCGGAAGCGACCGGGGCCGAAGAAATAGCAAGCACTACGAACGCTTAAGGAGAATATCATGGGAAGGATCATCGGCATCGACCTGGGGACCACGAACAGCTGCGTGGCGGTCATGGAGGGCGGAGAGCCGCTCGTTATCGCGAATTCCGAGGGACAACGCACCACTCCGTCAATCGTCGGATTCACCGGCAAGGGAGAGCGGGTCGTCGGGCAGCCTGCAAAGAACCAGATGATCACCAATCCGGAGAACACCGTATACTCCATCAAGCGCTTCATGGGGCGCCGCTATGAAGAAGTTACCAACGAAACGACTCTGGTGCCGTACAAGGTGGTCGCCAACCAGAACGACGTCCGGGTGGACGCCGCAGGCAAGATGTACAGCCCTCAGGAGATCAGCGCCTTCATCCTCCAGAAGATGAAGAAGACCGCGGAAGACTACCTGGGCGAGGCCGTGACAGAGGCCGTCATAACGGTACCGGCATATTTCAACGACGCCCAGCGCCAGGCGACCAAGGACGCCGGCAGGATCGCCGGCCTCGAGGTCAAGCGCATCATCAACGAGCCTACCGCCGCCTCCCTGGCCTACGGCTACAACAAGGACCAGAA
>CAZNXK010000190.1:0-5538 GCA_964576835.1 uncultured Treponemataceae bacterium | reverse complement strand
TGAATTCCCGCATTTCACCATCGGCCCCGGCATCGGGCGTACACGGGCAATCGCTTCTCGCCTTCGCATTGGGCAGATGCATAAGCGCACATTGTCCTTAACGGATTTCAGGCTCAGCCCGATAATCAAGGGGCAATTCGGGCAAATCATTGACGAGGACGATCTCGAACTGCGGAACGATTTCAGTTTTTCACGGATATGCAAAAAGCCTGATGGCAGGCCGCCTGCATGCATGATGGAATTGAACGCAATGCGGCTAATGGTCTTTGGGCAAGAACGAAAGGACAGGCAAGAGATGGCTTCCCCTGTGTATCATGATCTGGAAAAGGAGCTGGTGCTCCTGGCACAGCAAGGCGACCGCAAGTCATTGGAAGACCTGATCAAGCGCTCCCAGCCCTGGATATTCAACCTCGTCCTCCGTATGGTACCGGATTTTCACGAGGCCGAAGACTTGAGCCAGGAAATCCTTCTCAAGACCATCTTGAAGCTTCCGACCTTCAGGGCTGAAAGCCGTTTCAATACATGGCTTTATCGCATCGCCGTGAACCATGTCCTCGGCATGAGGCAGAGCAATTGCGAAAAAGCCTTTAGCGCACAGGAGAATTGGTCCGACGACGAACTGATGAACAGGTATTTAGACCAGGAAATAGCTGACCCGAAGGCCATTCCCTGCGACCTCGAGCTCATCATCAAGGAAACCCGGATAAAGTGCATGCTGGGCATGCTCCTTTGCCTGAACCGGAAGTATCGGATGGTATTCGTGTTGGGAAGCATTCTGGGCATAAACGGCAAGTCCGGCGCAGAAATACTCGGCATGAGCGAAGCCAATTACAGGAAGATCCTCTCGCGTGCCCGGGGCCGCCTGGTCAACTACATGAAGGATTGCTGCAGCCTCATGAACCCCGGCAAGCCCTGTACCTGCGAGAGGAGCGTGCCGGTTTCAATCCAGAATGGAAGCATTGATCCGCTCAAGCTTGTGTTCAACGCAAAGGATGTCCCGACCGTGCGCGAGATCCTCTCACGAAACAGGGAAAGGCTGGACAATATCGAATCGAGGCATTGCCAAGACCTCTACCGCGAAAATCCTTTCCAGGTATCGCCCGACTTCTCGAGGAAGGTCCTGGATTTGCTGCGTTGCGCGGATTTCCAGGGTTTCCTCGATACCGGATCTACGAATTAGCGCTTGAGCCTCTCGATGGCCGAAACGGATACCCAAAGGATTGTATTGTCCGTCTTTCCATGCCGGGTAAAAAAGAAGTATTTCCCGTCGACGGAGAGGTGAGCGCCATACTCGTCGTTCGACGTGTTGAAACCCTCGACCAGCCTGAACGCCTGTCCCCACCCTCCCGTCCCGTCCCTGAAGCTCACAAAAAGGTTGGCGCTCTTGTTGTCATTGCATGAATAGAATACTAGAAAGCTCCCATCTGGCGCGACGCAAGGGTCCCCCTCGAGACTGCCCATGCTTACGGGAGGGCCGACCAGGGAGACGGTCAAGGCGCCTGTGCCGTCCTTTCGGCTCCTGTATACCTGCATCATGCCGGAACGCTCTGAGCCGAAAAAGAAGGTACCATCCTTCATGTAGCTTCCACGGAATTCATTTGACTCGCTGTTGACCTGCGCGGGCAGAGCTACTGGCTCGCCCCATCCCTTGCCAGAGTATGTTACCGTCCAGAAGTCCTTGTTGCCCGCGCTTTTCATGCCCGTAAACTGCATGGTCTTGCCATCTGCCATGAAGACTGCCTCAGTCGAGTATTTGAAGCCGGCGGTGAAGGGCGGTTCCTTGAAGGGGGACCAGATGCCGTCTACCGACCTCGAGTAGAAAAGCCTGGATTCGCTATAGTTCGCGTTTCCGACGCTTACGAGGCAGAGCTTTCCATCAGGGGAGAAATCAACGCTTTCTACCCAGGGGCTGAGCGTCGCGAAAATTTCTGACGCGAAGGCTACAGGCGTCTCTCCAGGCGGAGTCTGGCCTAGCCAAGCCCCCTTGGCTTGTCCCCAGGTCGACGCCGCTACCGCGATGAGCATGAAGGGCAAGAATACGAGGCGCGGAAAACGGCTCCGCTCTCGGACTTGAGGGCAGGACGGGATCACCTGGCTTTCGCCGCATCCGGGATTTGACAAATTGGCTGATGAACTATTCATACGAACTCCTTTAATAAGACCCTTGTTCCGGACAAGCGTTTAGGTGTCTTTCGCTTTCCGCGATGGTCAGCGGTCGTTACTTCTTGCTTGGCGGTTGATTGAACCAGAGCCTGACGAGTCCGTCGCCGCCCGGCCACGTGTTCGTCGCGACGAATATGTCCGGGGCTCCATCGCCGTTGAGGTCGTTGGCCGAGGCGCTTGAGGCATTGGGCGAAGCCAGCCTCAGGTTGCTATTGGTGAATCCGGCTTTCCCGTCGTTCATCCAGACGCGAGGCGCGGATTTCCAGCTCCCGGTGAACGCGTCAAGGTCACCATCGCCGTCGAAATCGGCGAGGACGGCGCACAGGCTGTAGATCGAGCCGAGGCTTTGGCCGCTGTCGGCAAAGACTCCCTTGCCGTCATTAAGCCAGACGGTATCGGCGGGAGTCGCCCCGTTGTGGGAGGAATTGGCAATGAAGGCGTCGAGGTCGCCGTCCCCGTCCAGGTCGCCCAATACGGCCGCGTAGGCATTCGAAGGGCCGAGGCGTTGCCTGCTGTCGGCGAATTTTCCCTTGCCGTCGTTAATGTACAGTACCGTGGAGTTGCCATCCTCTTCTCCGTTATTGGACACCATGGCGTCGAGGTCGCCGTCAGCGTCGACGTCCCCGAGGGCAACCATCGTACCCGAGAATGTGCCCAGCTTCTGCTTGCTGTCGGTGAACGTCCCCTTGCCGTCGTTCAGGAATACCTGGTCGGGCTCATTGCTCCAGTTTACGACAAACGCGTCGAGGTCGCCGTCGCCGTCCAGGTCCCCCAGTGTGACTGTAACGCTGTCAGGGCTGGGAAGGTCCTGGGCCTGCTGTACGAAGCCTCCCTTCCCGTCATTGAGCCAGGCATGGTTGACCGTGCGCACGGTGAAGAAGGCATCAAGGTCTCCGTCGCCGTCCAGGTCGCCGAGCGCGACGCCCGTGCTTGGCGCGAAGGCCTGGCCGCCGAGCGTGAACTTGCCCTTGCCGTCGTTCATCCACAGCGAGCTCGCCGCATCGCTTGTACTGACTATCGCGTCACAGTCGCCGTCTCCGTCGGCGTCTCCCAGGGCGATGGCGTTGCCTGACCCCTTTCCAAGATCCTGGCCGCTATCGACAAAGGCGACGGGCGTCGTCGGCTCGCCTGGCTGCGCGACCTGACTGGCACTCTCTGGTTTTTCTGACCCGCAGGCGAGGGTCAGGAGGGCGGAAAGCAGGCACAGGAGCGCCATGGCATACATTGGCGCTTTTGGTGCGGATGCAGAATCCTTTTTCATGGTACATACCTCTTTGACGGCGCCTCTCCGCGAGGCTTTCCCTCTATGATTAGACAGGAGCAACCCGCGCCGTGTGACACCGTGGCGCGGATTTTTTTCAGGGTATTCGCTCGGCAGTCAGGCAATCGGTTCCGCTACTGCGGAAAACCGGTTATAACACGGTATTGCCGCAGGCGCCCGAGCGGGTTCCTGCGGTCGGTTCGGCAAGTAATCAATGTGATTCCCTTATCTGCACACTTTTCGGTTTCTTCACGCCCACGATCAGGAGCCAAAGGATGAACGATACTTCGGAGACCATGCCGATCGGGGAAATAAGCGAGAAGACAACCGCGTAGTGGTGCGGGAAAAAGAAAAAGACTGCGACTCCGGTCAGGTAGCTGAAGCAGGTGCAGATCAGCAGGATGGCCAGGATTTTGGGGATGAAGCCTGACTTGATGACGAGCAGACCGAGCGGCAGGAGCCAGAGCCCCCAGAACAGACCCGTCATCTTCTCTCCATGCTGGAACAAATCGAGAAAGAACATGACCAGCGCATGGATCTGGGCGGAAGAAAAGGCGGATAGATAGTTTTGCCCTCCCAGAAGGATGATGACCGCCGCCTGGTTCAGCCTGTTGATAAAGGCGGCGGCGACGCCGGCGATGACGAGGAGCACCATCAGCCGCGCCAAACCCACGTTGACCGGGCTGAGCAGCTTATACAGCGCGTTCACCAGAAACAGAAAGCAGATATGCCCGACAAGACAACTGGCGAAGCCCAACTGGAATAGCACTCTGGATGCCTGGATATTCTGAACCGTTGCCTCGGCGTCTCCGCTCACGATGAAAGCCCCGTCTACGTAGAGCATGCTGAAAGAATAAAAAATGGCTATCGCCAGATACCACAGGCCCGCAATCCTGGCCGTCTTTACTTCTTGATTCATATACATCTCCTTCTCCTTGTGTTTTTTGGGTCCTCGTGTATACTGTACGGTGTAGTGTAAAATATGTCAATGCTAAATTGCACTGCACGGTGCAGTTTATATAATTTCTGAAACACGGGAAGGGAACCATGAAGGAAACCATGAAGGGCACTATTACTCCCGGGAAAACCCGGGATACCAGCATCAAGCGAAAATCAATACTCGTCGCGGCCATCAAGGTGTTTCAGGATGAGGGTTACGACAGCGCCAGCATGGACAGGATCGCCGAAAGCGCCGGGGCATCGAAGCGGACGGTATATAACCACTTCCCAAGCAAGGATGACCTGTTTCAGGCCGTCGTAGAGCAATTCGGGCAGGAAATGCATTCCTTGAAGCTGATCCCCTACGACGCCGCCCGAACCCTGGAAGAACAGCTTTCGGAGTTTGCCGACGCCGAGCTTGCCGTCGTGAACGACCCTACCTGGATGGGGTTCATCAAGGTGCTGCTGGCGGCATTCATCCGCGACCCCGCATTGGCACGAAAAGCCATGTCCCGGCACGCGACGACGGAGGACAGCGTGACTGCCTGGATGCGTGCCGCCGCTCTTGACGGGAAACTTTCAACTGACGATCCTGCAATGGCAGCCAGTGTATTCTCCGCCATGATGGGTGGGGCTTTTACCTGGCCCGCTGTGTACCGGGGCGGTTTGGACCCTCGAATCATCCCGTCGCTGAAAAAAGAACTGATTGAAACATTCCTCTGCAGGTACCGCAGGATTTGAAAGTCATTCGCTCTGCCCAATCCGCCGGTTGGAATGACCGCTGCTCGGGATGCGGACCACTTGGGGCGTCAGCGCGCGGCGGGAAATCCACCGACACGGAGTGCGGCTTCCATGCGATATCGCCCAAGCTGTTCAATTCGTCCCGATGAACTGCTTCCGCGGCATTGCCTTCGACTTACGGATAGGCGAAACTGGCTGAAGGAAGATGTAGAAAGAACCGGATTCATGGTTCACCGGCACCCCGATATGCCGATACGAAAATAACGATTGGAAGGAATATGGCTGCTCCAGCATTCCTCGAGAAGATACACCACCGCCTCGTTCCCGCACTTGTCTTCGGACTATGTTCCCTTTTTCCTCTCGGCGCTGAAGCGAGGAACGTAAGAATTGGCGTATTTCCCGCCGCGCCCCTCGTGCTGATCGACCATGATACG
>CAZNXK010000189.1:2510-5552 GCA_964576835.1 uncultured Treponemataceae bacterium | reverse complement strand
TCCGGCGGGGCCGTGACGACATCGGCCTTCATCACGTCCTTCACCTTGAGCCGGCAAATCAACTCGAGTACGACTTGCGGGCCGTCGTCGGTATCTATGGGGAAGGAAACCATCGTGGATCGATTCTCGCACGAAACGCCTGAGCCATCAAGCACGGCGGCTGTTCTTGACTGAAACCGCGGGGCAATTCTTGACACCGGGCTCAAACCGTGTCTTAATCATAATGGATTATAAGTTTTCAAAACGAAACACCCGGCTCAAACGATCCGGGTTTTTAAATTTTCTGCGGAAACGACGAAAGGCAGCTCCAGATGGTATATGGGTTCCGCTACCTCGCCCCGAGAACGGCAAGCGAGCTTGTCGCCGTCCTCGACAGCCACAAGACCGATGGCAAGATACTCGCCGGCGGCACCGACCTGATCCCGAATATCCGGAACGGCCTCCAGAAACCCCGCCTCGTCATCGACATCAAGAAGTACGATGGCGCGGACATGCTGGTTTTCGGCACCGACGGACTGTCGATGGGACCGGCCGTCACGATCAACGACATACTGCGGTCCAGGGACGCCAGGGAACGCTACCCCGTACTCTGCGAATGCGCCCACGAACTCGCCAGCCACCAGATACGCAACCGCGCGACCGTGGCCGGCAACGTAGTCAACGCGTCGCCATGTTCCGACATGGCGCCGGCCCTGCTCTGCCTCGGAGCCTCGGCTTTCCTCAGGTCGGCCTCTGGGGAGCGCGTCGTACCTTTTGCAGAATTCTTCACGGGAGTCAAGAAAACGGTCCTTTCCCCGGGAGAATTCCTTGAACGGATCATGGTACCCGCTTCGTCCACCGGGGCGAAGGGACGCTATCTCAAGCTCAAGCGCATCGCCGGCCACGACCTGGGCATCGTCGGCGTGCTTATGACCCGAGCCGGTGACACGCTGAGATTCGCGGTCAGCTCGGCCGCGCCGACCCCGGTGCTGGTCGAGTCGGTGACCGTCAAGGATTCGCCCGAAGAAGCGGCCCGCAAGGTGCTCGCCGCGGTTTCTCCCATAAGCGACGTCCGCGGCACCAAGGAATACAGGGAACACATGATTGGCGTCTACGTCCGGCGCCTCCTTGCGGAGGTCAAGTAAATGAAGATCAAACTGACTGTCAACGGCCTCGTCTACGAACGCGAAGCCGCGGAGCATACGACCCTGCTCAGGTTCCTGCGCGAAGGCCTCGGCCTTACCGGCACCAAAGAAGGTTGCGGCATGGGCGAGTGCGGCGCGTGCACCGTCATCCTGAACGGGCATGCCGTCAATTCGTGCATGGTGCTCGCCGCCGAGGTCGACGGCGCAGTCATCAATACCATCGAAGGCGAGTCCGCCGGCCCGTCGCTTTCCGACATACAGAAGGCCTTCGAGGCCAACCACGCCGTGCAGTGCGGCTTCTGCACTCCGGGCATGGTCATGTCGGTCAAGGAGCTGCTCGCCGGAAACAAGCAGCCGAGCGTCGACGAGGTCAAGGACGCCATCGAAGGCAATTTCTGCCGCTGCACGGGCTACACGCAGATCATCGAGGCCGTCATGGACCTGACAGGCCGCCCCGGAGCGAAGGGGGAGCTTGAACATGTTCGATGAAGTCGAGACCACGGACCTGTCCTACGTCGGCCACAAGGCCGGCCGACCCGACATGGTCGAGAAACTGACAGGCGAGGCAACCTTCGTCAGCGACATGGAACTGCCGGGCATGCTCCATGCCCAGCTCAAGAAAAGCCCCCACGCCCGCGCCAGGATACAGCGCATCGACACGGCCAAGGCCGCCGCGATGCCGGGCGTCCGTGCCATCGTCACCGGCGAGGAGCTCGATTACCACATCGGACTCTACATCGTAGACAAGTTCATCCTCGCCAAGGGCGAGGTGCGCCATTACGGCGAGGCCGTGGCCGCAGTCGCGGCCGAGACGCTCGAACAGGCCCGCGCCGCCGTAGAAGCCATCGAGGTCGAGTACGAGATCCTGCCCCCGGTGCTCCACCACATGGACGCCCTCAAGCCCGACGCACCCCTCGTGCACCCGGACCTCGGCAGCTATTCCTACGTGGCCGCGGCGTTCACGCCCAAGCCGGGCACCAACATCGCCAACCACACCAAGCTCCGCAAGGGAGACGTGGAAAAGGGCTTCGAGGAATCCGCGTACATTGTCGAGCGTGAATACTCCTGTCCGTCGGTACAGCACGTACCCATGGAAACGCACGTCGCCATAGCCCAGTGGGGCTCAGGCGACAAAATCAACATCTGGACAAGCGCCCAGTCGCCCTTCACCGTCCGCAACCTCTTCTGCCACGCCTTCGGCCTGCCGCACATCAACGTCCGCGTGCAGATCCCGTACGTCGGCGGCGGCTTCGGCGGCAAGGCCGGCATTGGCGTCGAGCCGCTGTGCGCCGTGCTGTCACGCAAGGCCGGCGGCAAGCCGGTCAAGTTCCAGGCCAGCCGCGAGGAGGAGTTCAGCCTCCTGCCCTGCCGATCGGCGCTCACCTACCGCATCAAGACAGGAGTGGCGGAGGACGGCAAGATAGTAGCCCAGCACATGACCATGTACTGGGATTCCGGCGCATACGCCGACTACGCCGTCAACGTCACCCGCGCGTCGGGCTACTCCGCCTCGGGTCCCTACGAAATCCCCAACGCCTGGCTCGACGCCTACACGGTCTACACCAACAAGCCCTACGGCACCGCCTACCGCGGCTTCGGCCACGTGGAGTTCCACTGGGCGGTGGAGCGGCACATGGAACTGGTCGCGGCGGCGATAGGCATGGACCCCCTTGAGTTCCGCCTCAAGAATGCGCTCAGGCCGGGGTCGAAGACCCTGACAGGCGAGACCATCCTTGCCAGCACCGGCAACGTGGTCAAGTGTATCGAGGAAGTTGCCCGCAGGATAGGCTACGGCAAGCTGACCGAGGCGGAAAAAGCCCGCGAGAAGAAGACCGGCTGGAAGATAGGCAAGGGCGTGGCGGCGCTGCAGAAGGCCCCCGCGATGCCCCCGTTCACGGCTACCGCCGTCGTCCTCAAG
>CAZNXK010000189.1:0-2500 GCA_964576835.1 uncultured Treponemataceae bacterium | reverse complement strand
ACGAGGACGGCTCGGTTCTCGTTATCCTGGCGCTGATCGATTATGGCCAGGGCACCTACGCGTCGATCAGGCAGATAGTCGCCGAGCGCCTCGGTTTTGCCATCGAGAAGATAAAGGTCGCCTTCGAGAACGACACCGACCGCGACCCCTACGACTGGCAGACGGTCGCGTCCAAGGGGCTGATCCTGTCGGGCAACGCGGCCATCCTGGCCGCCGAGGACCTCCTGGTCAAAGCCTACGCCGTGGCGGCCGAAGCCCTGCACGCAAATGTACGCGACCTCGGGCATGACGGCGACAAGGTATTCGTCAGGCACCACCCCGCCGCCGCCGTCAGTTTCGCGTCGATGGCCGTCGGCTACGCCATGCCCAACGGCAACGGCATAGGCGGACCGCTGATCGGGGTCGGCCGCTACATCGCCCAGGGCCTGTCAAACCTGGACAAGGAAACCGGCCAGGGACGACCCGCTCTCGACTGGACATTTGGCGCGCACGGCATGATAGTCGAGGTGAACGAGGTGACCGGCGAATACCATGTCATCAAGGTGGCCAGCGTCTACGACGTCGGCAGGGCCATCAACCCGGACATCGTACGCGGCCAGGCCATAGGCGGCATGCTGCAGGGACTGGGAACGGCAATATGCGAAGGCTACATCTACGACCAGCAGGGACACCTCCTCAACCCCTCGTTCACCGACAACAAGATACCTACGGCCAAGGACCTGCCCATGGAGGTGGAGTGCGCCGTGGTCGAGACTGCCCAGATAGACGGACCCTACGGCGCGCGCGGCGTTGGCGAGCACTCGATGATATCGGTAGCCCCCGCGCTGGGCAACGCGATACAGAAGGCGACCGGCGCAGAGCTGATGCACATGCCGATGCGCTTCGAGGACGTCTGGCGCGCGATGCGGAAGAAGGAGCCGGTCGACAACTGGATCACCAAATCGCCGATTGGCTCGTGCCGCTCCGCTCCGGAGCTGCGCAAGCACGAGTAGGCGAACGGAATTGTGACCTTTCGACCCGCCGTACGAACGGGTCGTTAGCGGAGCGCCCCGTACCGTGGCCGTCGGCCACGGGGGCGACTACCGCCCATAGAGCGCCAGGCAGCCCGACAAGGGGTTTTCCTGATGCAAAAGGAGTTGGCCGTGGAGAAAGAAAAGAATCTCACCGGTAAGAATGTGGTGATGGGACTCCAGCACACATTCGTCATGTTCGGGGCGACGGTGCTGGTACCGATCATCACCGGCCTGGACGTCGGCGTCACGCTGTTCGCAGCCGGTATCGGCACCCTGCTGTTCCACGTCATCACCAAATTCAAGGTGCCGGTCTTCCTTGGAAGCTCCTTCGCCTTCATCCCCGGCATCGTGGCGGTCGGCGCCAGCCAGGGACTGCCCTACGCGCTCGGCGGCATCGTGATCGCCGGACTCCTGTACGTGGTGGTCGCGATAATCTTCAAATTCGTGCCCTACGACAACCTGCACAAGATCCTCCCGCCCCATGTCACTGGCCCGATGATCATCCTTATCGGACTGATCCTAGCGCCGGTCGCGATCCAGAACGCGAACGGCACCTACTCCAAGCCGATCGTCGACGCCATCGGCGTCAACGGCGCTTGGGGCATCGCGCTCTTTACTTTCGCGGTCGGCGTTTTCGTCAAGATCGCCTTCCCGAAGTTCGGCTGGAAATTCCTCTCCAACCTCCCCGTCCTCATCGCCCTCGTAGCCGGATACATCTTCGCCATCCTGATTGGCGTCGTCGATTTCTCGAGCGTGCAGAAGGCGGCCTGGATAGGCATTCCCGAGTTCACCCTGCCCAAGTTCTCCCTCGAGGCGATAACCATCATGGTGCCGATCGCGATCGTGACCATGGTTGAGCACTTCGGCGACGTACTGGCTATCGGCAACGTGGTCGGCAAGGACTTCATCAAGGATCCGGGCATCCACCGCACCCTGATCGGCGACGGACTGGCGACCACGCTGTCCGCGCTCATCGGCGGACCGGCCAACACCACCTACTCGGAGAACACCGGAGCCGTCGCGCTCACCGGAGCCTTCAATCCCATCATCATGCGCGTTGCGGCGTTCTTTGCCATCCTGCTGTCGCTGATTCCAAAGTTCACCGCCCTCATCGGGACCATCCCCGGCCCCGTCATCGGCGGCATCTCGATACTGCTGTTCGGTATGATCTCGTCGATCGGCATCAAGAACATGGTCGACGCCAAGCTGAACATGAGCAACCCCAAGCTGCTCATCATAACGGCCACCATGCTGGTGCTCGGACTCGGCGGCGCGGCCTTCAAGTTCGGCAACATCAACCTGTCAGGCCTCGGACTTGCCGCGATCTTCGGCATCGTGCTGAATCTCATTCTCCGCCCCAAGGATGTGACGTCGGCCGAAGGTTGACGAAATAGCGCAAGGGACGACAAGCAAGGCCGCCCCGCCGGGGCGGCCTTCATTTTCTGCTTCTTTACCCTGCCATTCTGATCCTGCCCCGCGGCGACGAG
>CAZNXK010000188.1:0-5608 GCA_964576835.1 uncultured Treponemataceae bacterium | reverse complement strand
GGCCACGCTTTTTGGCATACTTCTCAGCCTGCCGGTACTCAGGCTGCGCGGCGACTATCTGGCAATCATCACGCTGGCCTTCGGCGAGATAGTACGCATGGTGCTGCAAAATTCCGGCAACGTCACGGGCGGGGCGACCGGCATCAGTCTGATACCGCGGCCGTGGCTGTTCAACATGCGGCTGCCGCCCAGGCAGGCCGCCACCTACATCTACTACATCGTGCTGACGCTCGTGATCCTGACCATCTTCGTTGTCAGGCGGATCGAGGATTCGAGGGTAGGTCGGGCGCTTGAGGCGATGCGCGAAGACGAAATAGCCTGCGAGGCCATGGGCATCGACCTCGTGCGCAACAAGCTTTCGACCTTCGCGCTCGGGGCTTTCTGGGCCGGAATCGCCGGCGTCATCCTCGCCGCCCAGACCACCTACATCAACCCCGACAGCTTTACGCTCTGGGAATCGATAATGGTGCTGATGGCCATAGTCATAGGCGGCACCGGATCCATCCCCGGGGCGATTGGCGGCGCGATGCTGCTCAAGCTGCTGCCGGAATATTTCAGGCCGCTTGCCCAGTACCGGATGCTGATCTACGGAATCGCCATGATCATCATCATCATCTTCAAGCCGGACGGGCTGTTTCCGCGAAACCGGAAGAAATACACCTTCGTTGAGAAGACACCCTCCGACGCCGGATCCGGAGCAGTACAATGACCGATGCACTAGCGCCCATACTCGAACTCCAGAAGCTATCGATGGTGTTCGGCGGCCTGCGGGCCATCGACGACGTTTCGCTGCACATCAGGGCAGGCGAGATATGCGCCCTGATCGGCCCGAACGGCGCGGGCAAGACGACGATTTTCAACTGCATCACCGGCGTCTACGATCCGACGGAAGGCACCGTCTCGATACGGCGCGGTGCAAATCCCATGGAAGAGATCCAGGGACAGAAACCCAACGTCATCAACCGCAAGGGTCTGGCGCGGACATTCCAGAACATCAGGCTGTTCAGCAACATGACGGTGCTCGAGAACGTGATGATAGGGCGCCACAACGCCCTGACCGCGGGAATCTTCAAGGCGATAATCAGGGACAAGGCGACGAGGGAAGAGGAACAGAAGCTTATCGACGACTGCCACGAAATCCTCAAGAAGATGAAGCTCGAGATGTTCATCAACGAGACCGCCCGCAATCTTCCGTACGGCGCGCAGAGGCGTCTCGAGATAGCGCGCGCCCTTGCGACCGATCCGTTCCTGCTCCTTCTCGACGAGCCGGTGGCGGGCATGAATCCGCACGAGACCAGGGAACTTGAGGAGACGATCAACCTCATCCGGGAGCGGGAAAAGGTGACAATCCTGCTCATCGAGCACGACATGAGCCTCGTCATGAACGTATCCGAACGCATCTATGTGCTCGACTACGGACGCCTCATCGCCGAGGGGACGCCGCACGAGATCAAGAGCAACCCCGAAGTGATCAAGGCGTATTTAGGAGAATGAAATGGCTCTGATGGAACTCAGGAACGTCTGCACATACTATGGAAACATCCAGGCTTTGAGGAACATCTCGCTCTCCATCGAGGAAGGCGAGATAGTCACGCTGATCGGGGCCAACGGCGCCGGCAAGACAACCACCCTCATGTCGATATGCGGCATCACCTCGATCCGCTCCGGCGAGATCCTGCTTGACGGCGTCGACATTTCCAGGCAGAGCCCCCACAAGATAGTCGCCATGGGTCTTTCCCAGGTCCCCGAAGGCCGCAGGATTTTCCCGCAGCTGACGGTGGCGGAGAACCTGGACATGGGCGCCTTCCTGCGGGACAACAAGGTCCTCGTCAAGGCCGACCTCGAGGAAGTCTTCGAGCTGTTCCCGCGTCTGGCCGAGCGGCGAAACCAGCAGGGAGGCACCCTGTCGGGCGGCGAACAGCAGATGCTCGCCATCTCCCGCGCGCTGATGGCACGCCCGCGCATCCTGCTTCTGGACGAGCCGTCGCTCGGGCTCGCGCCGCTCATCGTCCACAACATATTCGAGATCATCAAGCGCATCAACGAGGAGCGGCAGACGACCATCTTCCTCGTCGAACAGAATGCCAACATGGCCCTGAAGATCGCAAACAAGGGCTATGTGCTCCAGAACGGCAGCATCAAGATGGCGGACTCGGCCGAGAACCTGCTCGCGAACGCCGAAGTCCGCAAGGCGTACCTGGGTCTGTAGATACGAAAGAAGGGTGATGACATGAATGTCGGACATTGCATGACGAAGAATCCTATAACCATCGCGGCCGATGTGACCGTTTCCGACGCGCGAGCGCTTATGAGGGCCAAGAAGATCCACCGCTTGCCGGTCACCGACAAGTCGGGCAAGCTAATCGGAATAGTCACCTCGGCGGACCTTGACCATGCCGCGGCCCCGCCGGCGACGAGCCTGGACATGTACGAGCTCCATTACCTCATCTCGAAGATGACCGTGGAATCGGTGATGGCCAGGAAGCTGCTGACCGTCAACGAGGACCTTCCCGTGGAGGAAGCCGCCAGGATCATGGATGACAACAGGATAGCCGGACTGCCGGTGCTCCGCGGCGGAGCCCTCGTCGGCATCATCACCGAGTCGGACCTGTTCAGGCTGTTCATCGAGCTGTTCGGCGCCAGGCACAAGGGCACCCGCCTTACCCTGCTGTTGCCGGAGAAACCCGGTGAACTCGCATCGGTCGCGGGCGCCATAGCGGCCGTCGGCGGGAACATCATCTCGTTGGCCACCTTCGAGGGAGAGGATCCCACCAACCACTACTGCACCTTCAAGGTTGAGGGCGTGCCGAGGGAGAAACTGCTTGCGGCAATCAAGCCTCTGGTCATGAAGGTAGTGGACGTTCTCGACACGTAGATCCTTGCCCCAGTCTCCCGGTGACCGCGATGACGCTTGAATCCGTTCTCCTGGCTCTGGCCTGCCCGCTGCCCGGAGAGGCTTCCCGTGCGGTTATGCTCCCTGGCTATCGCCGCGATCCCGCCCCGGAACTTGCCGCGGCTCCGTGGCGCGAAGCCGCCGTACTCATACTCCTGTACGCCGACCGCGGAATTCTCCGATTCCCGCTGATGCTGCGGCCTGCCGGTGACGGCGTTCATTCGGGGCAGGTGTCGCTGCCCGGCGGCTCGAGGGAAGATGGCGAAAGCCTGGAAGCCTGCGCGCTGAGGGAGACGCGCGAGGAGATCGGCGTCGACCCGGCCTCTATACGCGTCGTCAGGGCCCTGAGCCCGCTGGCCGTGCCACCGAGCCGCTTCGTCGTGCATCCGTTTGTCAGCATCGCGGAGTCCCGCCCGGTTTTCGAGCCGGCGGCCGCCGAGGTCGCCGCGCTGTACGAACCGGCGCTGGACGAGCTGCTCGAACCCGGCAACAGGCAATCCGACCGCGCGGACTTCGGCGGCGGGTCATGGACGATACCGTACTTCCGCCTTGCCGGCCAGCGCGTCTGGGGGGCCACCGCCATGATGCTCGCCGAGCTGGAAGCGATGCTTCGTGTTCCCGGGAATGACTGAGCCTGGTGGGCCTTCAGGCCCTGCTTCTCCGCCCCCTCGATGCCCGGAAGAGGAGCCCCAGGAGGCCGAGGCCAAGTGACATCAGGGCGGCGCCCGAAAGGAGCCCGGCCTTGTAGGCGTAGACGGTACCCTTGCCAGCGTCGATGAGCCGGTCGATGAGGGGGCCGGCCAGGAATGTGGCTGCCAGTCCCCAGCTCAGGAAGAAGGTCGCGTTGTACCAGGCAAAGTAGCGACCCCGCTTCTCCGGCGGTATGAGGGTCGACGCGAAGGCGTACGACGAGGAAACGATGCAGCCGTCCGATATTCCCTTGAAGGCCGCTCCCAGATAGATGAAGCCCATGCTCGGAGCGATGGCATGCGTCATCATCGAGACGATGCCCGAGGCGGTACCCACGGCGAGAAGCTTCCTGATGCCCAGCTTCCGGCCAAGGGCACCCAGGAAAAAGCCGATGGCGATCAGCACCGCCGATTCCACGTTGACGACGAGGCTTATCGCCCGAGGCGATGCCGCGAAGCCTTCCACGAGGTCGAGGTACTGGGCCCTGAACGCGCCAAGGATGTTGATGCCCGAGTTGATAAGGAGCATCGCGACGAGGAACGCGGCGAACAGCCTGATGTTTCCCGTGGCCTCGCCGGCTTCGTCAGCCGTCCCTGATTCCTTCCGGAAATGGATGCCGCCTTCGGGTATGAAGAGCAACGGCACGACGGAGACGGCCATCACGAAGGCCGATACGAAGAAGATCCCGCCGGCCTTGAAACCCCAGCCTGGGTATGCCATGCGCATGCCGTCGTACAGGATGCCGCCGAGCATCGCTCCGACTATCCTGCCCGCGCCTCCTATGCTGGCGAATTTACCCTGGATGGCGTTGCGCTGTTCGGTGGAATAGACGTCGGAAATGAAGGCGCTCCAGCCAATGTTCGACATGGACCAGAACATCTCGATGACTGTCAGGCCGGCGATGATGACGTATCCGGCCGCGCGCGGAGTCGGCGCTATGGAATGGAAGTACCACATCGCCACGTGTCCGCCGCTCGCCAGCAGCTCCCCCGTGATTATAAGGCTCCGCCTGAGCTGTAGCCTGTCGGTGAGCCTGCCCCAGACAAGGGTCTGGAACAGGACGTTCAGCACCATCGGTATCGTCTCGAAGAGCGTCGTTTCCGTGACGCTGAGGCCCAGGTACGAGCGGAGGTACACCGCGAGGAACGTGTAGAAAATGCCGCGCCTGAACATGGCAAGCGCCTGGAACGAAGAGAGCCCGAAGAATATCCTCGATGCGGCAGCGGTGGTTTTCAGGGGGAGCCTTTCTTTCACTCGAACCATGTCAACGGGAAGCGACGAGTCAGTCGAACACGCCGAGTTTCCTGGGCACCCATGAGGGGTAACCGCACAATAGCGTAGCGATGATGGCCTTGACTGCACAAGAGCCATTCCATGGCTTGTCCTTGCGCCTGGATTCATCCCAGCCCGCGGCTGGCTCCCGCTGTCGCCACGGAACGAAGCAATAGCTGCGTCATCCTCGAAATCGAGGAGGGACTTCACTTCCCCGCGGTTGATCGGTGGCATCGGCCACTCGACCCAGTCCCGGGTCGATTCGTCTGACGAGAGCTGGCGCGTCAGTGCAGGCTGGTCGTCGAGCCGAAGGGTTACGTCCAGCCTCTGGCCGGACTTGATGAGGCGGTGCCTGGCGGAGCGTCATGTGCGTTCTGTTGGGTATGACCATGCAACCATCGATGAAACGGTCAGCCAGCGGGCAAGCGAGCGCGTACAAGATCCTGTCACCGCCCGTTTTTCGCCCTTCCGTTTCCGAGGTCGCGGATCTTTTCGAGACGTCGCTGGGAGAGTTGCTCGACCCGGATTCTGTGCGCGAGGAGTTCATGACCCGCGAAAACCGGGAGTGGCCAGGAGCCTGTCGTACTTTGGACCGCGAAATGAAGTTCGCAGACTAAAAATAGAAAGAATGATCCGGAACTCAAAAAACGCGGACTTTATTTCACGCTTCTTGGCGATCCTGCGCCCCGTGGCGCAAGATCAGCTCGTCAATCAGCCCCTTACGGGGCTGTTTCCGAGTGGAACAAAGTTGTA
>CAZNXK010000187.1:0-5752 GCA_964576835.1 uncultured Treponemataceae bacterium | reverse complement strand
GACTATCTTGATTCTCTGCGGAAGATGCGGCCGAACATCTATAAATTTGGAAAATTGATCGATGATGTCACTACTCACCCGGCTACGAAGCGAACAGTCGAAAGCCACTGCCTGAGTTTCGATGCGTCCAACGATCCGGAACTATCCGACATGTACACGACGACATCTACCTTCACGGGTAACAAGATCCATCGCTGGAATTCAATGATGCAGAAAACCGAAGATCTAATAGGGAACATGGCCCTCAAGCGTCAGAATTACAGGCGTACCGGAACATGCTCAGGGGCGGTCTGTGTGGGATGGAATGCACAGAATGTATTATGGGCGGTAACGCAGGAAATCGATGCGAAATTTGGGACGTCCTATCAAAGCAGGCTGAAGGATTGGATCATCAAATCCGAAGAGGCCGGCCTTACCGTGGCAGGGGCTTTGACAGATGCCAAAGGTGACCGTAGCCTCAAGCCGTCGCAACAGGTCAACCTCGATGTAAACCTCAGGGTGGTAGCTGTTCGTGAGGATGGAATAGTCATCCGGGGAGCCAAGGTCATGATCTGCGGCACCGCGGCCTCCCAGGAAATCTTTCTGCTGCCGGGTGGAATCTACGCCGAGGAAGACAAGGATTTCGCCCTTGCCTGTGTAGTGCCAAGGGATATCAAGGGTTTGACGATAATCGAAGCGACCCGCCCTAGCGACCTTCGGGATCTGGAAGACGAAGACGCGAACGAGGTACCAAACACAGGCATAACCCAAGGGATTTTGCTTTTCAATGATGTCTTCGTTCCAAACGAGCGTGTTTTCATGTGCGGGGAATATGAGTTTACGAAAAGCCTCATCCAGTACTTTACTGCAAACTATCGGGCTTGTATTGGTGCCTGCGTGGCGGGGCAAGGCGATGTCATGATCGGAGCATCAACGCTGATGGCCCGTGCCAATGGTTTGTCCGTCAAGCCGTTTACTGACAAATTGGTCACCATGTCAATAAACAATCAAATCAACTTCGGACTTGGAGTAGGCGCGTGCTCCCTCGGCAAGCTCCATCCTTCAGGCTCGTTCTTCGCCGATCCACTTACGGCCCATACAAACAAGGTCATGGTGGCAACCTTGCCCTATGAGACAAAACGCCTGACCCAGGAAATTGGTGGTGGGATGGTTGAGACCGGCTGCATGCCCTCAGCGAAAGATTTTGCCAATCCGGAATATGGCGATCTGCTGCGGCTGTACTACCGGGCAGGCCCGGTATCGGGGGAATCGCGAATCAAGGTTGCACGGCTTTCGGAATGGTTGACGATAGGCGGCGGCGTTCCCGGTTGCATGCATGGTGGCGGGTCTCCGGATGGTGCAAAACTGACGGTGAGGTTCGCCACCCCGATAGAAGAATATGCGGAATACGCCCGCAAATTAATGGGAATCGAAGAACAATTCCCTGAGCCGCAAAAAAAGAAATGATGCACATGTGAGTTGAGTGGACCTTTGCGGCGTGATTCAAATCACTCGCGATGATCCGCCTTTTCGGCATCCTCGTTGCCGGAATAGGCAACGATCTCAATCAATTTTTAACTGGAGGATCAGGTGTTTGAGTTTTTCAATGAAAACCAGGTGATGCTCGCAAGCGTTACCAAGGAATTGGTCGAGAGGGAAGTAGCACCGCATGCTGCCGAATGGGATGAAAAGGACAAGTGCCCTGCAGAGCTGTTCAAGGTGTTCGGGCAGCAGGGTATGCTGGGTGTTTTTGTTCCAGAGCAGTATGGTGGCGCGGGTCTGGGGATAACTGAGAGGGCGATTATCCTGGAAGAGATTGCCAGGCATAGCGCAGGTTTCGCCATAGCCCTGATGACCCATGACCTGGCCGTCGCAGCCATCCTGAACCACGGGACAGAAGAAATGAAGAAAGCATGGTTGCCTGGACTGTGCACCGCCGAGCGTATCGGGGGCTTGGCGGTAACGGAAGCGGGCGGCGGATCGGATCTGGCAAACCAGACTACTACTATTGAGAAAAGCGATGCGGGTTACCTGCTGAACGGCAGGAAGGTTTTCATTACCAACTCGCATAATGCGGACCTCAATATCTGGACCGGTACGAGCGGTGTAAATGAAAAAGGCCGCAAGGTACTGAGTGCCATACTGATCCCGCCGGGAACCCCAGGGCTGAGTGCGGGAAGGAAAGAGAACAAGATAGGCTTGAGAGGATCCATCACCGGGGAGGTCATAGCCAAGGATGTGCAGTGCGGACCGGATGCCATAGTCGGTAAAGAGGGCAAGGGTGCAGCAGTCGCCCTCCACACCATCGGTCATTTTGGCCGGTCAGGAATGGCGGCGATAGCCTTGGGTATCTTGAGGGCGAGCGTTGAAGAGGCTGTAAAATTCGCCAATGAACGGATCATCTATGGCAACCCGCTTTCCAGGATTCCCGAGATGCAGTCGCTCATTGCTGATAACCAGATCGAATACGAGGCCGCTACAGCTATGCTGTACAACGCTACGGCAGGCTACGACAAGGGCAAAGACGCAGTAGCAAAACTTGCGGCCGCCAAATATTTCTGCACCGAGGCGGCGGTGCGGGCTTCGAGGAGGACGATGGACCTGATGGGAGGATACGGAGTCATCAACGAATATCCTGTCGGCAGGCTCTTGCGGGACGCCCTGGCGAATATCCCCTCCGGCGGTACTTCTCAGATTATGCGCGTGATTGTGGCGGGGAACCTGTTGCGCTAGTACCGAGCATCGGAGGAGTGCGAATATGCCGCTGAACATCGCTGTCTGCATCAAACCCGTTCCTGATTCCGAATATTATGACAAGATCACGATAGATCCAGTCACCAAGAGGGTGAACCGGGATGGTATCCCAACGGTCATCAATACTATGGACAAGAATGCGATAGAGGCAGCGCTGCAGCTCCGTGAAAAGCACGGAGGTCGAGTCGTGTCATTCTCGATGGCTCCCGACAATGCGGCAGAAATCCTTAAGCGGGTTCTGGCGATGGGTGTCGATGAGTCATACCTGTGCAGCGACAGGATGCTCGGCGGGGCGGATACCTGGGCAACCTCATATACCCTGTTCAAGGCTTTGGAGAAAGCAGGTCCCGTAGACATCGTCATCATGGGCAACCAGACCGAGGATGGTGGTACTGCTCAGGTGCCAAGCCAGCTTGGCGAGTGGATGGGCGTTCCCCATCTGGCGAATGTGATAGCCTTCGACTACGAGGATGGCTGCATGAACGTCATCGCAAAGACCGCCAGGGGTGCGACCAGGTACAGGTTGTCCCTTCCGGCTGTCATCGCGGTTACCCGTGACATCAACAAGCCAAGGATCCCGAGCGTGATGGATGTCATGAAGGTTTCCAGGAAACCGATGCACATCCTGCGAGCAGCCGACCTGGATATGAACCCGGACTATATCGGCTTGAAAGGATCGCCTACACAGGCAGGTGATATCTATTCACCCGATATGAGCAGAAAGAGCGAAGAACTGTGCGGCGATTCCGATCAGGTAGCCAAGCGCATTCTGGATGAACTCCGGAAGGCTGGAATTGGCGTTGGCCAATAAGGGATAGGCGAATGAACCTTGAGAACTGCATGGGCATAATGGTCTACTGTGAGATTGACGAATGCAGAGTCGTGGACAATTCGCTTGAACTCCTGGGTCAAGCCAACGAGCTGATACGAAAAACGGGAAGCCATGCAGAGGTCACCGCGGTACTTATCGGCAACAACATCGGAACATCGGCAGCTTCCGCGGCTGCGCACGGCGCAGACAGGATAATCCTGATTGATGATTCGCGATTTGAAACGTACAGGCCGGACCTGTACGCCGACGCACTGGCGGCTGCCGCCGAGAGATATGCGCCGGAAATCCTTCTCGTCGGCGCCAGCCTCGCGGGAGAGGAGATTGGCCCGACAGTCGCCATGAAACTGCATACTGGCATGGCGGCTCACTGCGTTGAATTCAAAATTCGTGAGGATGGACAATTCGTACAGGTCGTGCCGGCTTTCGGAGGCAAGGTTCTGGGTGAAATACTCTGCCCGGACCATCGTCCGCAAATGGCCAGCATGAAAGCCGGTTTAGCTTCGATAAAATTTTTTGAAGGCAAAACAGCGAAGATAGAATCCTTCAACCCGGATGTCAAAGGTTTTGGCGACAGGCTGCAGGTTGTCGAGCTGATTCCAGAGACAAGAAAGCTTATCTCCCTTGACAGCGCTGAGCTGGTAGTAACCGGAGGCCTTGGCATTGGCACCCAGGAAGGTTGGAACAAGCTCGAATACCTGGCACGGCTTCTTAATGGAATTCCCACGTGTACGAGGCCGGCTCTGGATGCAGGATGGACCGACAAGGAAGAGACGATGGTAGGTACCAGCGGCGTAGCCATCAAGCCAAAGGTGTATCTAGGATTTGGCGTATCAGGCGCGGCTCACCATACCTGCGGCATCAAAGGGGCCGGCCTTATCATAAGCATCAACAAAGACGCGGCTGCCCCGATTTTCGAAGTATCCGATTTCAAGGTCGTTGCTGATTGGGAAGCCATCGTTGATGCCTTGATAGCCAGGCTTGAGGCCGCCAGGGCTGGCTGCGCCGATACTTGATCACCACCCTCGCATCATATCCCGTACACGTTTTTTTAGGAGCGAGCTGTCATGAGTGGAAAGTCCGGTTTCCAGAAATGCCGGGTTTTGCATTCGTCTGTAAAATATTCAAGAAAAAAATTGACAGTTTGTCAGTTTGATGATTAGATAGGTTAATGATCTGACAATCAGTTTATTAATTGCTGTCCTAAAGGAGGCTGGCACATATGGAACACTTTTTTTCGACTCTCCACCGGGATACGGAAAACCGCTTTTGGATCAACAATCCAACCGCCCAGGAAATCGATCTGGCCATCCAGTATGGGGCTGTCGGCTGTACGACCAATCCCGCTTATTGTTCCCGCCTGATAACTGCGGAACCCGAGTTTCTACGTGGTCTGATCGATGCAACCATAGAGCAGGTTCAGGAAGTCGATGCTGCGGCCACGCTTGTGTATCAGCGCGCGGTACAACGAATAATTCGCAAGTTCCGTCCTTTATGGGATAAAAGCGGCGGTACTGAGGGATTCGTCACCATACAACTTGATCCGCGGATTGATGAAGATACCGAGAGCACAATCAAGGCAATACAGGATAACAAATCGCTCGGCTCCAACTACATGGCAAAAATACCCGTCATCAACGGCGCCATCGAGGCGATAGAATTCTGCGTTTCGGAGAATATCCCCATCTGCGCCACCGAGGTGTTCGCCGTATCACAGGCGAGGGCCATGTGCGAGCGCTATGAACGGGCCGCCGGAAGGACTGGCAAGCGTCCCCCGATCTATATCACCCATATCACCGGCATCTTCGACGAATACCTCAAGAAGCTCGCCGACAGGCAAGGCATAGCCATCGATCCCAAGGTACTCGGATGTGCGGGACTGGCCGTGGCGCGCAAGGAATACCGGATGCTCAAGGATGGCGGCTTCGATGCGGTCATGATGGGAGGCGGCGCACGGGAAGCCTACCACTTCACCGGTCTTATCGGTGGCAAGGTCCACGTGACCATCAACTGGAGCACGGCCCAGGAGATCATCGACTCGGGCATGAAGGTGGAGCCCAAGCTCGATGAGGAGATCCCCGGAGAGTTTATCCAGGAATTGCGGGCAAAATTCCCCGATTTCCGGAAAGCCTATGACGATGATGGCCTTCTACCGGGTGAGTTTGCTTCTTACGGCCCGGTACAGCTGTT
>CAZNXK010000186.1:0-5821 GCA_964576835.1 uncultured Treponemataceae bacterium | reverse complement strand
GCCCGGATGCGAGCTTCTCCATGTTCTTGTTGAGCTCGGTCTGCGTGACGCTCAACGACCTGTTGGCGTACATGGCACTCATGTTGTGGTTAATGATCATATGACCCTCCTTGCAGGACTAGCGCGCGGCATTCCTTGCCGCGCGTCCCGCGCGCATGGCTTCGGGGCCGGGAATTGTAATCTCGCGCCCGTTCCCGTCCGTTCATGCCCCACGCGGCGGGGAATCCCGTCCCCTTGTAGGGGCGGGCCTCTCCGCCGGCATGCGCATGAGGGTATTTTTCAAAGAACCATAGGCCGTCCGGCCAGCTTTTCAAGGGCTTGCCGGACGGCCGTTACTCTCGGGGAGAAGTATATCCCGTTACTGGAGCAACTGCAAGACAGATGCGGTTTTCTGGTTTGCCTGCGCGAGCATGGCGCTCGATGCCTGGATCAGGATGCGGTTCTTCGTATATTCGACCATTTCGCTCGCCATGTCGGTGTCGCGGATGCGGCTCTCGGCGGCCTGGAGGTTCTCCGAGCCGATGTCGATGCCGCGGACGGCCATCTCGAGCCTGTTCTGGTAGGCGCCGAGGTCGGCCCGCTGCTTGTTCACGATTTTAAGAGCCGCGTCGAGGGTGCCGATGGAGCGGTTCGCGCCGTCGGGATCGTCCAGGTGCAGGATCTCGTCGCTGGAAACCTGCTTGACGCCCAAACCCTTGGCGGTCATCGTGCCGATGTAGACGCGCTCGCGCTGATCCATGTTGGCTCCGATATGGAACCACATCGATGCGGTGACGAGGTTCTCGCCGTTTTCGCGGGCAAAGCGGCCGGTCAGGATGTTCATGCCGTTGAACTGGGCATGGCTGGCAACGCGGTCGATTTCGTCGACGAGCTGGGAGACTTCTACCTGGATCTGCATGCGGTCTTCCGCGGTATAGATGCCGTTGGCAGCCTGAACGGACAGCTCGCGGAGCCTCTGCAGTATGTCGGAGCTTTCCTGCAGGTAGCCTTCGGTCGTCTGGATGAACGAGACGCCGTTGGCGGCGTTCTTGGACGCCTGATTGAGTCCGCGGATCTGGGAGCGCATCTTCTCGGAGACGGCCAGGCCTGAAGCGTCGTCGCCGGCGCGGTTGACGCGCATGCCTGACGAAAGCTTTTCCATGCTCTTGTCCACCGAGCTGCCGTTGATGGCGAGCTGGCGATTCGCGTACATGGCGCTGATGTTGTGGTTGATGATCATGACTTCCTCCTTGAGTCTATAGGCGGGGCATCCATGTCCCGCTTTTCGATGATTGTTCCTGACCTGCTCGCCTTCCGTTCCTCCTTCAACAGACTGGCGACCACCCGAAACGTGCCGCAATGCGGCGAACGCTCAAGTATTTTCGGTTTGAACCGATCATCGTAGAGTAGAGTACGAAAGGGGAAAGCCCTGCGGCATCGCCCCGGTCGAAACCCGACCCCTCTTTGCTTATCGGCATCAACGCCGGAAAACTTTAGCTCGATTATTCCCGTTTGCCCCGATCCAGGAAACATGTTCAGCGATTCGGGAAAGACGCGTGGCGGTTTGCGCCGCCTGCGGCAAGGGTGTATACTCGGCCCATGAAAACCGATCAATTCTCGTTCATGGCCGACGACGGCAAGAGCATCCATGTCCATCACTGGGCTCCCGACGCCGAGCCCAGGGCCTGCATACTGATAGCGCACGGCATGGCCGAGCACGCAGCCCGCTACTCCCGGTACGCGACCGCGCTCACGGGTGCGGGCTACGAGGTGTGGGCGCCTGATCACCGCGGTCACGGCAAGACAGCGGCCGAGGGAGAACTCGGGTGGCTGGCCGACCGCGACGGTTTCAGGCGCGTCGTCGAGGACCTCCACGGGCTTGCCCTCCGGATCTGCGCTGACCGGCCCGGCAAGAAGCTGTTCCTCTTCGGGCATTCGTGGGGCTCGTTCCTGTCGCAGGGCTATGTCTCGCTGTACGGATCCGGGCTTGCCGGCTGCGTCCTGTCGGGAACCGCCGGGGACGGCGGCCTGGCGGTCAAGGCCGGCAGGCTCGTCGCCGCAATTGGCTGTGCCGTCAAGGGTCAGCGGGCGAAGGCTCCCCTCCTCAACACGATGAGTTTCGGATCGTTCAACAAGGCCTTCATGCCGGCGCGGACGCCGTTCGACTGGCTGTCGCGGGAAGCGGCCGAGGTCGACAAGTACATCGACGATCCGTTCTGCGGCTTCGTCTGCAGCTATGGCTTCTTCAGGGACCTGCTCGCGGGGCTCGGCTGGGTGCATGCGCCGGCAACGATGGCGGCCATCCCTAAGAGCCTGCCGGTATTCATGATGGCGGGCAGGATGGATCCTGTCGGCGCGGCCACCGGTTCGTTCGACTGGCTGCTCGGGCGCTACCGTGGGCTGGGCATAGCCGACCTGCAGAGCAAGCTGTATCCTGACGGCCGGCACGAGGTGCTCAACGATACCTGCCGTGACGAGGCGACGGCCGATACGCTGGCATGGTTCTCGGCGCGGACCTGACGCCGGTTCCGGCGAGCTGCCCGTCCCCGGCCTTGACCAGCGGTGGCCGAGCCGGGGTATAGTCAAGGGTCCGTTGTACTGTCGGACGGGACAGGTCGACTGTAAGCCAGTCCCGTCGACTTCGTCGCGGTTCGATCCCTACATAACCTTCAGGGGACACTTTGCTCGTACGATATCAGAAAGGACCGGATGGCAAGCCGGTCAAGAAGGCCGTCGTTTATACCGCAAGCGAACACGGCATAGAACCTCGTTCCATCGACCCCGATGCGGTCAAGATAATAGAGCGGCTCAGGCACTCCGGCCATGCCGCCTACATCGTGGGTGGCGCCGTCAGGGACCTCATACTCGGAAGGGTGCCCAAGGACTACGACATAGTCACCGATGCCGAGCCGCCACGCATCAAGAAATTATTCTACCGCTCGAGGATAATAGGAAAGCGTTTCAGGCTGGTGCATGTCTACGTCAGCGAACGCATCTACGAGGTGTCGACGTTCAGGTCGATAGCCAATGGCACCGTCGGCAACACCTACGGCACCATCGACGAAGATGCAAAGCGCCGTGACTTCAGCATGAACGCCCTGTACTTCGACCCTCTGGAGCTCAAGCTCGTCGACTATGTCGGCGGCCTCAAGGACATGCGCTCGAGGCGCATCGTGCCGGTTATACCGCTCAAGACGATTTTTACCGAGGATCCGGTCAGGATGATCCGCGCCGTGAAGTACGCCGTGGCCACCGGCTTCTCGATCCCGTTCATGACCAGGCTCGCCATCAAGCGGAACGCTCCGCTCCTTGCCGGCGCTTCGGTCAGCCGGCTCGGCGAGGAAGCCACGAAGATCCTCTACTCCGGCAATGCCGCGGCTACGATCGACACGCTGCTCGGATTCAGGCTCCTCTCTCCCATCATGCCTGGCGTCCAGTCCGCCCTGCAGTCTGGCGGCGCAGGCTCCGCATCGATGAAGGCGTCGCTCGCTGAACTCGATGCCTATGTGGCGGATACCGGGGACAAATCGCTCGGCGCGCTCCTGTCCTTCATCATACGCGATGCCGTCGCAGCCGCGCGGGATCTGCCCGCGGAGGACGTGCAGGTCGCCTACCACAACGCCATCGATGCGGCCAGGGACTTCCTCGCGCCTTTGACAATGCCACGCATAGAGGTGGAAGCCGCGGTCAGGGCTGTTTTCAAGGCTCCCGACCCCAAGCAGAAGCCAAAACGGCCGCGGCGCAGGCGCAGGCGAAAGCCACCCTCAGGTCCCCTCGACCTGACACCGTTGGGGAATCCGGACGATGCGCCGCGGGACGACGCCTGAGGGACCGATACCGGATTTTTCCGGTACGACTTGACACGGCTTGGCGATTTCTCTGATGATGAACCAGTGAACATAGAACGCCTGAACGGATTGTCGATCGATGCCCTCTACGCGCTTTCCGACAAGATGGGGCTCGACCTACCCGCCGATCTCGAGCGTGTCTTCATCGTCGAAGCCCTCATAGAGGCTTTCGAGGAAGACAGCGAGGACCGGAAATCCGCCAGTGACGCTGCCGTTCATATCGAGGAAAAAAAATATTCTGGTTCCGAACTTGACGAGATAGACGCGTCGCTCGATGCCGCGCCGTGTATTGAACGACGCTACAACGAGACGGTAATCCACGTCATAGCCCGAGACCCGGAGTGGGCATTCGTCTTCTGGGACGTGCGCGACGACGAACTCGACGCTCTCCGCGTCACCGACGGCTTCTCCGGCTTGTTCCTGCGGGTCATCAAGGAGCCGTCCTACGACGGCAAAGGAACCGTATCGTTCGATGTCGTGGTTGACGAGGACGACGACCACTGGTATCTCCATTTGCCCGAGGAGGACCGTTCCTATCGCGTGGACCTGTACGCGCGTAACGGTTCCCGGTCGAGGCTGCTCGCCCACTCCCCTGTAATACGCACTCCGAGGGGGCTCATGGCAGATTCATTCGTCGACCTTGGAAGCGGAGCCGCGGAGCTTGCCGCGCTTTCGGGGCTCGCGAGCCTTGAAATCGCGCAGATGCCAGATCACCATCCTTCCCGCATCCTTGGCGGTTTCGACGAGTAACGGAGGATCTTCGTGGATAGCGGATACGTAGCGCTCGTTCTCAACGCGCACCTGCCTTTCGTACGACAACCCGATTATCCCCGTTTCCTCGAAGAGCGTTGGCTCTTCGAATCCCTTTCGGAGACGTACCTGCCGTTGCTCCGCGTCTTTGCCAGGCTGGAGGCCGACAGGATACCCTGGAAGCTGAGCCTGGCCCTGTCGCCGACGCTGGAGGCGATGCTTGGGGATTCATTGCTCCGCAGCCGCTACCTTGTCTGGCTGTCCATGCAGCTCGAGCTGGCCGAGCGTGAATCGTCCCGTTGCTCGGGAGATCCTGCCTTCGAGTCGCTGGCGGCGATGTACGCCGAGCTGTACAGGCAGAACCACGATGACTTTTCGATCCTGTACGGCGGCAACATCCTGGGAGCCATAGATTTTTATTACAAGAAGGGCCGCATAGACCTGCTGACGAGCGGAGCCACCAACGCGTTCATGCCGATGTACCGATCGTACCCGGAGGCGATAGCCGCCCAGGTTGAAGCAGCCGTCGTTTCATTCCGTACCGCATTCGGACGATCCCCATCGGGATTCTGGATGCCGCAACTTGGCTGGTATCCCGGGGTCGAGGAAACCCTGAGCGCCTACGGCCTCCAGTACAGCGTCGTCTCCACCCGAGGGGCCATGCTTGGCGACCCGACGCCCCGGCACGGGTCGTACACTCCCGTATCTTGCCCGAACGGCTTCACGAATTTCATCAGGGACGTGGCGGCGACCGATGCCGTATGGTCCGACAGCGCTGGTTACCCCTCGGATCCCAGCTACAGGGATTTTTACCGCGATATCGGTTTCGACCTTCCACTCGACTACATCGGCCCTTATATCGAGCAGAACCAGATCAGGACTTTCACCGGGTTCAAGTACTGGGCCATCACCGGGAGCGACGACAAGGTGCCGTATTCGCCCAGCCTGGCGGGCGCCAGGGTGGAGGAGCACGCTGAACGGTTCCTCCGCGACAGGCAGGCGCAGGCCGCCGCCGCGGCTCAGTACCTCGACGGCCGGCCGGCGCTTATGGTCGCCACCTACGACGCCGAACTTTTCGGGCACGGCTGGTTCGAGGGACCTCAATGGATCGAAGCCCTGTTCCGCAAGGTGAGCGGCGGGGATGGCCTCAAGTTCATTACCTTGTCGGAATACAGGCGCTCGTATCCCGACAATTTCGAATCGGTGCCCGAGTATTCATCCTGGGGCGATGGCGGTTATGGCGG
>CAZNXK010000185.1:0-5831 GCA_964576835.1 uncultured Treponemataceae bacterium | reverse complement strand
CCGGCGCGTCGGCGCTCGTCTGGTCCAGGGGGTCAGCGCCTCCCATCGCGGCGAAGGCGGCGCGGGCGCGGGCGACGCCGTCGGCTATGACGCCCACGGTCTCGAGGCTCGACGCGTACGCGACAAGGCCGAAGCGCGACACCGCGCCGTAGGTCGGCTTGAGACCGACGACCCCGCAGAAGTTGGCCGGCTGGCGTACCGAACCCCCGGTATCGGAGCCAAGCGCGAACGGCACGAGCCCGGCGGCCACCGCGGCGGCCGATCCGCCCGACGATCCTCCGGCGACGCGCGCCTGGTCCCAGGGGTTGTTCGTGCGCCCGAACGCCGAATTGTCCGTGGACGAGCCCATCCCGAACTCGTCCATGTTTGTCTTGCCCGCGGGAACGGCGCCGGCATCGACGAGGCGTCTGACGGCGGTAGCCGTGTACGGCGACCGGAAGCCGTCGAGCAGCTTCGAGCCGCACGACAGCCTCATGCCGGCCACGGCAATGTTGTCCTTGACCCCGAAGGGCAGACCGGCCAGGGCTGACGCCCCGGACGGTGGCGCGCTATCGCGCCTGGCGCGGGACGCCAGCAGCTCGCGGTCGGTTTCCAGAAAGGCTCCCGTGGCGGCTTCCCATGCGTTGAAATACGCATCAAAGCCGTCATCGATGACGGTTGTTGACATGGCGGATTCCTCCGGGGATTTCAGAGTACGTTGGGTATGACGATGAAGCGGTTCTCGCACTGGGGAGCCCTGTCGAGCAGCTCGTCGGCGAGATCAAGGAGAGGATTGGAGTCCGGATTATTGTTGTTCGTATCGAGGCGCAGGCGGTTGCCCGTGGTGGAAGAGCCGCTTGATTGAACGGCGAAGAGACCCGCGGTCCCTTCGTCCTCGTCCGCCGCTTTCATTGCGGCGAAGTATTCGAGCATCTGCTCGAACGCCGGAAGCGCGGCAGCGGCTTCATCCTCGGTCAGATCGAGGTGAGCCAGCCTTGCCGTCGCCTGTAATTCGTCACGTACCATGGCGTATCTTCGCATAGAGCCAGAAAGAACGTCAAGGCAACGCGCCTCGGCCCCCTAGAGACTCCGCGCCGCCTCTGCTACTATCCGCACATGAGTGACCATTCTGTCTACCAGTCGCCGTTCAGCTGGCGCTACGGAAGCGCGGCGATGCGCGAGGCTTGGGGCGACATCACCAAGCGGCGGCTCTGGCGGTCGATATGGGTGAGCCTGGCCCGCGTCGAGTCTGAATTCGGCATTGTAGCCAAGGAACAGGTCGACGAGCTGGCCACGCGCTCCGGCGATATCGACATCGAGCGGTCGCTCGCCATCGAGGCGGATATCAGGCACGACCTGATGGCCGAGGTAAAGGCCTACGCCGAACAGTGCCCGACGGCCGGCGGCGTCATCCACCTGGGCGCGACCAGCATGGACATAGAGGACAACGCCGACGCCCTCCGCTTGAGGCGCGCGCTCGATCTCGTCGTCGCTTCGCTCGACCGCCTGCTTGCCGCGCTTGCCGATAAAATCGACGAGTATGCCGACCTGCCGGTGATGGCATTCACGCACATCCAGCCAGCCGAGCCGACCACCCTCGGCTACCGGCTCGCGGTGTGGGCGCAGGACCTGCTCGAAGACCGCGGGCGCATCGCCTGCGAACGCGGCTCGATCCGCGGCAAAGGTTTCAAGGGAGCGGTGGGCACCGCCGCCTCCTACGTCGAACTGGTCGGCCTGGAAAACATCGACCGTTTCGAGGCGAGGCTGTCGGAGGAGCTGGGCATCGGATTCTACCCGATAGCGACGCAGACCTACACGCGCAAGCAGGACTACAACGTCGTCTCGGTACTTGCGGGCCTGGGCGCGTCGCTCCACAAGTTTGCCCTGGATATGAGGGTGCTCCAGTCGCCTCCGATAGGCGAATTGTCGGAGCCCTTCGGCTCCAGGCAGGTCGGCTCGTCGGCCATGCCGTTCAAGCGCAACCCCATCAACGCCGAGAAGATCGATTCGCTGTCCCGCGCGCTGTCGGTGATGCCGCAGGTCGCCTGGCAGAACGCGGCCCAGTCGATACTCGAGCGCACGCTCGACGACTCGGCCAACCGCCGCTCGATGCTGCCCGAAGCATTCCTCATCTGCGACGAGATACTGGCCACGGCGACGAAGATCATCTCGGGGCTCGTCGTGGACCTGGGGGCCACGGAGAGGACGATGGCCGCCTACGGGCCGTTCGCCAACACCGAACGTGTGCTCATGGCCATGGGCAAAGCCGGCGCGGACAGGCAGGAAACCCACGAACGCCTGCGTGAACACGCGCTCGCGGCGTGGGCCCAGCTGCGCTCGGGCGGGGCAGGCGCGGTGAATACGCTCGCGGCGCGAATCGGCTCGGACCCGTTCTTCTCGGACGCGCTGGGAAACGCCGCCCTTTCGTCCTTGATGGCAAACGCCGACTACGTGGGCACCGCTCCGCGGCGGGCCAGGGAACTAGTGGAGAGGATACGGTCGACACTGAACATCTTGACATCTTGATGCCTTGATGCGATATTCAGCACATGAGGACGACGCTGACCATCGATGATGACATCTACGCCATAGCCCGCAACGTTGCGGACCTCAAGCACATGGCGCTCGGCGCTGCTTTGAGCGAACTGGCTCGACGCGGCCTGGAACGAAGCAAGGGCAGCGGACCGAGCGCGAATTTCCCCGTCTTCGGCGTTTCAGAGAGCGCTCCGACTTTCGGACTCGACGAAGTCAAGTCCGCAGAAGACGAAGCTTGAGCGACCTGGGACCGAATCTGCTGGATGTCAACTTTCTCGTCGCTCTTGCATGGCCCAACCATGTTGCCCATGTTCAGGCGGTAGCCTGGTTCCTCGACAACCGTGCCAGCGCCTTTGCCACCTGTCCGATGACCGAAGCGGGCTTCATCCGTATCTCGATGAACCCGCTGGTGGTCACGGATCATACCACCGCGTCATCAGCGTCGAATTTATTGACAAGATACCGGACCGAGTACAGTCACGTTTTCTGGCCGGATGATATCGATATCGCCGAAGCGCTTCGGTTTCTCAATCCGCTATCGGGGCACCGGCAAATCACCGACGCGTATTTGCTCGCGCTGGCCATTTCGCACAAGGGAAGACTTGTTACCTTTGATAGTGGCATCGAGACCATAGCGCCGCCAAGCCTTCGCTCCAGTCTGGTCGTAGTGCAGTTTTAAAAAACCTGGAATGATGCCCGGAGCACTTGACGCACAGCCGCTATCGGTAGTACCAATCCACATGGAAACAACGACGGACGTATACCGGTTCATCGTCAGGCCGAAAGAACGGCCGGGCGAGTCGGGCGAGCCACGAGCCCGCTCCCTCGCCGAGGACGCGCGCGCGCTGGGATTTACCAAAATCCGCGCCGTGCGACCGGCGACCATATACTTCGTGCGCGGCACGATTGCGCCCAAGGAGCAGAGCCTCCTTGGGCGTTCTCTTTTTTACGACCCCATCGTGGAGACCTGCACCTGGTCAGGCCCGGGATGCCCGCCTGAAACGACCGCAAGCTCACGCGCCGGCAGCCGCCGCGTCGAAGTGGCGCTCAGGCCCGGAGTCACCGACCCTGTTGCCGATGAAACGCTGCGGGCGGCCCGGGAGCTCGGAATAAGCGGGCTGGTCGCGGTTTCCACCGGCGAGTCATTCGATGTGGAAGGCAACGACCTCGGCGACGAGGATCTCCGCCTACTCGCCGAGCGCCTCCTGTGCAATGCCGTCATACAACGCTGGGCCCTGGGCAAGATAGAGCCTGCCTGGCCGGAGGAGGCCACCGGTTCCGGCTCGGTGGAAATGATGGACATAGCGGCGATGGACGACGCGGCCCTCCTCGCGCTGTCGGCACAGCGGCGGGCAGCGCTCGACATCGTCGAGATGCGCGCCATACGCGACTACTACCGGCGAGAAAGCCGGGCCTGCACCGACGCCGAGTTCGAGACGGTGGCCCAGACCTGGAGCGAGCACTGCGTCCACAAGACCTTCAAGGCGCTGATCGAGGTCAGGCAGGCCGAGGGCGGCTCCGGAGCGACGGGCGGAGTTTCCGATTATCCACCGTTCGTGGACAACGTCCTTAAAAGCTACATCAAGAAAGCGACCGACGAAATAGCCGCGCCATGGGTGCTGTCCGCCTTCGTCGACAACGCCGGCATTATCGAATTCGACGCCGGGCACGAGATATCGTTCAAGGTCGAGACGCACAACCATCCCTCGGCGGTCGAGCCATTCGGCGGCGCCAACACCGGCGTGGGCGGCGTGATACGCGATGTGATGGGCGTATCGGCCAGGCCCATCGCCGCCACCGACGTGCTGTGCTTCGGGCCGCCGGACACCCCGCCAATGGCGGGTCCGTCAGGCAGCCTCCACCCAAGGCTGATAGCGTCGGGCGTGGTCGCCGGCGTCCAGGACTACGGCAACAAGATGGGCGTGCCGACCGTCAACGGCGGCATCCACTACCATCCGGGCTACGCGGCCAACCCCCTGGTGTACTGCGGCTGCGCCGGCATAGCCCCGCGCGGCAGGCACCCGCGCAGGCAGGCGTCAGGCGACCGCGTCGTCGTCCTTGGCGGCAGGACCGGGCGCGACGGTCTCCGGGGCGCGACATTTTCTTCGATGGTGATGGACTCCAGCACCGGAGAGCTCTCCGGCGCGTCGGTCCAGATCGGGGCGCCGATAGTGCAGAAGAAGGTGTCCGAGGTCCTCGTGGCGGCGCGCGACGCAGGGCTGTACTCAGGCATCACCGACTGCGGCGCGGGCGGCTTCTCGTCGGCCATAGGCGAGATGGGCGCGGAGCTCGGCGTCGACGTCGACCTGGCGCTGGCCCCGCTCAAGTACCCGGGACTTGCCCCGTGGGAGATATGGCTGTCCGAGGCGCAGGAGCGCATGGTCGTCTCGGTGCCGCCGGACAGGCTTGGCGAACTCCGCGCCCTCTGCGCGGCGGACGACGTGGAAATGACCGACCTTGGCCGCTTTACAGGCGACGGCAGGCTGGTCGTCCGCTACGGCGCGGCCATAGCCGTCGACCTCGACTGCGGCTTCCTGCACTCCGGGCCGCCGCAGCGAAGGCTGATCGCCTCGCCCGATTCCTCGTCGATCACCTCGCCGCCAGCCCGCGCGTCGCAAACCGCGCCGAAAGCGGGAGAAGCCCTGCTCGCCATACTCGCCCACCCGGCGGTAGCGTCCAGGGAATCGACCGTGCGGCTCTACGACCACGAGGTGCAAGGCGCGACCATCCTCCGGCCCTACGACGGGCTCGTCGCCGACGGACCCCAGGACGCCGCCGTCATCCAGCCGCGTGAATCGAAGGGCAGCCGGGGAATATCGCTGTCCAACGGCTTCAACCACCGTTACGGAGAGCTCGACCCGTACCGCATGGCGACGGCGGCAGTCGATGAAGCGGTGCGCAACGCGGTGGCCGTCGGAGCCGATCCTGACCGCATCGCGGTCCTCGACAACTTCTGCCTCGGCGATCCCAGGCGGCCACAGACGATGTGGACCCTCCTCGAGGCGGCGCGAGGCTGCCACGATGCCGCCGTCGCACTTGGTACGCCCTTCGTATCGGGCAAGGACTCGTTCAACAACGAATACCTTGCCCCGGACGGCGCCCGGGTATCCATCCCGCCTTCGCTCCTGATATCGGCCATCGGCATCGTTCCCGACGCGGGGACAGTCCCCGGATCCGACCTCAAGGCCGCGGGCGATATTCTCTACCTCGTCGGCATGCCCGCCGCCACGTTTGGCGGCTCGGTGTACGCGGAACTCTTCGGGCTTCCCGCAGGGGCCGACCCCGCCGTCCCGCCGTTCGCCCCGGACGCCCGCGAG
>CAZNXK010000184.1:0-5844 GCA_964576835.1 uncultured Treponemataceae bacterium | reverse complement strand
CAGACCGAGGCCATCGACGACGAGCCGTTGGACTCGAGTACCTCGGAGACGACGCGAACGGTATACGGAAAGCGTTCCTTGCCCGGCATGACGCGCTCGATGGCCCGTTTGGCCAGGTGACCATGACCTATCTCGCGCCTGCCGGTACCGAGCCTTCCGACCTCGCCCACCGAGAAGGGAGGGAAGTTGTAGTGCAGCATGAAACGCTCGCGGCGGTCTCCCTCGATGTCGTCGAAAACCTGTTCGTCGAAGGTCGTACCGAGGGTGGTGGTAGCCAGGGCCTGGGTTTCTCCGCGGGTAAAGAGGGCCGAACCATGGGGTCTTGCGAGTACGCCTATTTCGCAGCTTATCGGCCTGATGTCTTCGGTACTGCGACCATCGACGCGAACGCCCCTGTCGAGTATGCCCGAGCGGAGCAGGTTGTACTGTATCTCCTCCATCAGGGCGGAAAACAGCTTGTGCTGTATTTCGTCCGAACCGAGCGATTCAGCGAATGCGGCCTTCGTCTCTGCGATCGCGTCGGCTACCGCGGCATAGCGCTCGTGCTTTACCTTGGTGAAGATCGCCTTGGCGATCCGTTCCTTGGCGAAGCTGTGTATTTCGGCTTTTTTGGCCAGTTCGGCCTTGAGCGGAGCGAGGGCGCGCTTGGGCTTGCCGATGGCGTCGCGCATAGCGCTTATGACGCCGCATATCTCGGCTATCGGCTTCTTGGCCGCCTCTATCGCGCCGAGCATCATCTCTTCGCTGACTTCGTCAGCGCCTCCCTCGACCATCGTGATTCCCTGCACGGTACCGGCGACGATGATTTCGAGCGCTGACTTGGCCATCTGGTCGTAGGTGGGATTGATGACGTAGTTGCCGTCGACATGGCAGACCCGCACCGCGGCGATCGGACCCGCGAACGGAATGTCGCTGATGTGGACCGCCGCGCTGGCGGCGTTGATGCCGAGGATGTCGGGCGGATTGACGAGGTCGGCGGAAATGGTCGTGGGAACGACCTGGATCTCACGGCCGAAAGCCTTGTCGAACAACGGGCGCATCGGGCGGTCGATGAGGCGGGATACGAGTATCTCGCGATCCTTTGGCCGGGATTCCCTCTTGATGAAGCCGCCGGGAATCTTGCCGGCGGCGTAATACTTCTCGTTGTACTCGACCGTAAGGGGGACGAAATCGAGCCCCTCGGTAACTTTGTCAGAGCAGCAGGCTGTCGCGATGACCGCCGAGCCGCCGAAGCGGGCGAATACCGCTCCACCGGCCTGTTTCGCCATGCGGCCGGTCTCGAAAATCATGTCTTCGCCATTGATCCTGTACGTGCTTATATGTGCCATGAGCGGTATGTCTCCATGAGCCCGACGGGGGCCCTATAGAACGAAAGAGCCCGAACGACGTGTTCGGGCTCGACGCGGACGAGTCTACTTGCGGATATTGAGCTTCTGGAGGAGCTCGCGATATTTGTTGAGATCCTGACGCTGCAGGTACTTGAGCAGGCGCCTGCGGTGACCGACGAGCATCAGGAGACCGCGCCTCGAGTTCGTGTCCTTCTTGTGGGTCTTGAAGTGCTCTGTCAGACCGACGATCCGTTCGGTAAGGAGGGCTACCTGCACCTCGGTGGAACCGGTGTTCTTCTCGCCGGCGCCATACTCCATGACGAGCCTGGCCTTATCCTCTTTCATCACTGCCATGTCTATAAACTCCTTGTTCTCGTTATCATGCGATCTTTAGGCCAAAGGCCAGAAACGAAGGTTCAACGTCAGACGTACGACCGTCAGCAGGCCAACGCAGCGTGCCGTCAGGGCGAAGCGTCGCTTCGACGTCCCGGCGCCCTGACGGGCATAGTACAGTAACCGAATAGCTGCCTGGCGCCGGTTCGACAACGTCGTGTCCCCTGAGCGACACGACGAGCGTAGCGCCGTCATATCCCGTCTCGAAACGCCGCAGGTCCAACGTGTAGGGGCGACCGAGCATGGCGAGTGCCTGGTCCATCCTTCCGCTTGCCACTGCCGAACGTATCCTGCTCGAGCTGACGGCTTCGCCCTCAACCATGACCGGTTCGACTATCTCCGCCTCTGCGCCATACAGTCTGGCGAGCTCACCGAGCGATGCGGCGTCTGTAGACAGTCGATGGCCGCACTTGAAGTCGCTGCCCACGACAAACGAACGAACGCCGAAGGACCGTACGAGGGTCGAGACGAATTCGCTCCCCGCCAGTTTACTGAAATTCCCGGAAAAGTCAATCAGCACGCAGAGTTGGATGCCCGCGGCCTCGAGCGATGACAGCTTCTGTTCGAGGGTGAACAAGTCACCGTCGAAACGATGCGGCCTCGTCAGCTTTTTGGGATTTTCCCTGAAGGTGACGGCTACCGGGAGGTAGTCAGGCGCCTTCGCGACCACCCTCGCCACGAGTTCCCGGTGTCCGAGGTGCAGCCCGTCGAAGACACCTATCGTCGCGGCGGCCCGCCCCCCCGCCATGGCGTTGTCCGATGGAACCTCCGACCAGGGAACTATCCTCAAACCTCGCCTCCGAGCACGAACGCGTAGCGCCACGCGGCTCCGGCGCGCACGATTATCCCGAGGAGAGAGTCGTCGGCATCGAAGACGACAGTCGGGGACTTCCCTTCCAGCGAAGAGAAGGTCGCCAGCCTGAACAACGGCAGACCGTTGCGGAAAGCCTTGGCTTCATCGCCTTCTATCCGCAGCATGCCCAACCCGAGTCCGGCAGTATCGGCGGGCGTAAGCACGCGCAGGCTTGCCAAGCTGAAGTCATCGGAACGAATCGCCTCGTCAACGGAAAACGGGCCGGAAAAAGTCCGGCGCAGGGCTGAAAGCCTGCCCCTGCTGCCGCAAGCCAACGCAATGTCACGGGCGAGCGACCTGATATATGTGCCTTTGCCGCAGGCTACCCGTATCCTGGCGACGCCATCCGTGTACGACACGAGTTCTATGGAATCGATCCTGACCGGACGGGCCAGAGGTTGCACATCCTGCCCCTTCCGGGCACGCTCATAGGCGCGTTCTCCCCCGATATGCACCGCGGAGTAGGCAGGAGGCGATTGCATTATGGTGCCGGTGAATGATGGAAGGCTGGCCTCCACCGTTTCGAGTGATGGCAACGGACCGGTGGCAATGACCGGCCCCTCGGGATCGAGCGTCGCCGTTTCCTCGCCGAAAAGCACGTCCGCTTCGTAGCCCTTCTGCGCGCCCATGAAGTAGTCGGACAGCCTCGTGTAGCGGCCGAACAGGCACACAAGGACTCCGCTCGCAAACGAATCGAGGGTACCGGCATGGCCGTTTCTGGTCGCGGGGCCGAGCCTGCGGCCAAGCGACGACAACAACGCGAATGAGGTGAGTCCAGCTGGCTTGTCGATGATGGCAAAACCGGATACCGACTGCTTGTCGTCTTCTGTCACGTAAACAGGCCCTTGATCTTCTCCCCCAGCTCGAACCCTTCCTTGATGCCGGTATCGGGCAAAAACACGAGCTTTGGCGTAAGCCTTATCCTGATCCTCTTGGCAACCACGGACTGGATGAATCCAGCCGCGTTGTTCAGACCGGCGACGCCCTGCTCCAGGGCATCGCCTTCCTTGAAAGTCGACAGATACAGCTTGGCATGAGAACCGTCGCGGGCTACTTCGACACGCGTGATCGACATGAAGGTGTCGACCCGCGGATCCTTGACGTCGCCCCGCATCAAGAGCGCGGAGACTTCAAGCCGCAGGGTCTCTTCTACGCGTTTACGCCTTATTTCGTCCATTGTCCGTATCGCTCAGCTTCCTCGTGATCGACAGGAGCTCGAATATCTCGAGCGTGTCACCGATCTTGACATCGGTCCAATCGGCCAGGCCGATGCCGCATTCGTAACCGGCTGCGACTTCCTTGGCATCATCCTTGAAACGCCTGAGCGACGAAATCTTGCCCGAGTGCAGCTCCACGCCTTCGCGTATGACCCTGACGTTGGCGTTGCGCTTGACGGTACCGGTGAGGACGAAACAACCTGCGACAGCGCCGATTTTCGGCACTTTGAAGACCTCTCGGACTTCCGCCTCGGCTATGTCCGATTCCTTGATTTCTGGCGCGAGCATGCCTTCCATCGCCTGCTGGATTTCCTCGACTACCTTGTAGATGACGTTGTACTTGCGTATCTCGACTTTTTCCTGGTCGGCGAGGACCTTGGCCTTGGGCGTCGGCCTGACGTTGAAGCCTATGATTATGGCGCTCGAAGCGCTGGCCAGGTCTACATCGCTCTCGTTTATCGCACCCGCCGCCGACCGTATGACGGCGAGTCGCACTTCCTTGGTGGATAGTTTCTCCAGGGAACCCTTGAGGGCTTCGACCGATCCATGCACATCTCCCTTTATGATCACCTTGAGTTCCTGGACTGCGCCCTCGTTGATGGTATCGTAGAGGTTGTCGAGGGTGACCTTCTTGATGGTCTTGGCGACTTCAGAGCGTTTCAATTCCTGGCGTTTGTCGGAGAACGTGCGGGCGATCTTCTCGTCCTCCACCGCCTCGAACGGGTCGCCGGCGTTCGGCATGCCCTCGAAGCCTATGACCTCGACGGGAGTTGACGGAACAGCCTTGTCGAGCTTCTTGCCCTTGTCGTCGAACATCGCGCGGACCTTGCCCGGATATATGCCGGCGACGAAGCTGTCTCCGACGTGGAGCGTCCCGCGTTCGATGATGACGGTGGACACTATGCCGCGTCCGTGGTCTATCCTGGACTCGATGACTTTTCCTTCTGCACGGCAATCATAATTTGCGTTGAGTTCGAGAACTTCCGCCGTAAGGAGGATGCCGTCGAGCAGTTCGTCGATGCCCTTCTTCTGCAGCGCCGATATCTCGCAGAACATCGTCTGGCCTCCCCAGTCTTCCGGGATCAGCTGGAGTTCCGACAGTTGCGTCTTGACGCGATCGGGATTCGCCTCCGGGAGGTCAATCTTGTTTATTGCCACGATGATCGGCACCTTCGCCGCCTTCGCATGGTCTATGGCCTCGAGGGTCTGCGGCATGACGCCATCGTTGGCGGCTACGACGAGTATTACGATGTCAGTGATCTGGGAGCCGCGTGCACGCATCTTGGTGAACGCTTCGTGCCCCGGCGTATCGAGGAAGGTGATCTTTCCCTTTGGCGTCTCGACCTGGTATGCGCCGATATGCTGGGTAATGCCGCCGAACTCGGTCGCTATCACGTTCGTCTTGCGGATCGCGTCGAGGAGCTTGGTCTTGCCGTGGTCGACGTGGCCCATGATGGTCACGATGGGAGGACGGTGTGCCAGGTCCCCAGGCTCGTCGGTCTGCTTTTCGATAATCGTCTCGTCGAACAAGGATACGATCTTGACCTCGCAACCGTATTCGTTGGCGAGTATGGAAGCAGTGTCCGAGTCTATCTGCTGGTTGATCGTGGCCATGAAGCCCAGGCTCATCAGCTTGCCGATGAGCTCGCTCGGCTTCAGGTTCATCTTCCTGGCTAGTTCAGCCACCGAGATCGTTTCCATGATGTCAACCGACTTCGGTATCGGATTGGCCTTCGGAGCGTCGGCTTTTTTACGCTGGAGATGCAGCTTCTGCTCGAGGCTTTCCTCTTTTCGCTGGTACGCCGGTTTCTTGGCCTTGATGAAACGCTTCGATGAAGTCTTCTTCTCGGCGCTCGTCGGGGATGCGCTTGATCCGCCTGGCCTTCCGGGACCGCCTGGCCTTCCGGGACCGCCTGGACCGCCCGGGCCGCCCGGCCTCGGACCGTAACCCGGCCTGCTACCCTGGTAGCCACCGGGCCTCGGGCCGTAGCCACCGGTAGTCGGACCACCGGGACCGCTTGGACGCTGGCCCTGGTAGCCTGAACCGCCCTGG
>CAZNXK010000183.1:0-5853 GCA_964576835.1 uncultured Treponemataceae bacterium | reverse complement strand
CATCGAAGATCTTGGTTTTCTTCAGCGATTGGAACAGGCGAGCTTTGCCAGACACCGCCAGGCGACACGAAAGTCCTTGAAAAACAGCGTACTGAGTCCCCATCAGAAAGTCTTCATCGCCGTCGGCGATGGTGAAAAATGCGGTTCGATCGTCTTGATGCCGCACAAGCGGCGCATGCGGATATATTCCCTCGCCGTACTCGAATCCCATAGCCATCAGGGCATTGGGACAAAATTGATCGACCGCGCCGTGAAGGTCGCCAGGCAGATGGGGATTGGCGTACTCACCCTCGAGGCCGATACGCACAATACCAAGCTCGTTCATTGGTACGAGAAACACGGCTTCGAGACCATCGCGGTCCTCGTGGATTTCTATGCAAGCGGCGAGGACGCCTTCAGGATGACTCTCGATCTCAAGAAACAGGAAAGCACACGCAATATTGTCGTAACTGACTTCCATACCGATTTCTTTGACGGGATTCCAGATATCATCACTATTCAAGCCAGCCAGTATATCGACGACGAGAATTACCAGAAGATCAAGAACGTCCGTATTTTCAATGTATGCAGCAGCTTGAACTATCAAACGGTAGGCTATTACGTCTCGCTGCTTGCCTTGGCGAGAAACCATGCCGTGTATCCCAACGCGACAAGCCTCAGGGACTTCAAGAACGCGGTGGTCATCAGGAGCATCGGTGACGAGGTGTTCAACCAGATTCAGGAGACGTTGCAGGACGAGCCTGGAAAAAGCCTGACGATAGAAAGTATTTTCGGTTATTGCAAGGAAACGAGGTTCTCGCACCTTGTCAAATCGCTGAACACCCTGTACGAGGCGCCCCTGCTCAGTTTCAGTTTCATCAAGGAACAGGTCTGGGAATTGAACATGGTGACGACCCTGGACCTGAACGAGCGGCATGACCTTGCGGTTTTCAAGAAATATGCCATGACTTATTTTTCTCAAAAAAGGTTCATACGAAGTTCCCTGAATTGCTATGACTACGATCTGGCCATCCTGGTGGATGATCAGGAACCCAATCCTCCGTCCAACAGGATCGCCCTGGGTAAATTCCGGTCGGCCGCGGAGTCAATGGGTTTCCATGTGGAAATGATAAAGAAGAGCGATTACCTGCGCATACCGGAGTTCGACGCGCTTTTTATCCGGGCGACGACCAATGTAAACGAATATACCTACGATTTCGCGCGATACGCCTACTCGGAAGGGCTCATCGTCATCGACGATCCATGGTCGATCCTGCGGTGCTCCAACAAGTTGTATCTGTTCGAAGCGCTCAGGGCCGCGGAGGTGCGAATTCCGCAGACGTGGCCGCTCAGCCAGAAGTCCGATTTCGAGTCGAAATTGAAAAAAGTTCGGTATCCTCTCATCCTCAAGCAACCAGACAGCGCCTTTTCGCTTGGCGTCCACAAGGTCGAGGATGAGGTGGAATGCAGGGCCAAGCTGAAGGAATTGCACAAGACATCGGAAATCGTCATCGCCCAGGAGTATTTGCCTTCTTCGTTCGATTGGCGTATCGGAATCCTCGATCAAAAGCCCTTTTTTGCATGCAAGTATTATATGGCAAAAAATCATTGGCAAATCTACAACTGGAATTCCTGCAAGCCCCAGCAGGTCGAAGGAAAAACGGAAACGCTTCCGCTCGAGAAGGTTCCGGCGTTGGTCCTGGCTACGGCGCTCAGGGCCGCAAACAAGATAGGCAGCGGGCTATACGGTGTGGACCTCAAGGAAATCGACGGGGAAGTCTACGTCATCGAGGTCAATGACAACCCGAATATGGACCACGGAATCGAAGATGCCGTCCTGGGCGATCAGTTGTATCTTCATGTGATGAGGTCGTTCTTCGACAGGCTGGAGCATGAGAGGGAGACCATACGGATAATCTCCCAATAGCGTACAGGGGAGCCAGTTCCGGAAGCGGCGTGCTTTTGGAACTGGCTCCGATCGACCCGCGTCAGTGCCCTCAGGCGGGGTTCCCGGACCTGAAGTCGTCCATGAAGCCGATGGTCGTCCTGATGTTGTCGAGCGTCACCGCGTTGTAGGCGGACAGGCGGATGCCACCCATGCTACGGTAGCCTTTGGTCCCCACGATGCCGGCTGCCTTGGCTTCCTTGATGAATTTGTCGTCGAGCTCAGGCTTGGGGAGCTTGAAGTCGATGTTCATCCAGGATCTGGAATCAGCGTTGGCCAGGCCCGTGTAGTAGCCCTTCGACGCGTCGATGGCGGTGTAGAGGAGTCTCTGCTTCTGCTCGTTGATCTTTCCCATGGCAGCCAGGCCGCCGTTCTTTTTGAGCCACTTCATCGTCAGGTTGAGGATGTAGATGGAGAAGCACGGCGGGGTGTTGAACATCGACTGTTTGTCCTTGAATACCTTGTACGACATCATCGTCGGCAGGTCGTCATGGGCTTTCTGCAGGAAGTCGTCCTTCATCGCGACGACGGTGACACCCGACGGGCCGAGGTTCTTCTGGGCGCCGGCGTATATCATGCTGAACCTGGAGAAGTCGAGCGGACGGCTGAAGATGTCGGAGGACATGTCGCAGACGAGGGGCTTGCCCCTGACATCGGGTATGTACTGCCACTCGGTCCCGCAGACGGTGTTGTTGGAGGTGTAGTGCACGTACTCCGCGGCGGGGTTGAGCTTGAGCTCGCCCTGCCTGGGTATCGCGACGAAACGCTCTCCTTCGAGCTCCATGTCGGCAGGCATCGTGATCTTGCCGTAGCGCTTGGCTTCCTTGACCGCTGCCTTGGACCAATTGCCGGTCACAATGTAGTCGGCTTCCTTGTTCGGCCCGAGGAAATTCATCGGGAGCATCAGGAACTGGGTGCTGGCGCCGCCCGTGGTAAAGAGCACGTTGTACTCCTTGCCCAGGCCGGCGAGCTCGCGGAACAGGTCCATGGTCTCCATGTGGAGGGCGTCGTATTCCTTGCCTCGGTGCGATACTTCCATCACCGAGCAGCCGGTGCCGTTCCAGTCGAGCATCTCGCTCTGCGCCTGCTCGAGGACCTCGAGAGGAATGCCCGCCGGGCCGGCGGCGAAATTGATTACGCGTTTCATCTGTATCTCCTTTTCTTATTTCCTGGCCACGTAGGACTTGACCCTGTCGACGATGCAGTCGCCCAGCCGCGCGAGGTTTTCGGCGGTGGACGCCCCGATGTGCGGCGTCAGGAGCGCGTTGGGCGCGGTTAAGAGCGGCGAGCCTTCGGGCGGCTCCCTGTCGTAGACATCCGTGGCGTAGCCGGCGAAGTGGCCGCTGGCGAGAGCCGCGGCCACGTCCGCCTCGATGACGACCTGCCCGCGGCAGGTGTTGATGACGCGGACACCCTTCTTCATCCTGGCGATCGAGGCCGCGTTGATCATGCCGCGGGTCTCGTCCGTCAGCGGGGTGTGGATGGAGATGTAGTCGGCCCTGGCGTAGACCTGCTCGAGGCTCATCATCTCCGCGGCGTCGCTCTTTTCGACATACTTGTCGTAGGCGACGACGTGCATGCCGAAAGCCTTGGCCCGCACGGCGAGTTCCCTGGCTATGCGGCCGATTCCGACGAGGCCGAGCGTCTTGCCCATGAGCTCGGTGCGCTCGAGGTCCTTCTTGAGCCATTTGCCCTGCTTCATCGAGACGTCGGCCGCGACGATGTTGGCCGGCATGGCCGCCATCATCGCGAAAGCCAGCTCGGCGACGGCGACGCTCGAGGCTTCGGGCGTATTGACGACGACGATGCCCTTTGACTCGGCGTACGGCACGTCTATGGTGTCGACGCCGACGCCGCCGCGGATGACGAACTTGAGTTTCGGGGCGGCGTCGATCATGTCCTTGCCGACCTTGGTCTTCGATCGGACGATGACGATCTCGGCCTCGCCGACGCGACCCGCGTCGGTGCTGACTTGTCCAAACGCTTCGAGGCGTTTGGGCAGATCAGCCTGGAACGCATCCGCCAGTAGAATATGCATTGAATCCTCCTTGTTTAGACGCCCCGCGGCACGAGCCGACGATGGTCAAACCGCGAACGAGGGAAGTCGACAGTCGTGCCGATTCCGAGGCCGAGACTATTCCAGCATGATTGCACGATGCGATAGGGCGATCGGGCAATCTTATCATGTACCCGGCGAATGTCAAGGTTGAGGAGGGGTTTGGCACGTCTGGCGGCGCTCAGTCCCCGAGCTGGACGCCCAGGGCGTCGGCGATGGCCGAAGCGGAGGCCGTGAGTCCGGCCCTGCGCTTGAACGGCACCGAATCGATCATCAGCGCCTGGCCGTCCTTCAGGTCGACGATGAGCCGGGCCTGTGAGCCGGCCGGCATCTTTTCATCGCTCGGAAGCGAACCCTGGTCGAGCCTGCCCTTGGCGAATATGTCGACTCGAATCCGCGCCATGTCCCCGACCGTGAATGAAGGACCCTTCGCAGCGAAAACGAGGCCCATGCGTCCCGAGCACGAGCCGCTTGCCGCGTCGAAGGTCCAGCGTTCCTGGTAGAGGGTTGCGAGAATGGCCACGACGACCACGACATTGCCGATGACGCCCAGTCCTCCGGAAACCGCGGCCGCCATGACGAGGATGGCGGCTATCGTGGCCGACGACACGCGGTACCATAACGGTATTCCGTACACGAGGATGTTCCCGGAGCGGCGCAGCGAAAGGTTTATCTGCATGCATCGAATATAGATGCATGCAGGATGACGAGGCAAGGGCGTGGAGTCGACGATGCGGACTGTTGTGCCTGCACGCGGCGCCGGGATAGACTCCGGCCATGAAGGCGCTCAAGTTCCTGCTCCTGGCCTTGTGCATCGGCGCTTTGGCAGCCTCCGTAACAGCGCAGCCGACGGCGAAGCCGACGGCGAAGCCGACGGCGAAGCCGACGGCGAAGCCGACGCTCCTGCCACCCTCCGCCATCCGTCGCGGCGAACCGGCTTTCGTCGCTTTCCTGCCCGAGCGGGGCGACAGGGCGGCCGGCGGCTACACGCTGTCGATACGGTATGCGGACGGCCGGGAGAGCCTCCCGTACCGCGGCTTCCCGGCGCCGTCGGGGTTGCCCGCCTCTGGCCGGCGGGCTGGTGGTTTGGACACCGTGTATGCCGACTCGTCGTCTTTCGGCGCCATCCGCGGCGCAATCCTCTTTCTCGTTTCGGTGCCGACCGACTCGGTGCCCGGCGAGGCGGCCATGGTGGTGTTCGATTCCGATGGCCTTGCCGTCGTGGGCGCACGATTCGCTGTCGCTGACAGAGCGTTCATCAGGGAAGATCTGCGCCTCGATGCCGCGCTGTCGAGCCTGCGCGCCGACTCCGACCCCCTGAAAACCGAACAGGCGATACGCTACCAGGCCCTCCTGTCCACCGTTGACCCCGACGCGGCCTTCCTGGCAGGCGGCTTCGTCAAACCGGTGGCTACCGAACGCAGGACTTCGTTCTTCGGCATACGGCGGCAATATCTCTACGCGGATGGCGGCGTCGACTCGTCAATCCATGCCGGAATCGACTACGGATGCCCTGTAGGCACCCCTGTCGTCGCGGCCGGGGCAGGCAGGATAGCGGCTGCCTGGGACCGCATCGTTACCGGAAACACCGTCGTCATCGAGCACCTCCCGGGCACCTACACTATATACATGCACCTCGACTCGATGGCGGTAACCGAAGGCGATATGGTTGCCGCGGGGACTCCCATCGGAACGGTCGGCATGACCGGGCTCGCCACCGGGCCACACCTGCACTGGGAATTCCGCGTTATGGGAGTGGCCTGCGACCCCGAGGCACTTGTCGGGCTTGACAAAATGCCCACCATCCGTACAATACTCCCCGCGATCGAGGGGAGGTGATTTTTTATCAGCCAGATCATCGTAGACGACAACG
>CAZNXK010000182.1:0-5985 GCA_964576835.1 uncultured Treponemataceae bacterium | reverse complement strand
CATGGTTGCCGGTAAAATGGGGCGCTTACCCACATAAAGTAGCGAAGAGCCGAAAAATTGCTAAGTTGATAGATTACTCATACGAAATGCTAAAAACAATTGATGATGAATCGTGGAAAAACAATTTTGATAAATTCCTTGAATCAATAAGCAATATTCGAAGCATTTCTAAAGACACATATCTAGCATTAACAAATAACCCAATTCGGACAGATATTCAAATAAAAAAAGCTGAAGAGGAACTCCTTAATTTACAGACAATATTGAAAGAGATTACGGGCGACATTGAGTTTATCAAAGAAAGTTCTCAAAAGGCTGATGGATTAATTGAGAAATTAGAGGCAGTAACAACTACTATTGAGGAACATTCTAAAAGAGCGGAAGAGATATTAGAAAAATTTAATGATTCTCTTGAAGAACTCAATGAGAATAATGAACAATCAAATAAAATGATGACAGAAATTTCAAAGATAAAAGAATCGAGTAAGGATTTAAGTGTGTATTTGATAGAAGCAAAAACAAATATTGATGTTCTTTCAAAGAAGTCAGAATTAGTAGCTGCAAACATTGAAAAGAACCAAACTACTTTAAACGATCAGATTAAAAAAGATAAAGAATTGCAATTTGAAATTGAGCAGACACTCCAGGATGTGAATAAACACGGCATGGCTGGTGCCTTTAAGAAAAGAAAAGATGAATTAAAATGGACAGTTATTATATGGGGAACATTAAGTGTTATCTCAATTTCAGTCTTAGTTGGATTAACTTACAATTTTGCTAAAGATATATTTGATTCACAAGCATTTGACCCAATAAAAAATCTGTTTAAATTACCATCGGCTATCGCTGGCGTTTGGTTGTGTTGGTTTTGTGGAAAGCAATTTGGTTATAGTATGAGAATTAGAGAAGATTATTCTTTCAAATATGCCATATCAATGGCATTTGAAGGTTATAAAAATGAGACACGAGAGATAAATGAAGATTTACTCGAAAAGCTTTTACAGATGACAATCGGAAATATTTCAATAAACCCTACATCAATTTATGATAGTAAGAGTAATCATGGGAGTCCTTGGCATGAATTTGCAGCTGGGATTCGTAGTTTCTTTAAAGTTGATGCAAAAATTGAAGCTAAGATCGATACTAATGATATTCCAAAAAATTAAAAAATGCCATCGAACAATCGCTTCAACCTGACTTGTCCTTTGTCACAGCTTTTGCTTGTCGCTTCGCTCGGCAAAATACGTGCCAATTCCGCTTCCCAGATATTATGAGAAGAGTCTTGAGGGGTTGCTCGAAGGAAGGTATCATCCTAATTGTACGGAAGTAGAAGGAAGATGAAGGTTGGGCTTAACATGGGACATACGATCCCGGTCGCAGATTAACCAGCCTTCCTCGAACAATCCTTTGGAACCAGGGTCACGATATTTCCCCACTTTAGCCGTGCAGGGTCATGATAACGGGACCACTTTGAATGGTTCAGGGTCAACATAATTGGACCAGTAGTATCACGATAAAGGGACCATCCGACGGTACTATGTTCTCCATTCCGCAAGAATTCGGAGGGCAGGGTCAACGCAGATTTCAATTTGCCGCATTTAGCCGTAAGCGCCAATTTAACCCCATCTTCACAGAACCAAATTTCAAGGTGATCCTTCACGGCAAGGAGACTTGCCATGGTGTTGTCGAAAGATAAGCGGATATTCCTCAGGACCGGGCTCACTGATATGCGGAAGCAGATCAACGGGCTTTCCGAGATAGCCCAGTCGTCGCTACCGGAGGGCCCGCTCTCGGGCGCATACTTCGTGTTCTGCGGAAAGACGCGGCGGGTCGTCAAGATCCTGTACTGGGACGCGACCGGTTTCTGTCTCTGGCAGAAGCGTCTCGAGGCGGATTCATTTCCTTGGCCTGCGGCCAACGAAGTACCGAGCGAGGTGACTCGGGTACAGCTCAGGTTGCTTCTGCGAGGCATCGACATTTTTGCCGCGCACAAGCGTATCGACTATGATCATGTCGCATAAATAACGCTTGGTTAAAGACTTAAGCCATGATAGAATTCCTTCATGGCGGATGTGGCGACTGGGTTACCCGAAAGCATCGACGAGCTCAAAAAAAGAAACCAAGCGCTTGTCGAGGAGAATGCCGCGCTCAAGTGCGAGCTTCTTTTTGTCAACGAGAAGCTCTTGGCCCGCGAGCGGGCGCTCTTCGGAACGTCGAGCGAGAAGCTATCTGCTGCAGACGCGCTCCAGTTTCGCCTTTTCAACGAGGCGGAAGCCGAGAGCGACAAGGCCGGACAGTCAGCAGAGGCCGGGACCGTCGTCAAGGAGCTTATGCGCTCCAACGCAGGCCGCAAGAAACGCTCCAATCCAGACGAGACCGTCGAAGTCGTGCATGACCTGAGCGCCGAGGAAAAGGCCTGCCCGTGCTGCGGTGTCGAACGCCCCCTCCTCAAGCAGGAGCGGAGCGAAGAGTTCGACCTTGTCCCTGCGAAGGTCGTCAGGATCGTGCACCTGAAGAACGTCTACGGTCCATGCCGCTGCGACAGGTTCGGCGAGAGCGGCGAGAAGGCCATCATCACGGCCAAGGCACCGGCGAAGATCGTCAAGGGCAGCGACTTTTCAAACCGTTCGATAGCGCTGTGCATCGCAGCCAAGTATGCCGACGGCATCCCGTTCAACAGGGTCGAGAAGATCTACGCCCGATCGGGGCTCGACATCTCGAGGACGACGCTCTCGAACCTGACGATGCGGACGGCGCTCAAGGTTTCGCCCCTCATCGAGGCGATGAACCGGGACCTGAAGCTCTCTCCGGTGATCCTGATGGACGAGACCCCGGTACAGGTACACCGCATCGACGGTAAAAAGCCCACGAGCAATTCGTACATGTGGGTCACTTACGGATACCGCGACAAACGACCCATCGTGCAGTTCGTGTACAAACTAACGCGGGCAGGCACGATACCCAACGCACTCCTGTCGGGGTACAAAGGCTACCTGCAGACTGACGGCTATGCCGGGTACACCGGCATCGGCCAGAGTCCCGGCATCGTGCACATCGGCTGCTTTGCGCATATCCGCCGCAAATTTTTCGAAGCCTACGAATCGTCGGGCAAGACGGGCGAAGCCGGGCAGATGCTCGCGCTCATCAAGGAACTGTATGCCGTCAAGCACAGGCTCGGGGATCGGCTCGAGCGGGGGCAGCTCGATGATGATGCCTTCACCGTAATGCGCGCTGTTGAGGCTGGTCCTGTCCTTGCACGCATACGCTCCTGGCTCGACTCCAGGAACGGATCGGTAACGCCGCAGGGAAACCTGGGAAAGGCCATAACGTATGCGCTCATCGAATGGCCCAAGGCTTCTCGCTATATCGACCATGCGCTTCTGCATCCCGATACCAATTTAGTCGAAAGCCAGATCCGCCCGTTCGTTGTTGGCCGCAAGGGCTGGCTGTTCATGGACTCGCCTTCGGGCGCTACCGCGAGCGCTGCCTTCTACAGCCTTCTGCAAACCGCGCAGCTGAATGGACACGATGCCGTGCGGTACCTGACCTATGTATTCGACCAGTTGGCATCGCGAGAGGCAGACGCAAATGTTGACGACCTCTTGCCGTATCTGCTCAAACCAGCCGACTACAAAATAGTCAAGATGGGCTGAAATTGGCACTTACTTTTAGCCGACGAGATATTGCCGGTTTTCGTTCCTGTTCAGTCGAAACCAACGGCTCCACCTCCAGGGCGATCAACTATGCGGCCATAAAGCCCGGGATCGTTCTGGCGGAAGTACCCTCCAGCCTGCCTCCCGCCCCTATGCGCTCGTCATCCGCTCCATGCCCAACGGCAAGAACATCGTGGAAGGCAAGCACAAGAAGGTGTTTCTGGGTAGTCTTAGCCCCATTCAACCCGCCCGGCCGCCTTACGTTTGGCGGCCGGGCCTTCTGTCTGTCTGCCCGCTACGAATCGCTGGCGCTCCGCGGGAATCGGGTATAGAATAACTCAGTACCAAATACAAGGAGCATGACAGCGACATGGAACCTAACATTGGAGCCGGCCTCGGTAGCCCGTTCGTCATCTCTTCGATCATTCACACCACGCGGTACGGGTATGTCCACAGGGAGCAAATTCTCCACCCGGGAGTATTCCTGGCATGAACAAGGTTTGCCCGGGTGGTTGGAATGGCCTGTACACTAGGTTTTCCGGGAAAGTATATGCCCATGGTTGAGGCATGATGATTCCTGTATGGCTTTTGGCTTATGCTTATACCGACCGACATAATATGTTAACCATGGTTTTATACGGAAAGGCCAAGGATGGGATTTAGGCACGTATGGTAGATAGGGCGTAATAAAGGGTGTAGGGATAAGAAGATGTTCGCCGGACGCACTTCGTGCGCGAGTAAATTGCGTGCGCGTAAATGTCTAAGATTAACTGCCCGCATTCAAGTATTAGATTCATAAGTGCTTTACATTGGAGAAGACATGGAAGAATTATTCGACATATGTACGATTGATAGAAAGTTGCTAGGAATAACAAGGGAAAGAGGATCAAAACTACTTGAAAATGAATACCATGTTGTAGTAATGGCCATAATGGTAAATAGAGATGGAAAAATATTACTAACGAAACGTAGTATCAATAAAACTGCTCCTGGTAAATGGGAATGTACTGCTGGATCTGTAATTGCAGGCGAAAATAGCAAGGATGCAATGATTAGAGAAATATTCGAAGAGATTGGCATTATTATAAAAATAGAATATGAAGACCCTGTTTCGTATTACTTTGAAGATGATGGCATATTTGATATATGGAAAATAGAAATTAGTAATTATTTAGCGGATCTAAAGCTTCAAAAAGAAGAGGTTGATGAAGCAAAATTCGCAACAATTAGTGAAATAGAAGAGATTATAAAAAGTGGTAATGCAACAAGAAGTCTCGGAGAAGTTATTAGATTATATAAATGTGGTAAGATAAGGGCAAAGTACTGATTTAAAAGAAGACGGCGAACAATCGCTTCAACCGGATAGCGCTATTGTCACGGTTCTGTGCTGCGGCTTCGCCTGGCACAAACCACGCCAATGACGCGCTACCGGTTAAGCGTATGTTAGGAAGATTGAATTTATTAGTTCAATATAAGTAGCCGTAAAAAGGAGAGCAACATGTTTGGAATCAAATTCGTTAAGTTCGAGCCGGGAACATTCATTTTTCGATTAAAGGCGGGCATAGTTGTCCAAAAAGGCGAAGGGCTTTCATTCTGGTATTTTGTCCCGAGGACGTCATTAATTGCGGTTCCAACCGGGAGTAGCGATGTTCCGTTCATCTTTGGAGAGACTACCATTGATTTTCAGGAAATATCTATTCAAGGACAGATCACTTTCAGGATTTCAGATCCTGAGAAAACAGCAAAACTGCTGAATTATGGGCTTGATGCAAAGACGCACCAGTATTTATCTGATGATCCTGATAAGCTCTCACAAAGACTTATCAATTCTGTTCAAGTAATAACAAAGACACAAATAAAGAAACTACCCTTGAAGGAGGCATTAAAATCCTCAGATGAAATTGTTCAAAAAGTGTCTCAAGGCCTATCTGAGGACAAAATGGTACTCTCACTTGGATTAGAAATTCTCGGTGTCTCGATTCTTGCAATCAAACCAAGTCCTGAGACCGCAAAAGCACTTGAGGCGGAGACAAGAGAAGCAATCCTACGTGAATCTGATCAGGCAATCTTCTTACGACGAAACTCTGCAGTAGAGAAGGAGAGAGCTATTAAGGAAAATGAACTCAATACTGAAATTGCTGTCGAAAATAAAAACCGTGAGATCAAAGAGACGCAACTAGAAGCGGAAAAGGTAGTTCAGGCAAAGAAACAGGAAATGCTGCAGACTGAACTACTATTTCTGATTGATCAGGAAGACAAGAATAAGCAGTTGGTTCAGCTCCAAGTGGAAAATGAAAAAAAAGCATCTGAAGCCAAAGCCTTTGCGATCTCA
>CAZNXK010000181.1:5777-5995 GCA_964576835.1 uncultured Treponemataceae bacterium | reverse complement strand
CCCGTTCGGGCGGCTTGGACCTCTCCGTTCTCGAATGACCAGCCATGTACGTCAATCACGTTTACGAAGTCAATCCATTTTAAAAAAAACTTGATTCCACCAGAATACGAAGTACACTATAGGCAACATATATTAACTCGAAGCGTTCACTGGATGGTGTCAAGGAGGCTCGTCATGGGTTTCTTGCGGCGTCTTTTTTTCGTACCACTTCTGGTCGC
>CAZNXK010000181.1:0-5767 GCA_964576835.1 uncultured Treponemataceae bacterium | reverse complement strand
TGTCCGTATCGGCGCAGGGCTCCGACGTGACGGTGTCCTTCCTGCCTGGAGTGGCGGTGCCGCTGGGCCCCGTGGTCGACGGCGACCTCGTCGCTTATTCCATAGGCGGCGGCGGGACGATACGCGGCGAACTGTCGCCCGCCTTCGCGCGTTTCCTGTTCGGCCGCGCCTTCATAGATTACGACTTCATGCCGCTCAACAACTCTTCCGAAGCCATGTCCCTCGTGCTTTCAGGCGCGGCCATCGGCGGAACCCTGTCGCCGAGTCCCCGTATATCGCTCCGCGCGAGCGCGGGCGGAGGCATGTACGTAGCGCTTCTTGGCGGGGATTCCGTGCGCAATCCATTCATCGAGGGCGGCGGCGAATTCCTCGTCAGGATGAACCCGAGCATCGGCGTAAGCCTTGGCGCGCGCTACAAGTACCTCTTTATTCCGGAGGGATCCCTCTATCAGGGCGTATCGGTCCAGCTTGGCCTGACCTACGACCTGGCGGGCTCCCGCAAGGGAACCGACATACGCCTGGAACCCGATCTCGGCAACGTCTTCCCGTTGTTCTACAGCTACTACGACAAAAACCCGCTTGGTTCGGTGGTGCTGACAAACGACGAGGGGATCAACCTCGAGAAGGTGCGGGTCTCGTTCTACGCCAAGCAGTACATGGATGGTCCCCGGCTGTCAGCGGAATTTCCCGTGCTGAAAAGCGGGGAGTCGCGGGAGATACCCGTGTACGCCCTGTTCAACGACTCGATATTCAGGGTGACCGAGGGCACCAAGGCCGCCGGCGAGGTCGTCATCGAGTACTATTACCTGGGAAGGAAGACGGTAAAGACCGTCCCGGTCACCGTCAACGTTCAGAACCGCAACGCGATGACCTGGGACGACGACCGCAAGGCGGCCGCCTTCGTCACCGCCAAGGATCCCGTCGTACTCGGCTTCGCCAAGGGCATGGCGAGCATGGTGCGGGCGGACCAGGGAGCCGCCGCGGTATCCCTCGAGTTCCGCATCGGTCTCGCCTTGTTCCAGGCCCTCAAGGAATACGGCCTCGGCTACGCTATCGACCCCTCGACGCCCTTCGTCGCCACTTCGGGCAGCGAAACTACCGTCGACTTCCTCCAGTTCCCGAACCAGACGCTGGCGTACCGCGCAGGCGACTGCGACGACATAAGCGTGTTGTACAGCGCCCTCCTCGAATCGATTGGAATACCCAGCGCCTTCGTGACGACCCCCGGCCACATCTACGTGGCCTTCGACACGGGGCTGACGCAGGAAAACGCCGCGAAACTGTTCCAGGACTCGGGCGACCTGATCATACGCAACGGCAGCGTGTGGATACCGGTGGAGGTGACAATCGTCAAGGACGGTTTCGTCCGCGCGTGGTCGGTCGGGGCCAGGGAGTGGCGCGACGCGGTCGCCGCCGGCAAGGAAGGCTTCTACCCGGTGCGCGAGGCATGGAAGCTCTACTCCCCGGTAGGCTTCGCCGAGGCGGGATTAGGCATAACGCTGCCGCCCATGGACCGCCTTTCCGCGGCATACCGCTCGGAGATGGACCGCTTCTCCCGCTCGCAGGTGGCATCGCGCATAGCCAGCCTCCAGCAGCAGCTCGAGTCAGGCAAGGACCCTGAAAAGACGGCCAACCGCCTGGGCATCCTCTACGCCCAGTTCGGCCTCCTAGACGAGGCCCGCGAGCAGTTCAGCTCCGCCATACGCAAGACCGAATTCGCGCCCGCGCTTATAAACCTGGGCAACGTCGAATACCTTGCCGGCGACATGAAGAAGGCCCGCGACCTCTACGCCAGGGCGCTCAAGGCCACGCCAGGCGATACCCTCGCCTTGGTCGGACTTGCCAGGGCTGCCCAGTCCGACGGCGACCAACTGACCTTCCGCGATACGGTCGCCATGCTTCAGGCGGCCAACCCCGCGGCCGCGGGCAAGTATTTCCCCTCCGACACGGTTTCCCGTGCCTCCGACGCAGAAAACAGGACGGTCGACACATGGAACGAATAAGGCGCTACAAGTACCTCATATTCATATCGCTGGCCCTGGCGACGGCCATCCTGTCGTCCACCTGCGACAACCCCGTCAATATGCTCGATGAGGTCCAGGTCGAGGTGATGAAGGCGAATGACAGGTATCTGGAGGTCACCGGGGTACTCATCCCCGTCGACGGGAGCGGGCTGTTCAACCCGACCGGTACCCTCGAGATCACCTTCGACAGGGAAATCGACCTTGCCTCGGTCGGGCCTTTAACCATCGTGGTCAAGAGCAGTAACGGCGACACGATCGACTATCCCCTGAGAGGCGTATCGTACGTTTCTTCCTCGCATACCATCAAGTTGCGGGTCTACCCGTTCCTGCCCATAAATTCGGAAATTTCTTTAACGGTGTCGGGAGTCAAAGGCACGGATGGGAGCGTCATCCACGACATAGCAGCCAGGACCTTTACAACCAAGAACGTGCTGGCTGGCTCGGTCAACTCGATGGTCGGCCACGATGCCGCGAGCCTTGCTGGGTATACGATCACCAACGCGCTCGATTTCCAGGTCCAGGTAACTGATTACTACAGGTATTTCAAGTACAGGATCAGCGTCGACGGCGGCGTCACATGGGCGTACGACTACGGCGATATGGCTTCATTTGTGGACCGTTTTGGCCTTGCGGATGGCCTGCTCGATGTCACGAATTTCCCGTTGTCGAATTTGGGAATAGCGACGGAAGGCCAGATCGACCTGGTCGTACAGTTCGGCGGCAACGATACCGGTACGGGTTCGCCTGTAGACGGTCTGACCGACGTCGTCGCGATCTACTATGATGACACCAACCCGAGCGCCGGCATCGTATCGCTTAATAGCGCCTCAGTATATGTCAACTCATCGACGGTTACCTCCGCCTACATAACCGCGCCTGCCGATGCCCACAGCGGCCTCGGATCGATGCGCTTCTCGAATAACGGTTCGACTTGGTCATCCTGGGAGGCGTATGGCGCATCGAAGTCGTGGAATCTGGTTACCGGCGCTGGCGGGGCCGCAACCCAGGGCAGCCGCACTGTGTATGCTCAAGTCCGGGACCTTGCGGGCAATATTTCCACGAGTGCTTCCGACGCCATAACCTATGATATCGGCGGACCGAGCCCAGGGACGTGGCAGGTCAACGCCAACGCCGCGTATACCGCGGCTTCGGGGGTTACCTTCGCCTTGACGGTCGCGCCTTCGGACAGCTACAGCGGCGTCAGCTCGATCAGCTACTCGAACAACGGCTCCACCTGGTCGACATGGGAAACCTATACGGGCGCGTCCAAGAGCTGGAGCCTCTCGACCGGTTCCGGGGGCTCGACTACCCAGGGCAGCAGGACCGTGTACGTCAGGCTGATCGACGGGGCGGGCAACGTTTCCACCTCGGCGAGCGACGCGATCGTCTACGATTATTCGGCGCCGAGCGCAGGCGCCTGGGTACTGAATACGAGCGCCCCGTACACGAACGTCGCGTCGAATACCTTGAGTGTTTCCACGGCCCCGTCGGATTCATACAGCGGTATAGCCCAGATGTGCTTCTCGAACAATGGCTCGACCTACACGACCTATGAAGCCTACGCGACTTCCAAGACCTGGGATATAACGAACGCGACCTACGGCGGCAGCACGGCCGAGGGAACCAAGTATACCTACGTCAAGGTCAAGGACAGCGCAGGAAACGAGTCGACGTACACCTACGATTCGATTGTCTATGATTATACAGTGCCGACCGTCGGCGTCTGGCGGATCAACGCCAACGCTACCTATGTTAACAACGCGACGGTGACGGTCGCGTATACCACCTCCCCGAGCGACGCGCGGAGCGGAATCGCCAAGATGCGCTTCTCGAACGACAACGCGACCTGGTCGGCCTGGGAGACGTACGTGTCTTCCAAGAGTTGGAATATAACAAACGCGAGTTATGGCGGCACCACGACCGAAGGCACGAAGAATTCCTGGGTGCAAGTCCAGGACGGGGCGGGCAATTCGTCCGCCTCGACCAACGATGCCATAGTCTACGACATCACGCCACCGACGGGATACTTCTATATTGGCGGTTCAGGTAATCCGGCAAGCATCACCTACCCGTCGCTGACGATGTATCTGTACATGACCGACAACCTGAGCGGCGTGGCGGAGCGTAGATTCTATAACGGTACGACGTGGCTGGCCTACGAGCCGTACACTGCTACCAAGTATTGGAACCTGGCGCCCGGCAACGGCAGCAAGACGGTGTACGCCTATTTCAAGGACGGCGCCGGCAACATCACGAGTCCGTACATCACCGATACTATCAGCTTGGAAGCGACGTACGGTTCGCTCATCCTCGTCGACATTGCCGGCGACCGCACGGACCTGTCAGGCGACAGCAATGCGTACATGTCCACCTCGAACATCAACCTCAGCGACGGGTATATCGCGGCCGGCCAGATATACGTGTACTACACGAGCTCGGGGCGCTACGGGAAGCTCGAGATAATGAGTTTCAATGCGTCAGAGCTCATAGGGCTTGTCCTTCGGTATAACGTAATAACTTTCAGGCTGACGACCTACAACGCAGACGGAACCGTCTACAGCAGCAGCGCCAGTCAGAAGATATGGGGTACGTACCATTGCGACCTCGACGCGGTGGCCCAGACTTCGACGGGTTCCGACTTCTGGTGGAGGATAGACAGCGCTACCGCTCGGTACCTGGTGCCGGAGAACGCGGCGCGATTCTATAATTGGAATTAACCGGGGACGCCCCTGTTTTTCCCCGGGGCTCATTTGATCGCGGCAGATGTATTGCTCATAACCCGTCCCGGCAATTGCCGGGACGGGTTGTTTCAAGGGCGATACCCTGCAACTTCCCCCTCATTCCCGCGAACGTCTCGATGGTGTGCCCGGCTGGACCTGGCCTTAGAAATCCTTCCGGGCGGCACCGTCAGATGTATATCCTTGAAAAAAATATTGCGGTTCACTATTATAGTTATGAACCACAATTATGATTCGTGGAGGTTTGAATGAAGTCGATGACGATTCACAAGATGGATGACCTTCTGATCGAAGCCATCAAGTCACGGGCAGCGGAGAAGGGAGAGAGCGTCAACGCCGCGATAAAGGAATTGCTGGCCAAGGCTGTCGGTATTGAAGGCAATGCGGAAGGCAAAACGCGGAAATCCGGGTATGGACGCTTTCTGGGCCGCTGGACTACGGAGGATGCGGCGCTTTTCGAGCGGTCAACTGCAGATTTCGGACTGGTCGATGAAAGCGACTGGATATCGTGAAGGTTCTCATCGATACGAATTGTTATGCAGCCCTTATGCGCGGCGATGAATCCATCTCCCGTTTTCTTGATGATTCCGAGATGGTCTATCTTTCAGTGATTGTCGCCGGCGAACTGATGACCGGCTTCAGGGGCGGTTCGATGGAACGGCAGAATCGGTTGTGCCTGAAGGAATTTATAAAGGAAGGTGGCAAGACCATCGTCGCCAGGGTCGGCATTGATACTGCCGAACGTTTCGCCCTTGTCAAGGATTCGCTCAAGCGCAAAGGTAAACCCATACCGATAAACGATATCTGGATAGCCGCTCAATGCATGGAGACAGGAGCCGTCCTTCTGAGCAGGGACGCGCATTTCAATGCGATCGATGGATTGCTGGTCTGGAATCCATGACTCGCACGAGGATGGAGGCGATTCTCGACTTCCCCGGTTTTCCTTACCGTACAGGGTTTCCCCGCGATGGATGGTAAATACCCGCCCCGGCTTTCGCCGGGATG
>CAZNXK010000180.1:0-6008 GCA_964576835.1 uncultured Treponemataceae bacterium | reverse complement strand
TAGCGGCTTTCGTCCACGGAGCCGGCCCCCTGGCACCGCGCGACGTCGTGGTGGGGCCGGGCAACCGCTGGGTTGCCGCTGCCAAGCGCCTCGCCCAGGCCTTCGTCAGGACAGACGCCCCGGCGGGCCCCAGCGAGCTCCGCGTGGTCGCCGACGAATCAGCCGAGCCGGTGACGGTAGCCTGGGACCTCCTGGCCCAGGCCGAGCACGACCCGGACGCCGTGCCCGCGCTCGCGGCGAGTTCTGAAGCCATCGTGGTGGCAGTCGAACGGGCGCTCGGCGCATGCCTCGTCGAACTGGCCGGGTACCGACTCGAATCTGCGAGCATAGCGCGGGCCGCCCTGGCCAACGGCTGGGCCTTCGTGTCGCCCGACCGCGCCGCGCTCGCCCTGGCCGCCAATCGATTCGCGCCGGAGCACCTCGAGCTGGCCGTCTCCGACCCGCGCTCCTTCGCCGCGATGTGCCGCAACGCTGGCGCGGTATTCCTGGGACGCGCAAGCGCCGAGGCCTTGGGCGACTACGGCGCTGGGCCCAACCACACCCTGCCGACCTCCGGCAGGGCCAGAAGCTACGGAGGTCTTTCGGTGTTCGACTTCCTGAGGATCAGGACCTGGCTGGAACTGGACCGCGCGGATTCGGCCCTGATCGGCGAAACGGCAGTCCTGGCAAGGGCGGAAGGGCTCGAGGCCCACGCCAGGTCAGCCGAAGCGAGGATCAGTCAGGGCGGTGTATGATCCCCTGGAGTGCTCGGCTGAGCATGTCGCTGCCGACGGGCTTGGTCAGGAAGGCCATCGGCCCGATGCCGGCGGCCCGTTTCCTGGTGGCCGGGTCATCGTAGGCTGTCGTGAATATCACCGGAGTGCCGAAACGGGACTGCACGATGAGAGCGGCCTCGATGCCGTCCATCGGGCCATCCATCATGATGTCCATGAAGACTACGTCGGGGCGTTCGCGTTCGACGCTTTCAATGCACAGTTCTCCGGAGGTGCAGAGATCCCGTATTTCATGCCCCAGGCGCTTCAGCATCATCGAAAGGCTGAGGGCAATTATCCGTTCATCCTCGGCAATCACGACGGTCATCGATTGTCCCCCGCACTTGCATGATCAAGCCTTGAGTCTAGCGTGCCATGCAGTAGTATTCAATGTTGTTTTTTTGTCGGGCCTGCGCCACACTACCATCATGCTTTTTGCTAAGAATCGATGCCGGACAGGATTTCTGGCAGACAGTTGAAAAGGAGAATTTCCATGAACATGCGCAAATCTTTCCTGGTTTTTGCCGTATTAACGGCTTTTGTGACGGTTTCGTGGGCACAAGACGGTGCCGATCCCCGAATCAAGAAGTCGCTCGACTCGCTCGGTATCAAGTATTCCGTCAACTCGTCCAACAACTACAAGGTCGTCTACACGATGGACAAAGATGCTGACCGGTCCCAGCTTGTCTTCATCGTATCCAAGACTGAAACGTACCGGAGCGTCGAACTGCGCGAGATTTGGTCGGTAGCGGCGGTGCTCGACGAATATCCGGGCGAGGAGACTATCCACTACATCCTGAACATGAATTCGACCAGCAAGATCGGAGCATGGGCGATAGAGGAGTCGGACGACGGAGAGTTGTGGCTCCTTTATACGACAAAGGTTCCCGTCGCCCTGAGTCCTGACGAACTCAAGGACATCGTGTACTTCGTCGCCGAGGTCTGCGACGAAATGGAGGCGGAACTCGTCGGTGACGACGAGTACTGAGCTGCATCACCGTTTTCGCTGCGCCTGGCGGAAGCGCCTGGCGTGGCTGCCCAGCCAGGCGCGGAACGAAGGCAAGGCGATCGTCGCGAGATCCAGGAGTTCAACCGACATCTCCGGCGGGTATCTCGTTAATATGAAGTCGACGAAGTTGCTGTCGAAGCGCTTGTCCATCACGGCATCGCGCAGTTCATCGAACGAGCAGGGCCTCGTATCGGAATCGACCTTGAAGATGCCAAGGGGACGGTAGCCTGGGGCCAGGATGGTGGCTAGCGAGCTGGTCGTTCTGGGTTCCTCCCGGAAGATGTACAGGAGGTCGAGGAGGGCGGTACACCGTTCCTCCTCGTCCCCTGATATCACCTGCGGGATAATCTCCTCCAGGTCCCTCCGGCGCAACCTGAGGACAGACACGTATTTCGCCCCGCCCTCCACGAAACCGGCGACGAAATCAGACCATATCTTGGCCTGCACTATGCTCGGGATGCCCAGCATGTTCCCGAGTGGGGCGGTAATGGTGGCGAAAGGCCAGGCCAGTATGCTCCTGAAGAAATTGACCCTGACGACTTTCCTGTCGAAACCCCGGAGCGTATTGTGGGCCGCCAGGTACAGGCCGTTGCAGAACGATATCGAGAAGAATTTGACGGCATCGAAGAGCATGCCTTCGGCGGGTCCTGGCCACAGAATGTCGAACCGTGCCTTGACGAACCCGAGTATCGGTACGGAGAAGCCCGTCCAGAACAGGGACCTGGCTACATTCCCGAAGTTGACGCTCTTGAGGTTCCATTCGCGTATGCGCGTGCCGCGGCCGGCGACGAGATCGGCTACCGAATTCCTGAACCCCGTTATGAAGAGCCACAACAGCGCGTATGACGATCCTATGAACCTCTGCGCGACCAGGAACCCGACCAAGGCATGGATGAAATTGACCAGGCCGGGATTGAGGTAGCGCCACGCGCGTGAAAGCGGGATCTGTTCCAGCCCTGATTCTCCCTCGTCGCCTATAAGCGTCTTGTAGTGGCCCGAAGTTTTTCCCATGCACAGGACGAGCGGCGCAGATGCCCAGTTCTCCCTGGCGACGGGTTTTCCACCTGCCTTGATCATGGCAGACAGCATGACGGGCAGGGCAATGTGCCGTTCCGCATAATTGCGCCTGTACTTGCCCAGCAGCCTGTCTTCCCGTATGAATCCCATGCCCGGTACTTTTGGATTGCGGCCGTTCGAATCGCTGCCGCACACAGGGATGTAGGGAAGTATCCCCGCCCGCCCGCATTCTGCGTTGTGTTCGTTTACGAGGCTGGAAAATTCGACCAGCTCGGCCGGTTCGCGGTCCGCCGAGTCCTGGACGTTGTATATCTCGATCTGGTCGATGATGCCCTGGCTCTCGTCGAGGAGCGCTTTCGCTTTCTGGAGGCCGTACTCCAGCGGATGCAGCACCCGGATCGCGCAACCGGCCTTGGACAGCATCGACTTCAGTTTCCGGAGGTCCGAGAAGACGGTGTGGTAGTCCCCTATCGCGGGGTTGGAAAAATACGTCTTGCGCATTTGTTCCGGGTCGAGGGTAAGGTATTCATTGCGGGCCCCCGCATATGCACTCTCGATGCCCGCGAGTTCGTTTTCAGGCAAGCGTCTCTGCCGCTGTTCCTGCAGCGCCGTCTGGTACCTCGCCTTGAGCAGCATGATCCTGTTGAACAGGACCGGCCTGTAGCAGTTGTATATGAACTCGCCCAGGTGCATGCGGTTGATGCTTTTGTTCGGTATGGTAGCCTTGAGATCCTTGATCTTCAAACGGGACAGTCGGTAGAGCCTGCCTTTCGGGAATCCTTCGTTCAGCTTTTCGAGCGCATTCTCGTTGAAGTATTTCAGTAGCGCCCGGACCGATTCGATCCGGTTGGCCTGGTTCTTCTCCAGCCCGTCGAACAGGTCCCTGAGCCCGCCCGAATGCTCCTTGAACCAGTGCGCCGTTTCCTTGCCATTCTTGAACTGCGGGAGCACGGCCATGAAGTGGAACCGGGCACCCTGCACGAAGGCGCTGAACTCCAGCCCGATAGCGACGCGTATGCCGACGATCTTTCCCGCGTCCACCGCTTCCATCATCATCTCGATGGAGGAGCTTGAGCTGTACGCTATCGTCAGTTCGGAGATGCCTTTGATGAAGGCGTCAATCAGCAGCTGCGTGGGGTTTTTCCTGCCCGAGGTCGAGTTGTCATGGACGTGACCGTCCCAGCCTGCTTCCAGGTTCTTGAGGCGCGCCCCCGTCTCGGGCAGTTCTATCATGTTGAGTTCGTCGAGCAGTTTGCGGATGACCTGGTTCTGGCCGTGAGCGGAAACGGAAAAGTCGTGCAAAAGCTCGAGCTGCCTTCGGCGGTTGCCCCGGTTCTTGATGGCTCCCTTGATCAGGGCCATCTGCACGCGGGCGGTATTGAGGGGCAGGTCGAGCGTCTTGGCGTGGAGCGAGACGTCCATCATCATGCGGAGCGCGCGGAGCCTGGCCTTGGCGTGTTGCGATTCAAGATCCCTGATGACCATCAGGTATGCTTCGGCTATCGATATGCGGCGCCGCTTGAACCATCTGGAAACGCCGAGCGGATGCGAATAGGGACCGGGATCGATGGCGCTTGGCGTATCGATCCTGGCGTTGAGGTCACGTCTCAGCTTGTACAGTTCGGCCGAGAAGCTGAGCGCGCTGACGAGGCGGAGGTACCGCGAGCGGAGTCCGCTTTTCTTCATTGTTCCTGTCGATCCAGGCAGCATGTCCATATCGGTCTAGTATAGCCTAAATGAGGCGGCTCGGCATCCCGTGTTTTGTATGGAGGTGGCGGGAGTTGACCTTCACTCGCGCGCGTCCATGGGCGTGGCCGGCTTCGTTCCTTGCTAGCTCGGAACTGCGCCGTCGCTCGCTTGGTTGTATAGCGTAAACTAAATTTACCCAGAAAGATCGATCTGGTATGGACAAAAAAATCGTCAGAAGTACCCATGGAAATCGTGGGGAGAATTGACGATTCCCCTTGAAAGGCAAGGAGAAAGGGATTCTTGCGCTGAACCAGATTGACCAGATCAAGGAGCTGCAGCGACAGGGTACAGGGCCGAAGGAAATCGGCGAGCGCCTCAGCGTTGACCGCAATACCGTAGCCAGGTATATGGCTCGCATCGATTTCGGGCAGAAGGTAAACCCGGAATCACGCAGAGGCTCGCGCCTCGACCCTTTCAGGACTAAGATCGATGAATGGCTCGAAGAAGATCGTCGGACGCGGTTCAAGCAGCGTCATGCGGCGAAGCGGTTGCATGAACGGCTGGGAGAAGAATTCCTGGAAAGCTATGACTGTTCATATCCCCTTGTCCAGCGATACATTCCACATTGGTACGTTTTAGTACTGGAAGGTGGATTTACAAGGTTCGACCGCTTTGTATACCTGCCGATTGGAGTCGACGAGGGCATGCTCAGAGTCTGGCAAAAAGCAATGCTGGCACTGTTTTCGCGAAAGAAGCTGATCGACCAGGCCCGTGCCGACATGCTTACGTCGTGGCAGCATTCGGGCTTCAGTTATAGAAAGCGAAACCAGGCTGTTCGGCAAGGTTGATTGTGAAGCGTCGGGTCAGTACGTGGTTCGGGGAGCTACATGCGCCGAGAAAATTCATTATGACGAGTCCTCCGATACGGTTGTCTGGACAGCAAACCCAAAGGGGTTCTATAAAGGCAGGACCGGGAACTTCAAGGGATTCGAGTTCGTAGACCAGCTGGTAGCCCATCTGCCGCCTCGCCGAGTTCAGCTTGTACGCCGCTACGGAGTGTACGCCGCTACGGAGTGTACGCCGGGAAAGTCCGCAACCAATGGCAACAGCGATCCGGTATCTACCACCTGGCTCCAGAAGCGTGGAAACTGGCTAAGATAGTAGAGTAGGCGAAGAGACAGGAGCAAGACTCCCAAGTGTCAGTTTGTGCCCGGGCACCGCCAGAACTGGTATTGGTGTCAGTATTAAGAACCAAAAACCGACGTTAATACGGAAAAGGATACTTGCTCCCAAGCGGCGTTTTCACAGTGTAGTGGCAGAGCTCTGTCCACAGGTTACGCTCCATCCTGTGAAATTCCCTTCTTGACGGCATAACTCCCTCGTACTACGGCAATCCAGCCCGGCGTTGCCGGGAATATCGGTAGGAGCCGTCGATTAGGTAGCGAAAAGAGGCGGATTGCGATAGAAAACCCGGTTTTCGGTAAAACATCGATAAAAACCGGAATGACCGTTCCTACCAATTTTCGTATGATTCGTAGAAA
>CAZNXK010000179.1:0-6046 GCA_964576835.1 uncultured Treponemataceae bacterium | reverse complement strand
CCGCTCTCGGCTTTCGTGCTCATCTGGCGCTTCTATTACGCGGGCAATTCAAACGCCGCCCTCGGCCTGGCCCAGATCCGCAATGCGCTTGAAGGCTCAACGAGGCTGCTCGAACACTATGAAAGGTCCGACGGAACCGCCAATGATCCTGAATCGGAATCCAGGCTCAAGCTCCTGCTCAATGGTCCGATCGTCAGGTTGCGCATCGGCCCTGCAAGCGCTGAGCAGGCATTGCTCGTGCTTGGTTCCGTGCTGGACGTCTCCTCGCTGAGCGTTTCCGGTGACAGTATCGTCTGCGATTCCGGGGCTGTTTGTGGCGGTCTGGAACTGGATGGCTCCTGGTCCATCGCCGATACTCGGATGGTAGCCGCCGGTGCCACTGCCTGGGATGCCCTCGACGAGGCGGGCAGGCGTTCGCTCGCCAACCAGACTCCGTATCTGAGGGTTACCCGCGATTCATCACAGGCAATAATCAAGCTTGGTTCGTCAGGCTATATCTGGGCCATCACTGCCGCGTATGAGAGCAATGCTCCGTGTTTCGAGCTCTTCCATCCTCAGCTGGAGGCCGTGGAAGTGACCCGGCTCACGAATGCCCGGGGAGAGCGGGTCGGCGCGGAGATTGGATCTCTCCACGGCAACCTGAACTCGAGCAAGCGCGGCGAAGTGATACGCTACGACTATTTCTGGAAAAATCCTGACGACAGCCGCGACAGGAAGAAAGTCGTATTGATGCGGTACGTGGATGGCTGGGACGTCATCCTCTGTGCCGGATTGTACAAGGACGAGTATTATCTGCCTACCAAGACGGCAGAATCCCTGTTTTTCATGCTTGTATCGGTGGTAGGGCTGATGACTCTGGCCATCACCTTCACGCTGGCTGACCGGATCAGGCAAGCCTTGGCGACCCTGGGCGATTTTGCCAGGCTCACGGCCGGATCGGACGGATCGATACACTCCCTGCCGCGTACAGGGCTCCGCGAACTCGATGAATTCGGGGCATCGATGAGCGACATGGAAGCGAAGATACTCGTCAGGGAAGCTACCCTCAGGAAAGAGCTTGATGACAAGAAGAGCCTGATAGAGGAAGTACATCACCGGGTCAAGAACAACCTCGCGGTGCTTTCAAGCATCATCAACCTGCAGCAAGACCAGGTTACGGGAGAGGAAGCGTCATCGGTCCTTTCGATAGTGCGCGGTCGGGTCAATTCGATGGCCCTCGTGTATCAGCAGCTGCTCGGGGCAAATGAATACGCGGCGCTTCCATTCAACGACTATATCGAGGGAATACTCGCCTACCACCAGAGCGGCCATTCGCGGCAGTCGGGTAATGCAGTCCGGGAGCAGCACCTTGAACCAATAACCGTTGGCTTCGATATCGCGGTGCCATTCGGGCTTATCGTCAATGAGCTCTTATCAAACGCGTTTCGGCATGGTGTATCTACCCGGTATCCCGCATCGATCCTGGTAGAACTCACGAGGGATGAAGAGTCCATAGTATTCAAGGTCCAGGACAATGGTGACGGCATGCGCGAGGGGACCGATGAAGGGACCGGCCTGCTCCTGGTCCGGGCACTGTGTACGCAATTGCATGGCACCCTGTCAATACAGAGCCCGGCGACAGCCGATAGTGGCACCGTCGCAATCGTCAGGGTGCCTGCCGGCTCTATCGCGCCATAATATTACAAAATTGCTACACTATTTATAACGATTTCAGTATTTTTCCGATGTGAGTGAGGAACCATGCAGAAGATTGTCCCCCATCTCTGGTACGACAAAGAGGCGGCAGAAGCCGCAGAGCTGTATACATCGCTGTTTCCAGGCTCTTCGATTCTCTCCAGGTCCACGATGGGATACACGCCCTCCGGCACCGTGGAGATACTCAAGATCAGGCTGGCCGGTCTCGAACTGATGATGATGTCCGCGGGACCTTACTTCAAGTTCAACCCGTCGGTATCGTTTCTCGTCGCCTGCGACAGCGCTGTGGAGGTCGACAGGCTCCACGCCGGCCTGGGTTGCGGCAACGACCTCATGCCGCTCGGCGATTACTCCTTCAGCTCCCGCTACGCTTGGGTCGCCGACCGTTTCGGGTTGTCATGGCAGATCATGCACATGGGCGATATCCCGTATACCCAGCGGATCACCCCGACCCTGATGTTCACGGGCGCCCAATGCGGCAAGGCGGAGGAGGCGATGCGCGCCTACGCGGACCTCTTGCCCCCTTCGTCAGTCGGCACGATCATGCGCTGGGAAGCGGGCGATGAACCCGACAAGGCCGGCACGGTAAAGCACGGCACGTTCACCCTCGGGGGCCAGAACTTCGCTGCGATGGACAGCGCGTACGAACACGGCTTCTTTTTCAACGAGGCGGTGTCGCTGATGGTCCATTGCGACGACCAGGCCGAGCTCGACCGCTACTGGAACGCCCTGTCAGCCCAGCCTGACGCCGAGCAGTGCGGCTGGCTCAAGGACAGCTACGGCCTGTCCTGGCAGGTCGTGCCGACGGCGATGGACGACATGATGGCCGAGGGGAGTCCGGATGCCGTCGCCAGGGTTACCCGGTCGTTCCTCGCCATGAAGAAGTTCGATATCGCCGCCCTGGAACGGGCGTACCGGGGAGTCTGACCGACAGCGATCCATTCTGGACTTGAGACATGCTTGTTTGATATGGAGGTTCCCATGCTTGATTTTCGTGTGTCCTGGTTGCCGCTCCTGGTCTTGTCCCTGGCCAATTTCGCGCTCAGCTGGCTGTGGTATTCGCCGCTCCTGTTCGCCAAGCCCTGGATGAAGGCGCTCGGCCTTGAAGGGAAGCGAGAGATGAGCGAAGCGGAGAAGAAGCTCATGCCGCTGTTGTTCCTCAACGGGATTGCCGCATCCGTACTCGTCGTATACGGCATGATGGTGCTCGTGAACAGCACAGGCGCCGCAGGCTTTCCGCAGGGTGTCCTCGTCGGGCTCGCCGTGTGGGCAGGCTTCGCGCTGACGCACAGCATGAACACGCTGTGGGAAGGCCGGAAGATCATCGTGCTCGTGATCAACAACGGATTGTTCCTGCTTACCTACGCAGCGTACGGCGGTATCCTGGCGGTATGGAAGTAGAAAGGTCCGGCTGAATCCTCACGCTTTCTGTGTCTTCTCGGGCAGGGACTCCCCCCGCCTGAGAAGCTCGTGGAACTCCTGGGCCGACCGAGGCTTGCTGAAGTAGTAACCCTGCATGTATTTGACCCCGAGGTCGCGCAGTATGCGGTACTGCGCGATATCTCCGACGCCCTCGACGAGGACCTTCTTGCGCTTGCTTGCTATCATCGCTATGACGCCCGCAATGAAGGCGCGATCTTCCTCGTCTTCGGCTATCCTGTCGACAAAGGCCTTGTCGACCTTGATGGTCTTCGCCGGCAGGCGCTTCAGGTAGCCGAGCGACGAGTACCCCGAGCCGAAGTCGTCTATCAGCACGTCGATGCCGAGCGCCTGGAGACTGTCTATCTTCTTTATGACCGCGTCGATGTCCTCCATGCTCTGCCGTTCGGTGATCTCGAGCTTGAGCGACCCCGGCGATATCTTCTCCGCGGCTATCATGTCGCTGATATCCTGGACGAGCCTCGGGCTGCCGAATTCCCTGCTCGACAGGTTAACCGAGATGTAGCGGTCGCCAAGCTCGGCGCTCATGCACCTGATGTCGCGGCAGACCTGGAAAAGCACCCACTTACCTATCATCTCGATGTTGCCCGAGTCCTCGGCGATGGGTATGAACACGTCGGGCGGTATGTTGCCCAGTTCGGGATGTTGCCACCGGATGAGCGCCTCGGCTCCGACTATCATGCCGGAATCGTCGACTATGGGCTGGAAGAGCGCCCTGAACTGCTTCTCGACGAAGGCGGTGCGGATGTCCGAGCGTAACCTCGAAACATAGAGCCCGCGCTCGTGCAGGACCTTGTTGAACATCACGAGCGGCTCGTTCCTTTCCCTGGCCTCGTTCATCGCCGCCATGGCGTGGGCGACTATGCTCTCCCGGCCTTCGCCGTCGTCGGGGAACACCGCCGCCCCGATGTTGCAGGCGATGTTTATGACGGTGCCCCGGTAGCTGTACGGGAAATCGGCCTTGCCCCTGATGTTCTGGGCGACTATGGGTATGTCGGTGCCGCGCTTCAGCGTGGTGAGGATCACGGCGAATTCCTTGCCGTCGAAGCGGAAAACGAAGTCGCTCGAGCGAAGCGCGTCCTTTATCCTGAGCGCGGTAGCCTCGAGGAGGAGGTTGCCCAGCTCGTAGCCGAAAGCCGCGTTGATCTGGGAGATGTTCCTCAGGTTGATGAACAGCACCGCCCGTATGCCGTCCATTCCCGTGGCTCGCTTCGCCTTCTCGATCTCCATGTCGAGGACGATGTCGAATGACCGGCGGTTGAACAGCCCGGTAGTCGGATCCTTGAACTCGAAATCCAGGAGTTTCGATTCGAGCTTCTTGACGATGCTGACGTCGTGGGAGAAGACCATGACATGAGTCACCTCGCCGTCTTCCTGATACGGGTAGTACGATACATGGATGTACTTGAAACCGGTGCCGAACTTGAACTGGTCGACGTCGTGGGATTCCTTGCCTTCGAAGCACAGGTCGAGCCGCCGCTTGATCCGGTCCCGGAATTTCTTCTCTCCCCAGACCTCGCCCACGGTCTTGCCCAGCAGATCGAGTATGGGCACGCCCAGCTCCCGGGCATAGGACTCGTTGACAAAGGCGTAACGATATTCCCGGTCGATCAGGGTGATGAAATCCCTTGACGTGTGGATTATCTTCTCGTACTGGCAGGACGTCATGGTCCTCCCCTTTTTCATAAATGACTGAAGGAAAGTATAGTTATTTTTATAGAAATTTCCATTTCGGGGCAAGAAAAGAATTCATCGCCGAGTCAAAGGGAGCCAGGCGACCTGCCCGGCAGGCGCGTGGCTCCAACAGGACTGGCCGAAGAAAGGTCTTTGTATTTCCGACCCGCATCGCTATATTCAGTCGATCGTCGCAAGGAGGTTCACATGCTCGAAACCGACATTCTTGACGCCGTGAAGGCCGGCATGAAGGGCGAACTGGACTCGGTCACCGTGTACGAAGGGGCCGCGAAGGTTGCAGAAGGCAAGGTCAAGGAATTTTTCCTCGACCGCGCAGAGGCCGAGAAGAAGCACTTCAACTATCTGCTGGGTTACTACCGCGACAAGACCATCAACCTGAGCCCCGAGCGCAACGCCCAGGCCGAGCTTGGCGGCTCCTGGCGTTCGGCGATAGTCACCGAGGCTTTCCTGAGGCAGGTCGCAGGCTCGCGGCAGCTTTCCGCGGCAGTGGCCGCAGCCCTGCACCTCGAGGCCGATGCCGTACGCCTGTACCGCGACTGGTCTGTCCGTGCCACGGCTCCCGCCCTCAAGAGGCTCCTGGAAACCCTCGTGGAATGGGAGGAGCAGCACTACGCCGACCTTCTCCTCATGCAGGACGAAATGCGGCACTACTACTTCGAAATCAACAACTTCGAGCCGTTCTGACAGCCAGCATTACCAGCGGTTGTAGACATCCTCGGCGAAGCCAAGCAATTTCAGGATCTTGAGCTTCTTGCCGTCGTCGAGGATGGCCGTACCGGTGAACTCGCCGAAGACCTGGTGCTGCACCGACTTGACCGGACCCAGTGAAGTCGAGGAACTGCGGTCGACGAGGGGTGAGAAGTCCATTTCGAGGCGGCCATCAGAGCTCGAGAAGCGCCATGGTTTGGTGTAGTCATTCTCGTCGATATGGAAAGTCACCTCGTCGAGCTTGTGGACCGTACCGCGGTAGAACAGCGCGTTCTCGGTGGCGGGGGAACGATCAGAAAAACCGTAGCCCAGGTTCCAGCCGAAGGGAAGGCCGCCCGAATGGCCGGAAGCGGAACTCCAGTACCAGCGGTTGCGGTAGGTCCAGCGACCGCGACCCCAGTCGAGGCTGCCGAAGTCGCGGGCCGGGTCGAACTCGTAACGCCGTGACCCGATGGAGAAGCCGCCAGACGCCTGCATGCAGTTGATCTTGCGGTTGTAGTAGAACGCG
>CAZNXK010000178.1:0-6049 GCA_964576835.1 uncultured Treponemataceae bacterium | reverse complement strand
TCTGAAGAATAGATTTACTTTATCACTTAATACTACATCTTCAGCATGAGGCTGAAGCACTAAATCCGTCAGAATCATTTCTAACCTCTATATTACCAGCGATTCCCGCTGGCTTCTACTAACCAACATTTGGAGCCTCAATAAGCTCCGCCCCCAGAACGGTTATATTGCCGTTCCAATCTCATTTCATTACGTCGAGAGCAGTCTCTTGATGCAAGCAGGAGGAATGTATGGGCAGGAGAAAGGATCAGGGACTAACCATTGAGGATGTAGCTCGAATCATGGGATCGCAATCGCCAAAGACTGGCGGGAAGACACCAAGAAACAGTTTCCCTGCAAGGATTCAGTCCGCTCAAGCAAAACGGGAAGCCAAAAAAGAGGGCAAGTAATCATGGGAACCAGAAGCTCCAACGACGACCGCTCAGACTCCATGAATCCCAACAATGATGCCTATTGGGATTCTCTCGATAACCACGCCGACCAGTTGAATCCAAACAACGATGAGTACGGCGGCGGGAATAAGGACGAAGACTGGTCTCAGGCGGGGGCAACCGCCGTCTTTCTTTTTTGATGTTCGCCAACTATAATCTGTTCGATACGACTATCAATAATGATGGAGGATTAGATGTTCCGGCGTAAGAAACTCCCTGAAATCAGTGTCCGTCTTATCGGTGTAGGACACAAATTCTTCTATAGCCCCGAAGAACATGCACAGAATCCTGCCCTATCAGATGAGAACCATTATGTGAAGTTTGATACCAATCTCGATGCCTACTTCGCCTATTGCATATTAGATACTAACCACATCATCAAATATTATCGTCATTCACTAGGGACTTACTACTCAGTAGATCGCCGATCCTTCAGTGTAGGGGACATCAAGCGATCCGACTGGAAACTACAAGAAGAGTATCGTTTTCTTCAGATTGGTGATGATTGGGCATACATTATTGGAAAAGAGTATACCCTGAACGATGCCACCATAGTAGATGAGAAGACCTATGACATGGTGATAGCAGATGAAGCACAATTAGGAAACCTTCAAGACGCTTGGAACAAGGAAGCCTAGTAGTAATGCCTACCCGGATTCCCCTTACAGCCATGCAGACCAGATGAATATGGCGACGGGAATCGGGACTAAGACAGATTGACTATGGCGGGGTTGCCCCCGCTCCTTCTATAACTACCTACCCCTACCCTTCATATCAACCAATAACGATAGTGAAGAAGTTATCTCAACACGAACTGGCTGACTCTCATGGAAAACAACTTTGAAGCCAACCTCCCCGAAGGCAGGAACTACCTTGAATGCCCTATCAAGCTCTGGGATCAGGTCTTTCAGGATGGACTCGAATGCGGGCATCTCAGCTCTTTCCCGTGCAACAACATCTGTAAGCATCTCCGTGATACCAAGGCTTTCGGGTTTGATTCGAATTGCTGACCCATATTTGACATAATCAACCTGCACAGCAGTGACCATCTTATACACGGTGCTTGGAGCAACCCTGAGAAGTTCTGCTACTTCTTTCACATTCATGAGTTGGTGATACATATATGCCTCCTTCATTTGGCGGCAACAAGGATGGCATATCACCTTGCTTTGTCGGAATCGTATCTTTTCCCTTGCATGGCTTCAGATTGTGTTCTAAGATGGCTATGTAAGAACAATCTGGGTTAATCCCACCTCGTATCCCAATTTAGCGAGGTGTATATGTCATTTTTCGTTTATGCAAAAGATGATTTTTTTAATGAACATGAGAAAGTTCAAAGCAAGATCGTCCTCGACTCCTTAAAGGGTATCTATAAAGACGACCCCTCAGAGTATTGCTACTGCTTCCTGAACATCCCCTATCATCATAATGACGAGAACTTGCCAGTTCGGGGGCAATTCGACATCATCGTTTTCACTCGTCATTCCGTCTCGACTATTGAAATGAAGTCAAAATCTGGAAAACTCATTGGTGAGGTCAACCAGAACTATAAGAACAAAGACGTTCTATTGGTCTATCCAAACGGCAAGCAAGAGAACATCAGTATCCATCAGGTTGAAGACCAGCAACAAAAACTAAAATCAAGGCTTTCCAAAGATTTCCGCAGGGAGATGAAAAAATCGAAGGATGAACTTTATAGAATCGACAGCTATCTTCTATTCACTGATGACATGGATTTTTCTGGTTTTTCAGTGAACAACGAGCAGATTGCCAAATGGCTCAAGGTTGTGACCGAGAGTTCGTTCATCGGTGTCTGGAAGGAAACCAATCACAATCAGCCATTTACCCTTACGGAAAGCGACATTCACTTTATCGCAGAACAGCATTTTCAGCTTTTCGAGGTTGATCCAGACACCTACTCCCTCAGTGTTTCGCTGTTCCAGAAAAGGCTTTTTAATATCAGCAATAATAATAGAAGTCAGATAATCCCAGAGTATGGTCAGCGTATGCTTAAGGGCATGATTTTGGAGAACCTTTCGGAATCAGAATATCAGAAGTTGATTTTACTTAGTAGGAATATTCAAACATTGAATAATGACGAGAAAGTAGCATTCAGGCAACTAATTCGTAAAATCAAGCCTTCATACATCTCAAACGAACGGTTCGACCACTATTACCTGAATACTGTCATGGCTGTACTGAAAGAGCAAATCAGCATAATCCTGAATATTTTTACTATCATACCCAAAATTGCAGAGCCTTACGATTATAAGAATATACCCAAGCCCACAAAATGGCGATCAACCTTAAATGAAGAAAAGGAAAAGCTTAATACCCACTTAGAGAAGATTAAAAGAAAATTGGATAATTATGTATCATTTTACACTGACATCGCAAATGTCGAAAATTCCATACCCGAAGAATTTAAAGACATCAAACGAGCATTGTTCCTGCTTGATTTATGCTCAAAAGAGGAAAAAGATGAAGAATGGAATCACAGCCATATTTTTTACATTTCTATTGGCAACCTCATGCACTTCTGTCCAGATTCAGGAAACACTTGATGGCTTACAGGCTAAATCATCCCAGCTCCTCCATGAGCAAGGAATCGCAGTAAAAAACGACTATTCAACAATCATAGATGTTTCACCATATCGAATCAACACGCCAGACAAACAAGCATCATCAATTTCTATCTCTCTCAACAACAGTGTTTTCTATAATCCTGAAGCAAATCTGCGAACTCTTATCGAGGTCTTGTTGAAGGGCGTAGATGATCCATTTCGTCAAGTCAAGATTCTTCATGACTGGATCGCCCTTAACATTTCCTACGATGCTTTCTCATTCAGTAGAGGGGTTATCCCTGAGCAGTCATACTCAAATGTACTCAAGGCAAGGAAGGCTGTATGTGACGGCTATTCCAGCCTGTTCCTACAGATGTGTACACTTGCTAAGATCAAGTGCCTCAAGCTTAGTGGATATGCCCGTGCAGTTGAGTACGATCCTTTATCCCCGGAGATTTCATCCCAAACCAACCATGCATGGAATGCAGTTTTCATCAGCGGGAACTGGTATTTAGTGGATGTCACTTGGGATGCAGGGTACATAAAAGGAGAGGGTACTTATTCATTCGTCAAACGTTATGCAACTGAATACTTCTTGCTTGAGCCTCGCTACATGATCCACACACACTTTCCTGAAAGCTCCAAGTGGCAGTTGCTTCCAACAAAACTAACAAAAAATGATTTCTATGCCCTTCCTTACCTTACAGGGGATTTCTTTGATAGTGTGGAGGCAACAGAGCCTGTTCTTACATCAATAAACAAGGCAAGCGAGACAGCCGTCCTAAAACTCATGGTGAAGGATGGGAATCGAATTTCAGCCCATCTAACCAATTCACAAGGTATTGTATTAAAATCAATGACACTGGTAACACTCGTTGATGGTGTATATCAAATTCAAATGTCCTTTCCAAAATCAGGTCTATATTCTTTGCAGTTATATTCTGGCAAAAATGGGAAGACTCTTAGTTCAATCGGGGAGATTGTATATTCAGTGAGTTCAGGTTTAGAGAGAAATTTCCCAGACCAATATGATAGTTCAGTTGGTAGTTCCTACAAATTGCTAAGTCCAGAATCTGGATACCTGAAAGTCAATACAGAGGCTGTGTTTAGATTATATATTCCCAATAGACAATCTGCATATGTTTCCTATAACCGAGAACTTATTCCAATGGATGCAACGGCAGACGGCATTTTTACTCTATCGATGATACCTACGAAAAAGGGTGAAAAACTGATGATTATGCTTCCTTTGGAGGGCAGAAAAGGATCATACGAGACAATTTTATCCTATACAATTATTGAATAAACATTTATCATCTTCACATTCTTATTTAGGAGGAATTATGCCCAAAGCCAACCCATTAGCCCAGATTGCCAAGAAGCTCGCTTCCCTTCAGGCAAAGTCTACCAAGATCAATGAGGAGATTAAAGCCCTCGCTGGTGTCGTAGAAGTAGAGGTGAAGAAGCAAGCCAATGCACCTGCTCCCGTCAAGGTGGCACCTGCTAAAGCTCCTGCCCCTACCACTAAAACGATAGCGGCTCCCAAGAAGAAGGGTAGACCTGCCAAGAAGTAGGACTATAAGGCGGGTGTAAGCCCCGCCTATCCGTAATAGTCAGTTGTGTTAATTTACTCCTTCCATAGAACTTGACTGCGAGGCATCGACATTGAGCGTTCAAGGGTCTATTCACCGATACTTCCTGATCGTTGAAAAGGTTCGACGGAGCAGTTTCCCGTCTCTCGATACACTCTCTCAGTATCTAACTGAACAGGGATTTGAAATTTCCAATCGGACTCTTCAGCGTGACATTGAAGCACTTCGTATCGAGTTCAATATAGACATTAGCTATAACCGTTTAGAGAATGGCTACTTTATCGACAGATTGGATTCAGAGACTGAATCGGCTATCCGCTTCTTGGAAATTGCTACCGAAGCTGAAATCGTCCTAGAATCCTTCAAGGATGTCAAAAAGTCTTTAACCGAGATTTCCTTTGAAAATACTGGAGCGTTAAAAGGCATTGGTCATCTGCGATCACTCCTGTTTGCGATTAGACATCAACGAGTCATCGAATTTGATCATGTGAACTTCAGTACGGATGAACGCAAACACTTTGTTGCCCATCCCTACTTGCTCAAGGAATATCAAGGTAGATGGTACATCTATGCCAAAATTGAATATATCAGCAATCCATTATTCTTTGGCATAGACAGGATCGAAAACCTTATCGTAACTGATTCGATATTTCAGCAAGATAATATCAATACGAAACTATTGGATAATGTGGTTGGAATAAGCCTAAGCACCGAACCTGCTATGGATGTTGTGTTGAAGTTTACAGCCCTCCAAGGCAAATATGTAAAAGCCCTGCCACTACACGGCTCTCAGACAATTCTTGAGGATAACGCTACTCACCTGACGCTAAAACTTCATATTGTCCCCAATTTTGAGCTTACACAGAGAATTCTCATGTATGGAGACTTAGTTTTTGTTATGGAACCAGTGGAACTCGCTCAAGAAATCGAAGAAATTCATAAAAATAGTGCAAAACAATATTCACAGCGACACGGATTGTCGTAGTCGATAGCTATACTTGTCCATACAAAGGAGATTTGTATGGGCATAACCGCTACATTTTCGCACACAGAAATTATCCAAAAAATGACTTTTCTTGAGGAAGTAAAATCCTCACTTAAAAAGGACTTTTTTGGCATAGACCACATCATTGATTCCTTAATGGAAACAATAAGTCCATGGTTCATCACTCCTCAACTTCAAGAACGCCCGCTTGTTGTCAATCTTTGGGGTATGACAGGTACTGGAAAATCATCGCTCGTTATTTCCTTAGCAGAACGACTGGGACTTAACGAGAAATTATATCAGTATGACCTCGGTACAAACAACTTTGGGTATCGAATGTATAATGACATGGATCAATTAAATGAACTTGCAGTCGGGAAGCCATTCATTGTCATATTTGATGAATTTCAAAATGCTCGAACTATTGATGAAAAAAGTAAGGAAAAAGAACCATCAGAAATGAAAGCCATTTGGAAC
>CAZNXK010000177.1:0-6297 GCA_964576835.1 uncultured Treponemataceae bacterium | reverse complement strand
GTATGCTCCGCGCCTCGACTTCGTTCACTTCTTGGGCTAAGCCCGATTCTGCTGTAAGATATCCGGGCTAGGATCCCGGCCGCCTCATAGTCCTATGTATTCCGAATAAATCGACTTGGCCTGGGACTCGTCCCTCACTCGGTCGATTATGGCCCGGCCGTCCCTGAATAGTCGTATTTCCCGCTGCGGAGAGGAAAAGGTGAGCATGAACTGGCTTGCCTTAACCGTACCCAGCGGCCGGAGCCTGGCCGTCACCGCGTCGAAGTCGACGACAGTTCCGTCGGCGGGGCTCACCTGGACGGAATCGCGGCCGCAGAGGCTGACGGCCCAGGTTCCGCGCGGGCCGCCGAGGAAGTCGTAGCGGCCATGGGAGCAGGCAGGGCACTCGGGGTTCCGGCCTATCTCGACCTCCTGGAAAGAACTCGTCCACAGGTTTATCGACAGGAACGTCTTCCTGACCTCGGGGCTGCCAAGCGCCAGCTTCATCGCTTCCGCCGCCTCGATGCTTCCTATCACCCCGGTGATCATGTTGAGGACGCCGGCGCTCGCGCAGGTCTGCTGCGACCCCGCAGGCGGCGGATCGGGGAGGAGGCAGCGGAGGCACGGCCCGGTACCCGGGAGTATGTTCATCGTGACGCCCGAGTCCATGAGTGCGCCGCCGTAGACCCAGGGGACGCCCAGCTTCAGGCAAGCGTCGTTGACGACGTAGCGTACCTCGAAGTTGTCGGAGCCGTCCACGACGACGTCGACGCCGTCCAGGAGCCTCTCGGCGTTGCCCGGATTGACATCGGCTGTAACGGGATCGATGACGATGCCGGAGTTGACCGCTCCGAGCCTGAGCGCCGCTGCTTCGGCCTTGGGCAAGCCTGAACGCGCGTCGTCCTCGGTGAATATGCACTGGCGCTGGAGGTTGCAGAGTTCGACGTAGTCGCGGTCTATGAGGCGCAGATGTCCGACCCCCGCCCGCGCGAGGCAATTGGCTATGACCGTGCCGAGCGCGCCAATGCCGACGACGGCGATGCTTGAGGCCGAGAGCCGCTCCTGTCCGGCCGCGCCTATCTTCGAATAGGCGACCTGCCTGGAATACCTGTCATCCGGATTCATCGGGCACCTCCGTTCATGCTGACGCCGCAATCGCGCTGACGGCCTCGACGCAGGCATCGATTTCATCGGCTGACGTGAAGGCTCCGGGACTCAGCCGCAAGGCTCCGGTTTCGAGCGTCCCGAGCGCTTCGTGCGCGTCCGGGGCGCAGTGCAGGCCAGCCCGTGAGGCTATTCCGAAGGAATCGTCGAGGATGGCGGCCGCGTCAGCCGGGTCGACGCCCGCAATGGAAATTGTGACGACCGATGCCCTCGGGTTGCCTGGAGGCGGGCCGTACACCGCAACGCCGCGCACGCGCGAAAGGCCGTCCACGAGGCGCGCGCATAGTTCCGCTTCGGCCAGCCCTATGGCCTCGGCCCCGCGTTCGAGGATGTAACGCGTGCCCGCTGCGAGCCCCGCTATCCCGGGCGTATTCGGCGTGCCGCTCTCGAATCGGTCGGGCATCCGCATCGGCTGCTCGACCGACCGCGATTCGCTGCCCGTGCCTCCCTCGATCAGGGTCGATAGCTCCAACGATTGCGCGACGTAGAGGCCTCCGGTACCCTGTGGGCCCAGGAGCCCCTTGTGGCCGGGGAAGGCGAGCATGTCGATGCGCATGGCCTCGACGTCGATCGGGATGCTCCCGGCGCTTTGGGCCGCGTCGACCAGAAAGGCGATGCCCCGCTCGCGGCACAGCGCTCCCAGCCCGGCGATAGGGCTTATGGCCCCGCTGACGTTCGACGCGTGGCAGGTTGCCACGAGCATGGTTTCCGGACGAACCGCCGCGCGGACAGCGTCGGGATCGAGGCCGGTCGAAGGCGAGGAATAGACCTTGGTGACGATTACGCCTCGGCGCTCGAGCGCGCGCAGCGGGCGGGCTACCGCGTTGTGCTCCATCGAACCGCATATGACATGGTCACCAGGCTCAAGGAGGCCTTTCAGCGCGACGTTGATGGCCCAGGTAGCGTTGAGCGTGAAGGCTATCCGGTCCGGATCAGGAATTCCGAAAAGGGTCGCCAACGTATCCCTCGCGCCGCGGATGTCCCGTGCCGCGTTCAGCGCCAGACGGTGGCCTGAACGGCCCGGATTGCCTCCAGATTCCCGCATAGCCTTAGCAACCGCATCGTATACCGATTCGGGTTTCGGCCAGCTCGTGGCCGCGTTGTCGAGGTATATCACGGCGCGCCTCCGGCTATGAGTATACACGACCAATGCGACCGAGGCACGTTGTCATCTGTCGTACGACAGCATGGCTTCGGTATAGCCCGTGAGTACCGGCGCATACCTGGCAGCCTCGGCTCTTGCCGCCGCAAGGTCGTGCTCGCGCCAGTTGCCGCATTCTACCTCGGAAGCCCCCGGCAGCGGGCCGTCGTATTTCGCGAGGAACTCGAAGGCCCCGCGTACCAGGGCTATCGCGTCGGCGTCTGAAATGCCGCGGGTCAGAAGGTAGAATCCGGTCCGGCAGCCCATGGGACCGAAGTACAGCACTCCGTCAGCGAGGTCGGAGCTGCGGAGGAAGGTGGCGACGAGATGCTCGATGCTGTGGATCGCGGCGTTGGATATCACGGGCTCGGCGTTCGGCAGCTTCATCCTTATATCCCAGGTGACGACGTCGCCGTCAATCCTGGATGCGTACATGCCCCGCTTGAGCTTCGTATGATCCACCTGAAAGCTGGCTATTTTTTTCAGTTCCATCACGATCCTCCCCGAAGCCGGACCGGCGCTCGCCGCCATCGCCCGGCATTTCGATTATATACTATTTCAGGACTTCGGGGTCTTCGAAGAGCCAGGTCGAAAGGTAGCGTTCGCCGTTGTCAGGCAGTATTACGACTATGGCCTTGCCTGCGCTACCGGGACGCTTGGCTACCTCGATGGCGGCCCACAACGCGGCGCCCGACGATATGCCCATGAGGATGCCTTCCTCCCTGGCGACTCGCCTCGCCGTCGCGCCCGCGTCCTCGTGCGTCGCCTGTATGATTTCGTCGACGAGACTTGGATCATAGACGCCGGGGATGAAACCCGCGCCTATTCCCTGGATCTTGTGAGGTCGTGGCTGACCGCCCGACAGCACCGGCGACGCGAGCGGTTCGACGGCGATCGCCTTGAAAGAGGGTTTATGCGACTTTATGGCGCTCGAGATGCCGCAGATCGTACCGCCCGTACCGACACCGGAGACCAGGATGTCGACTTTGCCATCGGTGTCGCGCCAGATTTCCTCGGCCGTCGTCTTTCGGTGCGCCTCGGGGTTCGCCGGATTGTCGAACTGCATCGGCATGAAGGAACCGGGCGTGGCGGCGACGAGCTCCTGTGCCTTGGCAATCGCCCCCTTCATTCCCTTCGGACCTTCGGTGAGAACGAGCTCGGCCCCGTAGGCCGCGAGCAGTTTCCTCCGCTCGATGCTCATCGTCTCGGGCATGGTAAGGATGATGCGGTAGCCTTTTGCCGCCGCCACCGCGGCCAGCGCGACGCCGGTATTGCCCGAGGTCGGTTCTATGATGATGGAACCTTTCTTGAGGGCGCCGCTCTTTTCCGCGGCTTCGATCATCGCGAGGCCGATCCGGTCCTTGACGCTCGAAAAAGGATTGAAGGATTCGAGCTTTGCGAGCACGATGGCTCCAGGCGCCGCGCCTTCTGCCCTCACCCGCACGAGCGGGGTATTCCCGATTAGGTCGGTAATATTCTCTGCATATTTCATCGTCGTCTCCTAAATAGCGTAGTCAATCGCCGCGTACGCGGCGTCCGCGAGGTTTACGCCCCGCAGGTAGTTCTTGATGGCCATATCGAGTCCCGACCATACCGGCTGGGTCCTGCAGTCTCCCGATCGGGAGCAGACGCCAGGGGAGGCCGTACACCCGAGGAGGGACGACTGTCCCTCCAGTGCCTCCACCACGCCGAGCAGGTTTATTTCATCGGGACGGCGCGCCAGTTCGTAGCCGCCCTTCGCGCCTCGCGAGGAGCGGAGTATCCCGGCTGCCTTGAGCGGCGCCACCAGCTTGGATAGATACATTTCTGGAATGTCCTGGCTCTTCGCTACGCTTCCCAGGTCGACGGGACCGTTCGATCCGCGTTCCGCCAACTCGACGAGCAACCTGAGCCCATACCGTGACCGTGTCGTTATCAAACCCATATATCAACCTTACTATAAAGATCCTAATAGTCAACTATATCTGGTGGATATAATGACCGATTCCTTGTCTAATGGGGCGTTCGATGATCCGCATTCATGAGGATGGGCGGATGACGGCAGGCAGGGGTCTATGCTGACGGGTGGCGGCTCATGAAGGAATCCTTCAAGTCGCTGTCAGGAACCCGTCATCGGCAGACTGGACTGTATCGGTCATGCATGAAGTGAGGCGGGCAGGTATCCGGTATTGATATTGGACATCGACTCGAAGATGTTCCGTTTGGCTGCGCTTGATCCGCCTGTCAGTCCAGCGATGTCCAATCGGACGCTCTTGCGTTTTGACGATTGGCCGTAGGGGCAGGTACATGCCGTGGAACGGAAACCCTTGTGCTCGGCGAATGCAATGATCTGTTTCTCCTCGCAGAGAGCGAGCGGGCGGATGATGGAAATCGGGTATTTGTCGTACGCGAGCACGGGGAGCATCCCGGATAGCTCGCCTTTGAGCATCATGTTCATGAAGAAGGTCTCGACGATGTCGTCCAGATGATGGCCAAGTGCGATCTTGTTGTAGCCTTCCTTTTGGGCGTACCTGAGAAGTTCGGTGCGGCGCTGGGTGGAGCACCAGTAGCAGTTCATCGACTTTCCGGGTTTGAGCCGCCCGATGACCGGAACAAACACCGACTCGTAGGGTATGTCCCAGGATTCCAGGAGCGACACGAGCGATGTCTTCTGGCAGCATGAGCAAAAGTCCGTGGCGATATGCACAGCCTTGATCTCGAAGCTTGCTGGCCACCAGCGTCGTTTCATGGAAAGGTCGTACGCAAGCGCGGTTGAATCCTTGCCTCCGGAAACCGCGATCAGAATCCGGTCATTCTCCTCGATCATCGAATATCGGCGAAGGGCCGCCTCGACGAGCTTGGATACCATAACTTCAGGATTCTTCATCGCGTTTTCTGTCTCCGCTTTCGTCATGGATCGTTTCCCCACGAGCGACTATATCGATGGATTGAAAGGCTGACAAGTCAGTCAGAAATTGCCGCTTTCTTGCCGATGATTGGAGGATGGGTAGCAACTGCCCGTCCAGAGGACAGCATTGAAGATAGCCGTCGTGGCCTCGCCTCCAAACGCCTCCAGAGCCAGATCGATCATGGTCACGCTGGAGGCAAACGGGCATGAAACCGTCGGACTCAAATTCAACGATTCATGGAGAAACGAGACTTCTGACAGGATCGATGACTTGTTGTCGGGAACCTCGCACCTGCTATGTGTCGCGGACGGCCGCGATGCCGATTCGGCATGGCTCTCGTACATAAGCGGTCTGGCACGGGGACGCGGCTTGCCCCTTTTGCTGTTCAGCCTCGATGCAGGTTGGCATATTGGTCCTTGGCTGGCCGACCTGCCGCTCTTCAGCGATATTGAAGACATGGTTGGTTATTTTGCCATCGAAAAGGATGCCTGGACACTCAAGGAGGGCAGGCGTCTGGCCAAGGCTTCGCTGCTGGAACTCGGCATATCGTGGCACGCGGAATCGCTGTCCCAATGCGTATGCGAGGGCGATACAAAAGCCGTCGCCTTGTTCCTGGACTCCGGCTTTCCCCCCGATGTCAGGGACAAGTCAGGCGTGCCTATCATCTGCCTTGCCGCACGGTCCAGGCACAGGAGCATCGTAGAGCTGCTGCTCGACAGGGGCGCCGATGTCGATGCCCAGAGTGACGATCGGGGCTACTCGCCGCTCATGGACGCAGCCCAGCATGGCGATTCATCCCTCCTCGAGCAGCTCCTTTCCCGCGGAGCCAACCCGAACCTTACCAGCAAGGACGGACAGACGGCGCTGATACTGGCTGTCGGTCGCAACGATGCCCCGATGGTGGAGCGCCTGATGGCCAGCGGAGCCGATCCCGATATCGCCGACAGGCTCGGTCTGACCGCACGCAAGTACGCCAAGCTGTTCAACAACAAGCAGATCGTCGAGGCCTTCGCCTCCGCATAGGCTCTTGACTCGTCGATCCGGTTTCCGCTATATTTCGCTCAGTCCAGCGCATTCCCCGGTTGTGTAATGGTAGCACAGCAGACTCTGGATCTGCTTGTGGGG
>CAZNXK010000176.1:0-6311 GCA_964576835.1 uncultured Treponemataceae bacterium | reverse complement strand
GTGGCATCATAGATTCGATATCGAGTTCAGGCCTGTCGTTCCTGCCTGAATCGCCGGCGCTCGTATCCGACCTGGAAGCCGGCGTCGTGATAGAGGATGCCTCGCTCCGGGTCGACCAGGAAATCCTGTCGGTCAACTGCAGGCTCGAACGGAACGGGACTTCCATGGCCCTTTCCTTTGAATGCGGCGACGAAAAGCTGGCCATAATCGCGGATTACCTCGCAGGAAGGGTCGACCGTGAGATCCGTGCCCTGTTGAAACGATAAAAGTTTTTTGATATGATATTTCATATGAGTACCCAAGAGACTTGTGATGGCGAGCGTCTATCGGAATACGCGAAGAAGCTGAAGGCCGTGGGTCATCCCATTCGCCTCAGGCTCCTCTGCCTTATCGCGAGACAGGAAGATCCCTGCGTCTCGGATATGTGGAAATGCCTCAAACAACCCCAGCCGGTCATATCTCAGCACCTGGCGATACTGAAACTGGCTCATATCGTCTCCGCCGAGGTCCACAAGACAAAACGCGTATATTCGATCGTCGATCCGTTCATCCGCGACCTTGTCGCCAAGATGATGGCCGACGACGCCTCACTGGCCCCTCGCCCCTGATCTATGGAGCCGCCCTGCGTACCGCAGAGGATGGATTCGACAACCTGACCCCGGCCGTCGCGGCATAGGGCATCGTTCCCGAACCGGCAACGGCTCGCCACAACTCGGCGGCAGCCACCCTTCCTCCCTGGATGTACAGGGAATCCGCAAAAACCAGCATCAGCCCGAACGCGTTCGAGTCAGCCAGATACGAAGCCACGTCCTTTCGGGACATGGCTCTTTCCATGAAATCCGGCAGGCCCTGCCACGAATAATCCTCGTCCCTTGCCTGCATCATCGCTATTGCCCTGGTCATCGTCATGTTGACAGCTATGGCCGCGTGCATCGAAGACGCAGCCCTGCCGCGTTCGAGGTAGAATCCGGCCAAGGCGGCGTTTGCCGGCAGAGTGTACGACGGCGCTATCCTGTACAGGGTCATGAAGCGGTCAAAGCCGAAATCGACGAGCGTTTTCATCATCGCCTCGCGTATATACGGATCGATGGCCCAGTCGCCCGCAGATGATCCGGTTTTGTCGCCGTTTCCGCTGACAATGCTTTTCAGCACGTTTTCCCACGCCACGAAGTCGTTCTTCGCCCCATGGAGCTCTGCCATCGAATAGAGGATGGTGAAACGCTCGTCGGGGATTTCGAGCGAGGCGCTCATGTCGAAAGCCCGCATGTACTGGGCCTCCGCTATAGAAAGTTCGCCTTCGACGAAGAAAACACGGCCCTTCCAGTATTCGGCCTCCGGGTACCTCGCCAACCTGTCTACTTCCAGCCTGAGCCTCTGTATCGAATCGCCGAGTTCTTCGATCGGCTTGTACTCGAGCACGAGAAGCAGGACCTCTATGAAGGCCCGGTGACTGTCGGAGATGCGATCCTTCCGGAGGGCTTGGAGCATTGACTTGGTGGATGAACCATATTTTGCCGCGATGCGGTCGAGGTCACGCTGTATGAAATCTTCCGAGGCGAAGATGGCGAGGGACTCCTGTATCGACGATCGGCCGTTCTTGACCGCCTTGCTCTGAAGCGCCTGGTCGAGCCGCCCGGCGGCCGCGGTAAACGACTCTCGCCGCGTGGCAATGGCCCTGTCGAACTCGACGATTGCCGTTCCGAAATCCTTTTCCGCAAAGGCGCGCTTCCCTCGCTCCAGGCTGAGCCAGGCAGGTTCAGAATCACGGTACAATGATTCCTGGGCCGACAATGGAAGACATGCGGTCACGGCTGTGAGCATAAGCGTGAGAAGCTTCGGAAAACGGGAAGCGTTGATCATAATTTGGCGAGCTCCTCCCCGAATACAATATCGGCGTCTTGTGGCGCGCACGTTCGGGATATTTCGCCTTTTCTGAACACGATGACCTTGTCGCCCGCGCCACTTATGCCGATGTCGGCGTGCCTGGCTTCACCGGGCCCGTTGACGACGCAGCCCATGACCGCGACGGTGATTGGCTTGCGGATGGAATATATCCTGTCACGCCAGCGCTCGGTAAAGGCATGGGTATCGAATCCGGCCCTTCCGCAACGCGGACAGGAGACAATGTCGGCGCTCTGCCTGGTGCCGCTGGCCAGCGCGACTATCTCCTGGCCCGCGATTACTTCGTTTTCAGGTTCATCGGAAAGCGAAACCCGCAACGTATCTCCGATGCCGTCAGCCAGCAACGCGTACAGCGCGACAGCGCTGCGCACGCAACCCTGCACCAAGGGACCTGCCTCGGTGACGCCGATGTGCAGCGGCATGTCGTGCCTGCCGGCGAACAACCTGTTGGCGCGCACTGTCTCCTCCACCCCGCTCGCCTTCATCGAGACGATGACATCTACGAAGCCCAGTTCATCTAGGGCGGCAACCTCGCGCTCGGCCGCGGCGACGATGGCGGTGGCCCTGTCGGGTACGTCCTGGAGGTCTTTGGGAAGCGAACCGGCATTCACGCCTATGCGTATAGGCACGCCCTTGTCGGCTGCCTTTGCAGCCACCTCCCTGAGCTTCCAGGGCTCTCCGAGATTGCCCGGGTTGACGCGGATCTTGGCTATAGGAAAGTCAAGGCAGCGAAGTGCGATGCGCCAGTCGAAGTGGACATCCGCGACCAGGGGCATGTCGACCATCCCCGCCAGCCTGCCGAGAAGTTCCGCCTGTCCCATATCGGGAGTGGAGAAGCGCATTATCCCGCAACCCAGCCCAGCGAGAACCCGAACCCGTTCCGCGACGGCCTCGAGTCCATCCGCGCGCAGGGGAGCCTTCCACATCGTCTGCACCGGCGGCCGGTGCCCGCCTCCTACCAATACCGATCCGACCTTCACGACCCTCGTAGTGCTTATCATATTTGGCAGTATATCCATTTTTGACACAGAAGCACAGAGAAGTGAAGAACCACAAAATAAAAGGGACGCGATAAACAAAGAAGAATTTTCTCCGTCTATCGTGTCCCTAATCTTGACGGTAGTGTTAGATGGCGCCGAAGGTAAAGGCCATGACGAACAGGGCCACTGTCTCGCAGAGGCCGACTACCGTTATGTACTGGCCAAAACCCTTGCCTGTCTCGCCGAAGGCATCACAGGACGAGGCGCCTGCTTTGCCCTGGGCTATCGCGGACATTCCCATCGCCGCTCCGCCGATGATGCCGGCTCCGAGCAGCAGGCCGCTGTCAACGCTGGAAACCATCATCCGCTGGAGCAGGATGAATCCGTAGATGGTCTGCGTCAGCGGGGCTCCGGCAAAAACGACGAGAAGGAACGACGCGGGCTTGTTTGCCATGTAGTTGCGCTTCCAGGCTCCGATGGCGGCCTGTCCCGCGATGCCGGCTCCGATGGCCGATCCGATAGCAGAGAGTCCCAGCACGGCGGCAACGCCGATCATACCGATATTCATGAGTGGCTCCTTTCGATTTCATCCCGCCCGGCTTGGACGGTATCCTTGAACGGTTCATATTTATAGCCGGACCACTCCATGCCGAGGTGGCCCGAAAATTCCAGTACGTTGAGACGCACGCCGTGCACAATGACCGACAGTACGCTCATGATGACGTTGAGACCATGGCCGAAGACCAGGAGCAAGACGCCAAACGCGAACATGACGAACTCGCCGAACATCGGACCTGCCATGTTGTTGATAGTCTGGCTTATCGCGATACCCGCGAGGCCGACGGCCCAGAGCCTGATGTACGACACGATGTCGGCGAAGATGTTGACGACGCCGAGGAAGACCGAGACGATATTGGCGAAACTGGACAAAATGCTCTTGCCAAGTGCGACGAAGAAATTCTTCTCTCCGCCCCAGTTCGCGAACACGAAGCTTAGCCCGAATCCTGCGGCGACCAGATAGAGAGCCCATATCGGCAGCGGGTACTTCTTCGCGCTGATGACAAGGTTGAGCACCAGGAAAAACATGCCCATCACCATCGACAGCTGGCCAAGCTGGCCGAGCAGCTTGAGCGACGGGAAGTCACGCCGGATGTTCTTGATGTGGGCAATCGACAGCTGGACCAGTCCCAGGCTGAAGCACAGCACCTTGACGTTGTCGCCGGCTTCCGGATTGGCGTTTGACAACCAATTGAGGGACAAGGCGCGGAGCACTCCCGGTACCATTTCCACCGGCATGCCGAACCAGCTCATTGTCAGTACGCCCCAGATGACCGTGGCTCCCGACAGCACGAGGAGGAGCCTGATCGGGTCGGGAACCGGCTTGCCCGAAGCCTTCGACTTGACCGCGAGGAACAAGCCCGTAGCGAACAGTATCGAACCGTAGCCGCCATCGCCGAAAATCATCGCGAAAAAGAAAGTGAAGAAGAACAGGAACAAGCCGGAGATGTCATACTCCCGGTAGTTGGGCACTGTCCCGAGGAAATCGAAGACCGGCTGTATCATGCGGACTATTGCCGGATTCTCGATCTTCGTCGGCGGCTGTTCTTCGTCAAGGGGCTCGTCGATGAGTAGTCCCCAGCCCGCCTTGGCTGCCGCGTCAGTCAGTTTCTTTTCATCCCTGACAGGTACCCAGGCGGAGAACCAACCGACGCCTTCGCATCCATTCGCCATCCCCGACCGCGTCGACTCGAACTGCTCTTCGCGCTCTATCCTGGCCAGTGCCGAACCGAGGGCTAAGGCGAGCGGCGAGTATTCCTTGATCGCGTCCCTTGCAGCCCGGGCGCGGGACTGCGCATCCTGCAACTCGCCTTCGAGCTCGGACAGCCCCTTCTCGGGCATGCGCAGTTCGACACAATCCTGCGGAAGGGCGACATCCTGGTCAGCGAGAACCGCGATCATGGCAAGGCCTTTGGCCAGGCCGAGCCGCAGATAATCGAGATCCTGTGGCAACAGCGAAAGCTTCCTGACAGGAATCTCGACTAAACGCAGTTTGACCCCGCTGTATGCCAGCTCCCTGACAATAGCCGGATCGAAGTCGCCCCATTGCCGTATCCGCTCCATCTCGCGGACCAAGGCAACAGACTGGTCGTTCGCTTCCTTGACTCCGGAATCCAGCTTGCGGATCCGGGCAGCCAGTTCGATGCCTTCACGGGTATCCATTTCCTTGCGGCTGGATTCCGCCTTGTACTCCGACAGTATCCCGATGGCCTCGGTAATCGAAAGCCTGTCCGTGACGAGGTCGTCGTACTCCTGGCCGGAGCCGTGCACCGGTTCCAGATGGAGGACGCCGAGGCGCCTGAGCTCGCGGAGGGATTCGCGCTTGTCGTGCTCCACGAGCATGACGAAGGCCCGTTTCATCGGCGCTATCATGACGCTGCCCTTTCGACCTTGCGCTTGGCCATCTTGCCCCTGACGACCTGGGCGGTCTGCTGATCGCCGAGGTAGATCCCGATCTTCTTGATGCCGGCCGCGGTCTCGGGAATCTTTACCTTCTCGAAGAGGTTGACTCGCTGTGTCGTCGTCCGCAGCTCACGGGCGAGCCTCTGGATCTGCTCCTCGAGGACCTTTATCTCCAGATCGAGAGTCAGCATGACGCGGAGCCTGTCCAGAGCCCGATCCACCCACAGCGGCTTTGCAAAAAGGTCGTAATCGTCGATGACGAAGTCGGCTCCCCTGAAGATGGGGATGTCGACGCCGGCTATGTTGCCCGTCGACGTCCGTATCGTCCCCGCAGAGATGATCCAGCCGCCGTCAGCCCGCTTTATAGCTTCTTCCTCGCCGAACACCGCCACCCAGCCCTGGAACTCGGCGAGATGGCGGTCCCGCTCGGCCGCCAGTTCCCTGGCCCGGAGCTCGATGCTGCGTATCTCTGTCTGAAGCTGTTGCTTCTTGAGCTGCAAGGTCGGCAGGTAACGCCTGTACATCTTGAGTGCGTCTTTCTGTTTCTTGAGCTCGTTCTTGGTCAGCTTTATCTTTGCCACGTTAGCTCACCCTATCCTTGCATGAAAGAACCTTCATGTAGTTTTGAACCACGGAGGCACGGAGGCACGGAGAAGAAAAACGAGAATAGAATATTTCCAATCCCGGGTTTAGCTTCCCTATTTTGATTCTTATTTCCACTCCGTGTCTCCGTGTCTCCGTGGCCATCCTTGTCATCAAGGTTTTGGCCAGAACTGGTCTATCAGCTTTGTCTGGAGGCCGGTCTCCTGTGGCTCGAAGCAGGAGGCTAGTATTTCCCAGCCTTTGTCGAGCGCGCCTTCGAGCGGGATGTTGACCGACAGGTCCATCATCTCCTTCTCGAAGAGGTCGCCGTATTTGAGGAGCTTCTGGTCCCAGGCCGACATCTGGAAGCCCATGGACTTCTTCTCC
>CAZNXK010000175.1:5136-6436 GCA_964576835.1 uncultured Treponemataceae bacterium | reverse complement strand
AGCGCCGACAGGCTGTCGTAGGCCGCCTTGTGAGGATCGGCCCCGTAATCGTAGGCAGGATCTGACGTATAGCGCAGCGGGAACGAGTCCACGAGGAGCTTGTCGAGGGCGGCGCCGCGGTCGTAGGAAGCCTTGGCAGCGACATCGTAGGCGAAGCCCTCCCTGTAGGCGACAGGCTTGCCGGTGCCGGCCCTCATCGCCTTGAAGACCGGCGAAGACGACTCGTCCATGTACCGGGTCGACAACAGCCGGTAGAAATAGTCCTCGAAGAGCAGGTGGCGGTTGGACAGCATGACAACGGCGCCTGCAATTTCTTCCTTCGAACCAGTGGTATACAGAGCGAGCATGCCGAGGGTTCCCTTGCCCGGCATGAGCCTGGCATGGTACGGCTGGGCCATATCCTGCAGGTAGTGCAAAGCCCAGCCGGCGAAGCGCATGCCCCAGTAGGGGTGGCCGCTCTTCATCGCGAAGCGCGCCAGTTCGGTGAACTGCAGTACCCGGTACTCCACCAGGCCGCGTCCGACAAACGGCGCGGCAACCTTGATGACGGGGTCTTCCCACGGAAACGACATGTGGAGCGGAGCCTGGCTGCCGTACAGAAGCGCCGGGTTCCCGAACGGCTGGGTACCCAAGCCGTAGGTCGCTCCGTAATTGGTGCGGTTGTCCTCGTACAGGCCTATGTCCAGCCCGTAATCAGGCTCGTCGGAAGCCGAGCTCAGCACCGACAGCACCGGGAGCCGCTCGCCTGCGACAACGGCTTCGAATGGCTGGTTGGGGAACCTCGCGTCGAAGAGGTCGACTGCCTTGACAGGAAGCGGCGCGTGCCTGAGGTTCCTGGGCGCGCCCGCGGCAGGCTGTATGAAGAGCTGGAACGGAAGAGTCGGATTGACGCGGATGGCCTTGAGGAATGCCACCGACAGCTCGTAACCGGACAGCCGGGCATCCAGGGCCAGCGACCCGGGCCTCGCGGGCAATCCACGCATCGCCAGGCCGGCGCGCTTCTCGAGCTCATCGAGGAATGGAGCAAGCGTCTCTTTCTCCGCCTCGAGGAAATCGGCAAGGTTCTCGGCGACGACGAGCTCGCCTGAGTAGTCCTGTCCCCAAAGCGACAGGAACGTGAGCATGTCGTGGTCGTCCCATCCGTAGGCGCCGAGCGAGGCAAGGGCGAACATAGTCAGCGCCACCAATTTTTTCATGCGGATTCTCCTGTTTGCGCGGTTTTCTGCAGCGCCCTGATCATCAGCGCCATCAGGCGTTCACAGTCATCGTCGGTGGTATGGTAGCCGCCGTTGTCGGTGTC
>CAZNXK010000175.1:0-5126 GCA_964576835.1 uncultured Treponemataceae bacterium | reverse complement strand
CACCGTGCCGTAGTCAGCGTCACCCCCGGCCTCCACCTCGAAGCCGTGCGCCGACATGGTTTTGAAGGTGGAGTACGCCGGTCCAGACTTACCCCTGGTCAGCACGACAGCGTACATATACGGCACGTTGCCGTTTGCGCCCTTGTTGATGGAAGCCTGGAACTGGATGCCGACCAGGTCGGCTGGTTTCCTTTTTGGTTCGAGGAGAAGGCGGAGGTCTTCCGGCACGTCGCGCCCCTCGTCGTCCTTGTCGAAGCGGAGATAGGGAGTCAGGATGAAGCCATCGGGTCGGGCCACGTTCATCGCTGCCACGAATCGTGACAGCTTCTGGTCGAACTCGTAAGGCACATGGGCCGAAACGCGACCGAAGAACATTCCCGGAACGCAGAACAGGCAGAGGTCGAAAAGCGCAAGAGAGAAGCGCGGCGCGTCAGACGAGGTCGAGAACGCGGCGAACAGCACTACGATCAAAAGGAAGACCTTCAGCACCACGGGGCCGGCTACGCTGGTGCGCAACTTCTTGGAGCGGACCAGGCTGTCGGCGATGCGCGCCACCTCGCCGTCCGAGACGGCGCGCCACTCCTCGAGCCCCGTGTCCCTTGGCCTGTTGCTGGCAGGCTTGAGGGACAATACGAACCAGGCGGCCACGGCGAACGGCAGGCCTGTCATCGCCGACCCGGCCGCGACCTGCGCGGCCGCGGCCAGCGCGAACAGCGATCCGGCGATGGCGAGCCTCGAACCGAGTCCCAGTTTCAGATACTTGAAACGATCGTGCATCGTCGCACCTCCGCTTTGTTTTCTATCTCTCCATAACCGGCCCAGCGCCAGTACAGCGGGCAGGCTGCCTGGCACGCCGTAAACGACGGGCAGGCCCGGCACGAATCGGGCGCGTAGCGCTTCTGCTTGAAATGCGCCGCCCGGTCGGAAAACCACAGCTCCGTGAATCCTGACTCCAGCAGCTTGCCTAGTGGCTCCGGCCATGAGGAGCACGGCAGAAGGTCGCCTGACGGCGAAACCGACAAGAGGCCGTCGCAGGCTGCGCAGCTCTTGTTGCCCAGCCCCCTCGCTATGGGATTGTACAGGCAGAGCGGCGTAGGCGAGTACCAGAAGAAGTCGACGCCCGCTTCGTGGGCCCGCCTCCTGGCCTCGTCTATGAAGGCTCCAGCAAGCGAATACGGGAAAAACAGGTCAGCGGCTGTCGCGCCCGAGCCTGTCGGGATGAAGAGGTTCATCGATATGCGCCTGACGCCAAGGGATGCCACGAAACTCGGCAACTCGAGGAGGGCGTCGCGGTTGGCCATGGTCAGCGTCGAGTTGGTCTGCACCGACATCCCGGCGGCCAGGAGCGCGCGGATGCCCGCGACCGTCTCGTCGAAGGCGCCGGGCGCGCCGCAGAGCATGTTGTGCAGGCCGGCCGACGGAGCCTCCAGGCTGACCTGGGCAGTCGTAATACCCGCCGCGAACAGGCTCGCGGCACGGTCGGGCGTAGCCAGCCTGCCGTTCGTGACCAGGTTGGTCCTGAGGCCTCGGCTCCTGGCGTAGGCAGCCAGTTCCTCGACATCGGGCCGTACCAGGGGTTCGCCGCCGGTAAAGGAAAAGAACGGAATCCTGGCTTCGTCCCCGAACATGTCGATGATGCGGCGGAAACCGGCGGTGTCCAGTTCACGGGTGCCGAAGGCCCTGCTGGCCTCGTCGGGGTCGACGCAGCCGGCGTAGCAGAACCGGCAGCGGTTGTCGCAGCGGTAGGTCAGCGCTATCTCGCCCAGGACGGGCAGCCGCGTGAAGTCGAAGTCGTAGGCGACCTTTTCCAGCGCTGCGGGCCTGCCGTCGTATACTGCCTTGAGAGAGACGAAGAACGCCTCGATCTCCCCGGCGCGCTCGCTCGAGAAGCCGGGTATGTCCTCGAAGCGGCCGCCGTCGCCGATATGCCGCAATAGGGCGGCGCCCGTAGGATTGGTCTTGTACACGAGGTTGGGCGGAAGGATGACGACGTCATCCTCGGTCCTCGCGTAGGCGTACGGCGAAAGGCTTTTCCAGAATCCGTAGATCCAGCCCAGCCTGTCGGCAGGATCGCCGCCGACCGGATCGCTCAATGGGAACTCCCCGAGACGCAGGCGGAGTGGCAGGCGCTGTGGCAGGCCGAATGACAGGCGCTGTGGCACGCCGAATGGCAGGCGTCGTGGCAGGCATTGTGGCAGGCCGAGTAGCACGCGTCCACCGTGCCGGAGGTCGCCGGAGTGAAGCAGCCGGAATAACAGACCGCGGATCGCATGAAGTCGGCATAACCTGCGGACATGCCTTCGGGCAGGCGTATGGCCGCAAGCCTGTCGGTCCTCGACCCGACGATGGCGTAACTCCTCCAGTACATCCACGCCGTATTGGAACGGTAGTAGCCAAGCCTGCGCGACTCGTCCCAGCCGTCGACCTCTTCGGCCCTGGCCTGCGCCTCGAGTATCTTCCCGCGGTAGAAAGCCTTGGTGGCTTCGAGGTCGCAGTCCCATATCTTCTCCTGGAGCCGCTTTATCGCACCCTCGAAAAAGTCGGCCAGGAGGCCAGGCAGCACGTTGCCTTCGGCGTCGAAGGACGCGAGGAAGGCTTCCTCGATTTCGTCATGCGCGGAACGCGCCGACAGGAATCGCAGCCTGAGCGGGTCCTCGCGGTCTACGGCGACTATGCCCTGAGCCTCCAGGCCGTCGACCATGATAGCCGCGATGCGCGGCAGTGCCAGCTCCAGCAAGAGGGCCGCCTCCACGGGGTGGAGGTTCTCGGGAACCTTTCCCGGAACCTGGTAGCTACCGGCAAAGAGCTTCGGCGGATTCCATGTATCTCCTGCCCAGGCTATTCCTTCGACCACCTCTGCCTTGGCCGTGAATGCCTTGACACGCCTGGCGTACAGGAGAAGCGCAGCCGCGATGACAAACGCGAAAACGACGAGAGCCGCGACCGGCGAATCCCTGAAAGTCGTCCGTTCCTCTTCGGAGTAGGCCGGGCCCTCTCCCTGACCGCCGCCATCCGCCGCGGCGGCATCGCGGGACCCCAGGCCCGCGGTCAACGGCAGGTAGCCCGCCGGGAAATAGAGGCCGAGTCGTTGCGTCGCGTTGGCTCCAGGCTTTTCCTGATAAAAAAGGACGGTCAGGTAGTATACTCCATCATCCCCCGGGGAGCCGTAGTAATCTATCCTGTTCTCGGCGTTGACCCATTCCTCGGTCAGCATCGGAATGGCGGCGCGCTCTGCTTCCGCCAGTTTCTCGCCGGAAACCCGCAGCGGAAGGACCAGCCGCAACGCGCGGTACTCCAGCGCCTCGTCCCACTCGACCGGCGCCCAGTCAAAGTAGACGAGGTCGCCGTGTTCAGGACTGGTCGTCGTGCCGACGAGGCCGGCGGCGGCGAAATCGCCCGCGTAGCTGATCGAATAGTAGGCGCGACCGGAAAAGCGCCTTCCGGCCGACAGTATCACGTCGTACCTGCCGCTCCCCAGGTCCTTGATGACGAGCGGCTGCCTGACGCCGCCAGGCAGATCGGCCCAGCATCTGTCCAGGTTCCATACCGGCTCGAAAGCCTCCCCCTGGAAGTAGAAGCCGCTCATGTCGCCGCCCGTGACGTTCCACTCGACGACGTAATAGACCTCGGCCTTGCCGTCAGGCCTGAGCACGACGGTTGTCTCGGCGGAAACGAGGTCGCTCGTCAATGCCCATGACGTACCGACGGCGACCGAAGCCAGTACGAGCATAAGCACGCCCAGGCTCGGCTTGAACCTGAACGTCCGGTGCGACCACGGGGAACGGCTCATAGTGTCTCCTTGATTTCCATGGCATCGGCTGGCGTTAGGCCGCTCGAAAGGTTGCGCGTGGCCAGTTCGACGAGGGCTATCCTGTCACGCAGAGCCGAAAGTGCCCGCTCTTTTGCCGCCACGAATGGGTCCGCGTCATCGAGGCTGTAGCGGCGTTCGGTAGACACGCCGTCGAGTTCCTTGAGGTAGATGTCGGCGAGCGAGACGCAGTCGGCGAGCGCATCCTCGGCGCGCGGGTCGCGCGACCGCGCCGCAAGGCAGGCGGAGAGGTAGCCCGACCCGCGCATGGCGGCAAGCCCGAGCAGGGACTTCAGCTCCGGATCCGGGACCCGCAGCGAGGCAAGCCGGTCGCGGCTGGACTTGGCCAGCTCCAGGTGGCGCCGGGCCATCGCCCAGCCGAGCCGCTCGTATTCCGCGGCCGCGGCGCGCGGGCCGATCCCGGCAAGCGTGGCGGCCACGTTCAGGCCGACGAGCGTCAGGACCGCGAGAGCGGCTCCCGCCGCGAAACTGGTCGCCATCGACACGGCGATGCCGGTTCCCACGGCGATGGCCGCCATGACGATGCCAAGGGGCGACCGTTCCAGGTTGATGATATAGTCTCGAGTCTGCATGCGCTCACTGTAGCTTCATGTGGCTCCGTTATCAAGGAAAATTCGAGTGCCGCGGCTACACGACAAGCGCTTTCAGTCGAGAATGGTAATCTCGACTCGGCGATTCCTGGCGCGGTTGGATTCGGTATCATTCGGAGCCACCGGCATGTCCGCCCCAAGACCGCGGTAGACGAAGCGGCCGGCGGGCAAGCCCCTGGCCACCAGTTCGTCGACGATGCGCCTGGCACGCCGCTCCGACAGCTCGTATTGCCCGGCGGGTCGTCCAAGGTCGGCGCTATGTCCTTCGACAAGGAAGGTCCGCTCGGGGACTTTTTTAAGGGCATCGGCTATGGCGTCGAGCCGGCCCCGCTCGCTTGCCAGAAGCTCGTCACCGTCGGCGACGAAACGCAGGTCGTAGAGGAGCAACACGACTCCCCGTTCTCCCGTGGCCACCTCAAAGGCACCTGTGGCCAATGGCGGCGCGATCGCAGCCGACACGGGAGCCGACACGGGAGCAGGCCCGATTGTCGGGGCGGGAGCGGCGCTGCCACCGGTACCAGGGCCACCGGTACCAGGGCCACCGGCACCAGGGCCACCGGCACCGGCCTGGCCGTCATCCGACCGGGAGCCGCCGGCTACGGGCGGCTGAATGAGAGCGGCGATGCGTTCGCGGTCGGCAGGAAGGCTGCCATGGTGGAAGTGGAGAATGAAGCCCTTGAGCCTGACCGACGCTCCGCCGGCGTAGG
>CAZNXK010000174.1:0-6478 GCA_964576835.1 uncultured Treponemataceae bacterium | reverse complement strand
ATGGCATCTCTTGCTCGCCGAGATCATTTCAAGGAAACACGCCCGGGCGCTGTAAAGCGCAGCCCATGCGGCTCGGGCAGTGAGTCGCAACGGATTCGTTGAGTCCGGGATTCCGGTTTTGAAAGGGGAGCATCCATGAAAAAGCTTTGCATGCTGATGGTGGCGACGATCGCCGCGCTGGCCATGCCCGCGGTACTGTTCGCCAATGGCGAGAAAGAGGCCGTGTCCGGCGAACGGGGGACCATCAATATCGGCGTTATAACGTCGTTGAGCGGCTCTGGTGGCGTCATTGGCATTGGACAACGCTACGGCGCGGAGCTGGCCGTAGAGCATATCAACGCCGCCGGCGGCATCAAGGTCGACGGCCGCATGTACAATCTTGCCGGCATCATTCGCGACGACGAAAGCGCTCCCGATGTGGCGTTGCGCCGCATGAGGGAGATAACCCGTGACTACAAAGTCACCGCTTTCGTCGGAGGCACCCTCGGCAATATCTCCGTCGCTCTCGCCAACGAGGCCAAGAACGCGGATCTTTTCTATATCGCCTCCAATGGCGTCCCCGAGAGCTTCTACGCCAAGGCTTCGCGAGCGCCTACCTCGGCTTCCATCGTGGCCGCCGCCGAGTGGGCCGGTCGAGGAGCCGCCGCCTACATGATAGACAAGCTCAAGATGAAACGCATCGCGTGCTTCATGCCTGACTATGCCATAGGTCAGGGAACCTGGAAGGGATTCGAGGAAATCGCCAAGCAGCGCCCCGGCGTTCAGTACGAGGTATTCTGGCACCCGGTGGGAGCGCCTGACCTGACCGCCCAGCTCATCAGGGCCCGCGAATACAATCCAGACATCCTGTTCATGGGTTCCTGGGGAGGCGACGCCATTACCGCCCTCAAGCAGGCCTACGAGATGAAGCTGCGCAGCCAGATGAAGATCATGCATTTCTGGCTGATGAACGCCTTCGCTACCGGCATTCCGCCCGAGGCTATCGAAGGCGTATACGGTCAGGTGTTCTGGTACCACGACATGAGTGCGTTCTCGGACAAGGCGGTCGTGAACGCATCCAAAGACTTCAGCGCGTCCTATGTACGAAAATACGGCAGCCCGCCCGATGGCTACGCGATGACAACCTATTACGCGGTCATCGAGACTGCCCGTGCCATGGCCCTCTCGGGCACGAGTACCATGGCCCAGAAAATGATGGACGCTCTTTACGCCAATCCCAAGTGGCAAGGCGCCAAGGGCAATGCCACCTGGCGCAGCGACGGCGCGGTAATCTACGATTACGCCACCTGGATAGTCGAGGGCAAGGGCGCCGCGCAGAGGACCGCCACGACATACGACCAGAAATTCGATTACGCCAAGATCGTCGATGTGTACGACGGCGGCGAATACGTACCGCCGCTTTCGAAACTCGGGTACTGACGCCAGTTCATACCTGAAAACTTTCTGAGGAGGCGACGGCGGAGGAGTCCAGGGCTCCTCCGCCGCGTAGTTCCATACCTTCAAGGGGATAGCATGGCTGTACTGCTTGAATCTCAGGGCCTGACCAAGAATTTCGGCAAACTCCGAGCCGTCAATCAGGTGGATTACTCCATCGACGAGGGCGGTACCTACGGAATCATTGGACCGAACGGCTCCGGGAAGACTACGTTTTTCAATCTGCTTTCGGGTTATCATCAACCCTCGAGTGGACTCATCCGCTTCGATGGTAACGATATCACGCTGAGCGCGTCCCACGCCCGAACCGGATTGGGTATAGCCCGTACCTTCCAGCTCGTCTCGGTATTCGAATCGATGAGCGTATGGGAAAATCTTGTCCTGTCTACCCTGCGCTTCAAGCGGCAGAAGCCGCCGAAAGCAGGACCGTTTTTTTTCCGCAAGGCCAACCACGAAGAGACTCTGGCCACTTGCCTCGTGGCACTCAGGACAGTCGGTCTCGAGGCGAAGGCGGACAAGCCGACCTCAGTCCTGTCGTATGGCGACAAGCGCCTTCTCGAGATTGCCATAGTGCTGTCGTTGCGCCCTCGCCTGCTGCTCCTGGACGAGCCCTTCGCCGGGCTGAGCGACTACGAGATAGGCTTCATCATGGAGTTGATCAAGTCTCTGAAAGGAAAATTCTCGCTTGTCATCATAGAGCACAAGATATCAAAGCTCATCACGCTCGTCGACAAGCTCAGCGTGTTGCATAATGGCGCCATCATCTGCGCGGACCGTCCGGAAGTGGTTCTGGAAAACGTCAACGTTCGCAATGTGTATTGGGGACAGGGAGCCAGTTGTGATTGAGGTACACGACCTTTCGATGGGTTATAAACAGGCTCTGGTGCTGCATGGCATAGCATTGCGCGTCGAACGGGGGGAACAGGTATTCATCGTGGGCCGCAACGGAGCCGGCAAGACCAGTCTACTTAAAACCCTGTGCGGGCTTCTCAAGCCGCATTCGGGAAGCATCGTTTTCAACGGCCGGGACATAGCAGGTCTGAGCGTCGAGAAGGTCGCCCGGCTCGGGCTCCATTTCGTAGCCCAGGACAAAAAAGTATTCGGCTCGCTCACAGTCAGGAACAACATAGCCCTGGCCGCGCATGCGGCAGGTATCGACCTTCAGGCTGCAATAGCCAAAGCCGTGTCGATCTACCCCACGCTCGAGGAATTCATGGAGCTGAAAGCCGGCAACCTGAGCGGCGGCCAGAGGGAGATACTCCTTATAGGCCGGGCGATGATCGGCGAACCCAAGCTGCTCCTTATAGACGAGCCCACGGAAGGCCTCGCCGCCAAGGTCATTGACGACATATTCCGGATATTATCGGGCATCAAGAGCAGTACCTCCGCCATCATCGTAGAGCAGAACCTCTCTGTCGTGACCCGCCTGGCCGACCGCATCTACGTCATGAAAGAGGGCAAGATCATCAAGGAGTTCGACAATCGAAACGCCTTGGTGGAAGCCTCGGACTTGGAGGGATACCTATGACCCATGATCAGTTTCCCTCGCTCCGCTCGCGCCCCGGACGGGTGCTCCTGGAACTTGGAGCGCTGCTCGTCGGCTTCCTGCTCTTGCTTGCCGCAACAGGATTCAAGTATTACTGGATAACGGACTTCATGGTATTCTGCATTCTGGTGCTCAGCTTCGACCTGTTGTACGGATATCTGGGGCATCTGTCCTTCGGTCACATCCTCTATTACGGAACCGGAGCCTATGTCGCAGCCAGCTGGATGGTATACTTCAATAACGATCCCATTATCGCTCTGCTGGTTGGCGTAGCCGTAACAACCCTGCTTGCAGCGGCTGTAGGATGGATCGCGGTACAGACCGAAGGCGCGGCCTTTGCCCTTCTGACGATGGCCTTCAACGAGCTGGGGTACTTCGTCGTGCATACTGCCCTCGCCGGTTTTACCAAGGGTGACGATGGATTGATCGCTTCTCCCGGCAGGGTATTCGGGCTCCTTCGTTTCGGTAAAGACCAGGAAGCCTTCTTCATGGTACTCATCATCTTCCTCGCTGTTTTCGCTGTGTTGCGCGTCATCACCAGGGCTCCCTACGGAGTGCTCATACGCTCGATAAACGAGAACGAGACCAGGGTAACCTTCCTTGGCTACAACACTCAGAATTACCAATGGCTGACCTTCGTAATCTCCGCGGCGATTGCAGGACTCGCGGGCGGACTGTTCGTTATGGTCCAGGGCTTTGTCAGCCCGAGGGCAATAAGCACGCTCAGCAATATCGAGGTAATATTCGCGATCCTCATCGGCGGCGCGGGTACTCTATACGGAGCCGTGGCGGGAGGGGTTGTATTCATGCTCATAAAGAACTACATGCCTACGGCCATCTCAGCCATGGAGGGTGCGGTTGGATTCGCACTGCCACAGTGGGAAATGTGGCTCGGCATCATCCTGCTCGTCATTGTATTCAGCTTCCGGAAAGGCGTAGTCGGGTTCGTGACCGACATGGCCGGGAATGCTCTCCGGTCGATCCAATCCAGGAAGGGAGCACGGTAGACCATGTTCGAAACGATGCTGTACGGCCTGACCATAGGCGCTGTACTCTACTTGTTCTCCATAGGATTGTCCCTGACTTTCGGGACAATGCACATCATCAACTTCTCCCATGCCTTGGTGTATACCCTTGGCGTTTATTTCTTCATCGGCTTCCGGGATGCCCTGTCTCTTGGATTCCTGCCATCGATGCTCATTGCCGTAGTGCTCATGCTCCCGGTAGCCTGGGGCATCGAGCGCTTCGTGATACGGCGTCTTTATGGAGAGCGACTCGATTACGCCATCATAGCAACTTACGCGCTGCTTCTGATAGGGACCGATATCATAAAGATTGCCTGGGGACCCTTGCCCCAAGCGATCAACGTTCCGCTCCAGGCAAGCATCCATATTGCCGGTGTAGGCATTTCGGTATACCGGATAGTCATCGTCTTCTGCGCCATAGTGATATTCCTGGGATTGCGGGAATTTTTCAGGAAGACAGTGGTAGGTCAGATCGTGGTCGCGGCTCTCGAGGATGATGAGGGTGTTCGCTGTCTTGGCATAGACACAAGCAGGTATTTCAGCATCGTTTTTGTCATTGGAAGCGCTCTTGCAATAATTGGCGGCATACTCTACGCACCTATTTCAACGGCCGAACCATACATGGAGATACATATACTCCTCCTCGCGTTCTCGGTAGTCATCGTGGGTGGCATGGGCAGCTTGACCGGGACCTTCTACGCGTCGTTCGCACTTGGGATGCTCATGGCATTGGTCGGCAGGTTCTGGGCTGGCGGAGCCAATGCTTCGGTGTTTCTGACGATGGCGCTGGTGATCATCTATCGCCATACGATACAGCCGAGGCTTCGAATGCGATGATAGAAGGAATAGACCATATAGGCGTATTCGTTGCTGACCTGGAACGTTCCTTGGAGAAGTTCTGCGGGTCATACTGTATACCCAAGCCCCCCATTGTCTGCGTACCGGAGCGGCTCAAAAAGTACGCTGTGATACAGTTGGGCGATTGTGCGCTTGAGCTGCTCGAGGATTACGACCCTGATAGCCCATTTCACCTTCGGGTCAAAAACGAGGGGAGTTTCATCCACCACTTTGCGCTTCGATCGACAGACATAGTTGGAGATGTATCGTCATTGGAGGATGCAGGAAGCGCTGTCAGGGTAGGTCTGAGCCCCAAGGTGGGCCTGCGCGGCAAGGCCGTTCAATTTATGAGGGACAAGGCTTTGGCCTTGGATATCGAAATAACCCAGCTGTAATGACAAGGAGACCAACATGAAAGGTATCTGGAAGAAGATTCTCCGCATCGACCTGACAAAAAAGGCCCATAGCTTCGAGGATGTACCCGAGCAGGTGTATGAATACTTCCTTGGCGGCGCGGGCTTGGCCGCATATTTCCTCTGGAAGGAATGCCCTGCCGGTACCGGCGCGCTCGATCCCGATAACCGACTGACCTTCGCCACCGGTCCGTTCCAGGGACAGAGGCAGTCCGGCGCTGCCAAGTGGTCTGCAGGAGCAATCAGTCCGGCCACCGGCATGAACGCGGATTCCGCCTGCACCGCCTCGTTCGGCATGGAGCTCAAAATGTGCGGTGTCGACGCTATAGTCGTACAGGGCAAGGCTTCTGGTCCAACGTACTTCGTCGTCGAGGATTCCAGGGTAAGCTTCAGGGATGCCGGTACTCTCTGGGGCAAGGACGCCTTCGTTGCCGAAGACATGATCAAGGCCGCCGAAGGTTCTGCCTTCCAGGTGTTGACCATAGGTCAGGCAGGGGAGAAGCTCGTCAAATATGCGAACATCCAGACATCCAAGAAGTCGTTCCTCGGCAGGTGCGGCCTCGGCGCCGTCATGGGTTCCAAGAATCTCAAGGGCATTGCGGTCAAGGGTTCCCGGCAGCCCGATGTGTTCGACCAGACGGCTGCTACGGAATTGAACATGGCCATAAACAAGAGAATGGTCGCCGTTATGGCAACCAAGCCGGACCACTTCAAGATCAGCGTACTTGGCACCGCGATGGCCACTGCGCTTTTCGCTCCCCAGGGCAACCTTCCTGTCAAGAACTACAGCCTGTCGGAACTGGACTTCCCGAGCGGAATAGCCAATATCGGCGGCATGCCCTACGTCGAGAAGCTCAATGCCAAGCCTTGGCCATGCAAGTATTGCGTCATCCAGTGCCACAACAAAGTGGAAGTCAAAGAAGGCAAATACGCGTACAGCGGGAAGGGCCCGGAGTACGAGAGCTTTGCGATGATGGGCTTCAACCTGCTCATCGATGATATGCAAGCCATAGCCTACGCGGGCGAGCTCTGCAACCTCTACTCGCTCGACATCATCAGCCTTGGATCCGTCATCGCATGGGCCATGGAGTCGTACGAGAAGGGCGTGCTAACCAAGGCCGATACCTACGGCATAGACCTCAAATGGGGCAACGCCGATGCCGTAATAGAGATGATCAAAAAGATAGCGGTCCGTGAACCCGGACTGGCTGACGCCTTGGCGG
>CAZNXK010000173.1:0-6579 GCA_964576835.1 uncultured Treponemataceae bacterium | reverse complement strand
GCAGGACTCAGGCGCACAGCAGATAAACAAGGCCATCTCCCAGCTGGACACCGTGATACAGCAGAACGCGTCGATATCCGAGGAGTTCAGCGCCACCAGCGAGCAGATAGCCGGCCAGGCGGCGATGGTCGCGGGCACGACCGAGGAACTCGCCGTGCAGGCAGGCAAGCTGAAAGAGGCGGTGGCGTTCTTCAAGTTGGCCGATTCAAGCGCTGAACCGGCCAGCCAGATTCCGCCCCGGCCAGCGCGTGAAACAGGCGTCAGGGTCAAACCTGCCGAGCCAGTTTCCGCGACAGTCAGGAAGCCGTCGACCGCGATCACACTCAGAAAGACATCCAGGCCAGAAACGGCGAAGGATGACGACTTCATAGAGTTCTGAACGTTTCCGGCACGAGGAGGAGGCAGGAATCAGCAATGAGCTTCAAGATGGCGGACTCCAGCCGGGGAATGTCGCGGGCACCGATGGCAGCCTTGCCGACCAGGCGCTCAGGCTGCGTTCCATAATGGCGTTCTTCAGGCTCGGAGAAGACCGGACCCCTGCGGCAAGCTCTGAAAGCCGATTGCTCGAATAGCGAATTCCCATCGATTATCGGAGGAAAAGATGAAGATCGGATTGCGTTTGACACTCGGTTTCGCCATCGTCGTGGCGTTTCTGATCATTGTGGCGATTTTCAGCGGGGTCCTCCTTGCCAGGACGGCCGCTGATGTCTCGATGGTGGTCAAGAAATTCCTTCCTGCCATCGATTTTCTGGAACAGGCCGACCGGGATTACTACCAGCTCATTGTGGCCGAGCGAACGCAGCTCCTCCTCGGTTCAGAAGCCAGGGGCGAAAAACGCTGGGCAGACGCCTGGCAGGAGAACCTGGACCAGGGTATAGAGCGCATGGCCGGATACGCGGCTCTCGCTTCCTCCGAGAAAGAAAAAAGCCTGTACAGGGACTACCTCGCAAAGCATGACGCATGGCTGGTTCTGGCCAGGCGGGTGATGGCAGGCGCGGGCTCCGCTTCGGCGCCGGAAATGGCCGCGGCCAGGGCCCTGTCACTCGGCGATGCGGGTAAGGCCTTTGATGCGATGCGTGAGATAATAAACCAGCTCGAAGAAGCCGTGATGATCAATGCGGACAACCTGCGTGCCTCGACGGATGCCGCTTCCAGGTTCGCGCTCGTCAACCTTGCCGTCCTGACGGCGCTGGCGCTCGCACTGACGGTCGCGCTCTCGATCGCGCTGACCCAGGGAATCGTGAAACCCATGCGCGCCTGCGTGCGGATAGCTGACACTCTCGCATCCGGCAACCTTTCCCACAATGTCGATGCTCGCTTCAGCAAAGCCAAAGACGAGACCGGTGATCTGGTACGCGCCATGGTCAAGACTACGGCCAAACTCAACGAAGTGGTTGGCGACGTGAAGCGGACCAGCCAGCTGGTCGCCTCCGGCTCCAGCGAACTTTCCGAAGCCGCAAAACAGATGTCGTCCGGAGTCCAGGGTATCGCTGCTTCCAGCCAGCAGTTGTCGCAGGGTTCGACAGAACAGGCTGCGAACGCCGAGGAAGTGTCGGCAAGCGTCGAGCAGATGAGCGCCAACATCAGGCAGAACGCTGAAAACGCGATGCAGACCGAGCACATAGCCGCCAAGGCCGCGGGCGACGCAAAGACAGGAGCGACCGCGGTAGCGGAAACGGTGACGGCGATGCGTCAGATAGCCGAGAAGATAGGCATCATAGAGGAAATAGCCCGACAGACGAACATGCTGTCCCTGAACGCCAGCATAGAAGCGGCGCGGGCGGGAGAGCACGGCAAGGGCTTCGCCGTGGTCGCCAGCGAAGTCGGAAAGCTGGCCGAGCGGAGCAAGATCGCCGCCGGCGAGATATCAAGCTTGTCCAAGAGCAGCGTCGGTGTCGCGGAGAAAGCGGGAGCGATGCTCCAGGGCATGGTGCCCGACATCCAGAAGACCGCCGACCTGGTCCAGGAAATAAGCGTCTCCAGCCGTGAGCAGGACTCGGGCGCCCAGCAGATAAACAAGGCCATTTCCCAGCTGGACACCGTGATTCAGCAGAACGCGTCGATCTCCGAGGAGTTCAGCGCAACGAGCGAGCAGATAGCCGGCCAGGCCGGCATGGTCGCGAGTACCTCCGAAGAACTCGCCAGACAGGCCGACCAACTGAGGATGGCCGTCGAATTTTTCAAGCTTGACGGCAAGAAGGAACCCGCAAGAACAGGGGCAGCGGAAAGGCCCGTTCTGGCCGCGGTAAGCCAGCCTGGCCCAAGGATGGAAAAACAGGCGGTTCCTTCTGTTCGTGGAGTTGCCATCAAGAAGCCATCAACCGCAATCACGCTCAAGCGCCGGGATTCTGCCGGCGGCAAGGCAAGCGATGACGACTTTATAGAATTCTGATCCAGGAGGTACTATGCGCCAATACTTGACGTTCGAGCTTGAAGGGCGACGATACGGCGTGCGGGTCGAGCACGTCAATTCGGTCCTGGATCCTCAGGCAATAACCCCGCTTCCGCGCGGAAACACCCTCGTTACGGGGCTTACCAATGTCAGGGGCAATGTCGTCCCGGTATTCGATCCAAGGGAAACCCTGAGCCGCACCAAGGTCGATGAATTCAGGTCAACCAAGCAGGGAGCCACCGCGATGACGGCCGACGTGAATGCCGCCGTGCCCGGCATTGACGACGAAGAAGGCGGCATCGTGATCTTCGAGGTCGAGAACGGCACCCTGCTGCCCTTCATCGGCTTGCAGGCCGACAGGATAGGCAAGGTCGTCAACCTCGAGGAAGCCGACATTTCTGCCGTCCCTGATTTCCTGCCCAACAACGCGGCCAGACTCTTCGAGGGATTCTGTTTCATAGGCCAAACGAGACACTCCATCATCGACCTGCACGAACTTGCATCCAAGGATGCGCTCTTCGACTCCGCGGAAGGGGGTCAACGTGCCTGAAATTACCGTGTACGCGCCCGAGGAAGCCGGAATCGCCACCATCGCCGGCATACGGGAGGAGCTTCTGGCCGCGATGGTCAAGACGGACAGGGCTTCGACCCTGGTGCTTGACCTGAGCCGGACCAGGAAAGCCGACTCGTCCCTGGCCCAGCTCATTGTCGCGCTGAAAACCGAGGCGGCAGCCAAAGGGCTCAGACTTGTAGTCAAGACGGAGGGTGACGCGCAATCGTTGCTCTCGTTGCTGTCCTGCGACTCCATGGACGAGCGGGCGGGAGGCGCGAAATGAACGACAAGCTGATAGAGACATTCCTCGACGAGGCGCACGAGCTGCTCGACGGACTGGAAGACCACCTCCTCGAACTCGAAAAGAATCCCACCAACGTAGAGTCGATGAATGCCGCTTTCAGGGCGCTTCATTCGATAAAGGGTTCGGCGTCGATGTTCGGGTTCGAAGCCGTCGGAGAGTTCGCCCACGAGGTCGAGGCCGCTCTCGACCATTTCAGGAGCCTGTCGCTGCCATCTACGCCTGAGCTCGCCGATGCCGTACTCCGCTCGCGCGACCATATCAGGGCGCTCCTCGACGCGCCGGAAACAGCTTCGGCGGAAGAGCGCGAGGATCTCGTCGCCACGCTCGCGGCCATCTCTGGCAAGACGATCCAGAAAAACGATAGCGCAAAACCTGTCGCCGCGCCAAAGAGCATCGACCAGTTCAGCCCCGGAGAATTCAGGACCTACCGGATCAAGTACAAGCCATCCGCCGATGCCTACCGCCGCGGGGTCAAACCCGAATCGTTGATGCGCGAACTGCGCAAGCTTGGCGAGACAAGCATCCGCTGCGATGTCCGTTCCGTGCCGACGCTCTCGGCGCTCGACACGGAGTCGTGCTACCTGTCCTGGACCACGCTCCTGACCACCTCGATGGAAGTCAGCGCGGTCAAGGATGTGTTCATCTTCGAGGAAGGAACATCAGGCGTCTCCATAGTCGAGCTCGACCAGAATGACGTGATCGACGGCAAGGAAGTGCGCAGGCTGGGCGAGATCCTGTCGGCGCGAAGCCTGCCGGAGGAGTCAATCAAGGACGCGCTGTCACGGCAGCGCCCGATAGGCGAGATACTCGTCAAGGAGCTTGGCGCATCGCCCACCGTGGTCGAGGACGCGCTCTTCGAGCAACAGCACGCCAAGAACGTCGTCCAGGCAGCCAGGGAGGAAAGCGAGCGCAAGACCATCCGCATACGCTCGGACAAACTCGACGCGCTGCTCAACCTGGTAGGCGAATTGGTAACGGTCCAGGCCCAGCTGTCCCAGACGGTCAAGGACTCGGGAGACCGGCACCTCCATGGCATAAGCGACTACGTCAAGCGGCTTGCCGGCGAGCTGCGCGCCACATCGATGGAGCTGAGGCTGGTACCGGTAGAATCGCTGTTCGCCAAGTTCAAACGGCTGACCAGGGATCTGGCCAAAAACCTGGGCAAGGAAATAGAGCTCAGACTGGAAGGCGGAGACACGGAGATCGACAAGTCGGTTATAGACGTGCTCAACGATCCGCTTGTCCACCTGGTACGCAACGCGGCTGACCACGGCCTCGAGGAAACGGCAGAGCGGGAGCGGATAGGCAAGCCACGAACCGGCACCATTACCCTCAAGGCACAGCACGCGGGCGCGTTCGTACGCATCAGCGTGCTTGAGGACGGCCGCGGCCTGGACCGGGACAAGATCCTCAGGCGCGCCATCGAGAGGGGCATCGTCGCATCGGATGCCCGCCTCCTGGACGAGGAAGTGGACGGGCTCATCTTCAAGCCAGGCTTCTCGACGGCGGATATCGTTTCCAGCGTCTCAGGCCGCGGCGTCGGGCTGGACGTAGTGAAGACCGCCATAGACCAGCTCGGTGGAACACTGACCGTCAAGTCGCAGCTGGGCAAGGGCACGGAGTTCCGCCTCGACATACCGCTGACGCTCGCCATCATAGACGGCTTCCTCGTCCGCTCCGGCAGCAGGAACTTCGTCATACCGCTGTCATCGGTCGATTCATGCTTCGAGCGGGAACGGCAAAAGGACCCCGAGCGGCTGTTGGTCAGGGGCAAGGCCTTCATTCCCTATGTTTCCTCCCGCGACCTGTTCGGCGAGGACGAGGAAGCGCCGGAACGCGAGGAAATCGTCATCGTCAGCATTTTCGATTCGAAGCTTGCCATTGGTTTCGACCAGGTGCTGGGCGGCTACCAGACAGTCATCAAGCCGATAGGCGAAATCGCCCGGTACGTGACCGGCGTCTCGGGGGCAGCAATCCTCGCCGACGGCGGCATTGCGCTTATTCTTGACGTGGCTGCGCTGGCACGAGCCCACAAAGGATAGCCATAGCGTGTTTTTCGGCTTTTTTCGTGTCCAGCGCTTCACGCCGCCGTACAATGAGGGTAGTATTTAAGCGGACGGAGGCATGCATGCTCGATTTCATCGTCAAAGGCGGACTAGTACTGTGGGTGATCATGGCGTTGTCGGTGGTCGGACTCGCCATCATCATCGAAAGGTTCCTGTATTTCAGGAGCATCAGGACCGACGAGGACAAGCTGTTCCTGCGGGTCAAGGCATCGGTCGAGAAGGGACACTTCGAGGAAGCCCTGTCGATTTGCGACAACAACGAGTCGCCGCTCTCGGCGCTCATCAAGGTCGGCATCGAATACCGTTCGTACCCCGAGTCGGCCCAGAAGGAAGTGCTCAAGGACGCTGCCGCCCAGGAGGTGCCAAGGCTCGAGAAGAACGTCTCCGCGCTCGGCACGATAGCCCACATCGCCCCGCTCCTCGGTCTACTCGGTACGGTGACCGGCACCATGAAAGCCTTCGGTGTGCTCGGCCGCTTCGGCGCGGTGGCGGATCCATCGATTCTGGCCAAGGGCGTCTCAGAGGCGCTCATAACGACGGTCGCGGGCATCGTCGTCGCCGTGCCGGCGGTCATCTTCTACAATTCACTCGTCACCAAGGTCAACCTGATACTCCTCAAGATGGAAAACCAGGTAACGGCGCTCGTCCTGATGATCAACTCCGGCAAGCGAAGGGCGATCTCCCCGGCGGCGGCCGCGATCAGGGACGAGCCTGGCAGCGGAGCCGGCGCATGACAATAGAACGGAGGCTCAAGCCGCAGATCAACGTCGACCTGACCCCGCTGATCGACGTGGTTTTCCAGCTGGTCATCTTCTTCATGATTTCCAGCACCTTCAAGACAGCGCCGGGGATAGAGCTCAGGTTACCCGAATCCGGTACGGCCACGGCTATAACCATCACGGAATTGTCGGTCGTCGCCGTGTCCGACCTGGAAGTCTACGTCAACAAGACGAGGACCACGGCCGCGGGGGCGGAGGCGGTCATAGCTTCAGAGCTGGAAGGCCGTACGGCGGGCGATGTCGAGGCGGTCCTCGAGGCTGGCGCGGCCGCGCCGTACCAGCTCGTCGTCACGCTGCTCGATGCCCTCAAGAAAAACGGCGTCGACGCGGTCGGTCTTTCGACACGCCCGGCCAGCGCCGGCGGGGACACGCCGTGACGAGCGTGCGCGACGACTGGCTGCGGCTGCGCGAGCGCAAGCGGATGGCGATCTCCTGGTCGACAGCCCTTGGCGCCTGGCTGCTGGCCCTCCTCGTCGCGGCCCCCC
>CAZNXK010000172.1:0-6593 GCA_964576835.1 uncultured Treponemataceae bacterium | reverse complement strand
ATGAGGCGGTGGATGACTCCATGGCCGCAGCCGGGGCAATATTTCGTCTGGATAGGATTCAGGCTCCTGGGATGACCGTATACTAGTTCCATACTCGCCTCCTTATTTCTTCAGGATCCGGCGGATCTCGGCGAGCACGTCTTCTTCCGTCGGAATCATGCCGCCGCAACGGCCGTAGAAGGACACTTCGCTCTTGCCATGCGTGTACAGGCGCACGTCCTCGACCATCTGGCCCATGCTCATCTCGACCGCGAGGAATTTCTTTCCCGCGAGCTCGCCTATGCGCTTTTCCGGGTAGGGCCACAGGGTTATGGGTCGGAAGAGGCCCACCTTGAGGCCTAGCCCGCGCGCCGCCTGCATCGCGCCGAGGCAGACGCGCGCCGACGTTCCGTAGGCTGTCAGGATGAGGTCCGCGTCCTCGACGAACTGCTCCTCGTAGCGGGGCAGGACCTTCTTCATCTCGTCGTAGCGCTTGAAACGGGCGATGTTGGCCTGCTCGAACTCCTCGGGCACCAGGTGGGTGGAGTCTACGTGGTTGACGGGACGGCCGACCGGACGCCTTCCGACGGCCCAGGGCTTGGCGATGCGGGTGGCCCTTTCCTTGGCGGGCGGGAAGACGACGCCTTCCATCATCTGGCCTATCATGCCGTCGGCCAGCACCATGGCGGGCATCTGCCACTGGTCAGCCAGGTCGAATGCCTCGTATGTCAGGTCCGCGGCTTCCTGGACGCTCTTGGGCGCAAGTACGATATGGTAGTAGTCGCCGTGACCGCCGCCCCGGGTGGACTGGAAATAGTCGCCCTGTGCGGGGGAAATGCCGCCGAGTCCCGGACCCGAGCGCGCCACGTTGACGATGACCATCGGCACGTCGGCGCCGCAGGCGTACGATATGCCTTCCTGCTTGAGGGAGATTCCCGGGCTCGAGGAGCTGGTCATGGCGCGGGCTCCGGTTGCGCCGGCTCCGTACACCATGTTGATGGCGGAGACTTCGCTCTCCGCCTGGATGAACACTCGTTTGCCGTCGATCATGTGCTTGGCCATGTAGGCGATCAGTTCGCTCTGCGGGGTGATAGGATACCCGAAATACGCATCGACGCCGGCGCGCATCGCGGCCTCGCCTATAGCCTCATTGCCCTTCATCAGGCGTTTTTCTTCAGCCATTGCGGACCCTCCTTATAGCTTGTAGACGATAATTGCCACGTCGGGGCAGACCGTGTAGCAGTTGCCGCAGGCGATGCACTTGTCAGGCGCTACAGCCTTGCTCGGATAGTAACCCCACGAATTTGGCTCGACGTCGGCGGCGAGAACCTTCGTCGGGCAGGCACGGACGCACAACAGGCATCCCTTGCACCGCTCCCGATCTATCTCCGGTTTTCCTTTGGTAGCCATGGCAACTCCTTCTCGATATCCCGGCCCGTGGCGGGAAGATGGTACATGCAACGATGCCTGCACGGCATCCCCGATAAATTCAATCAGCCATAGAGCGATGCCAGCGCTATGCTGGCGAGTTTGGTCTCGCGGCTGTCCGCCCGGCTCGTCAGCACTATGGGCCTGGCCGCTCCCGCCACGATGCCGGCGCCCCTGGCGCCGCCCAGGTCGAGGAGCGCCTTGTAAAGGACGTTGCCCGCCTCTATGTCGGGAGCGACGAGGATGTCGGCGTCGCCGGCGACATCGGAGACGATGTGCTTTATCCTGGCGCTCTCCGCGCTTATCGCGTTGTCCAGGGCCAGAGGGCCGTCGACGACGCAATCCCTGACCTGTCCGCGCCGGTTCATCTGCGTGATGATTGCTGCGTCGACGGTGCAGGGCATCCTGTCCGCGTTGACCTTCTCGACCGCCGCGAGCAGGGCGACCTTGGGCCGTTCCACGCCGAGCGAGCGCGATACCTGTACCGCATTGGCGATGATGTCGATTTTGCCCTGGACGTCGGGAGCTATGTTGATGGCGGCGTCGGTGACGATGAACAGCTTGTGGTAATGGGGCGACTCGATGACGGCGACATGGCTCGTCAGGCGGCCTGAGTTGAGGCCGGTTTCCTTGTTCAGCGCTGCCTTGAGGAGTATGGATGTATCGAGCACGCCTTTCATGAGGATGTCGGCCTCGCCGGAGCGCACCAGGGCGACGGCTGCCGCGGCGGCCCTTGCGTAGTCCTTTTCCTCTATCATGCGCACGCCTGTCAGGTCGGCGCCGAGCTCCCGGGCTATGGAGCGGATGGCGTCGAGGTCGCCTATGAGTATCGGTTCCGCTATGCCTTCGGTCCGCGCGTCGAGGGCTGCCTCGAGCGCCGAAGGCTCGTGCGCCGCCGCGACGGCAACGCGCTTGCGGCCGGAGGCCCGCGCGGCGGCTATGATCTCTGCTATCGTCTTCATCTCAGCGGTACTCCCGGGCTTCGCCCGCCAGGCCTCGTTCGCCGGCCGCGGCCAGCGCTTCGAGTTCACGCTCGCCAGGATAGACCGTTACTGGCGCCATCCAGCCGACCATGCGTTTGAGGCCTTCCTGGACGGGCTTGCCGTAGGCTATGCCGCCGGTCAGGACTATGCCGTCAAGCTTGCCGTCGGCGGCCGCGGCCAGGGCGCCTATCGCCTTGCCGACATTGTATATGAAGGCGTTGTAGACGAGGGTCGCGTCGGCGTCGCCCGCCATGAACCTGGCTTCAAGTACGCGCATGTCGTTGGTGCCGGCGAGGCTGACCATGCCGCCTTGCCCGTTGATCATCTTCAGGATCTCCTTCTCGGTGTACGCTCCCGAGAAGCACAGCCTGGTCAGCGCGCCCGCGGGGAGTGTGCCGGAACGCTCGGGGCTGAAGGGGCCCTCGCCGTTGAGTGCGTTGTTGACGTCGACGACGCGGCCAAGCCTGTGCAGCCCGACCGATACGCCGCCGCCCATGTGGGCGACGACCAGCCGCACGTCCTCGTAACGCCTGGCGTTCTCCGAGGCCCAGCGCCTGGCGACGGCCTTCTGGTTGAGCGCGTGGAAAATGCTCTGCTTGCGGAACAGCCTGTGGCCGTAGAGCCTGGCCACGTCGTCGAGCTCGTCCACCACCACAGGATCCGCTATGTAGGCAGGAACGCGGGCCTCCGCCGCGATGGCGTCAGCGATAAGCGCGCCGAGGTTTGAGGCATGCTCGCCGAAGCGGGCGCTGCGCAATTCGTCCTTCATTGTCGTGTTGACCGAATAGACGCCGCCGGGGATGGGTTTAAGAAGCCCACCGCGCCCGACAACGCACGCTATCGATTTGACGTCGAAACCCCGGGCGGAAAGGGCGTCCCTGATGCATCGCTCGCGGAATTCGAACTGCGAGGCGATGTCGGGAAAGCGCGCCAGCTCTTCCGCTGAATGGCAGACGCCTTCGCTGAATAGTTCCTTGCCGTCCTCGAAGACGGCTATCTTTGTCGATGTCGAACCGGGGTTCACTACCAGTATCCGCTGAGCCATACGGCTGACTCCTTGTCATCAGGAACTCAGGTTGTATATCGTTCAGCGCGATTATACGCACTGTACCAGTGATGCGCAAGCAAAATATGTCCATTTTTGCTAAATTTCAAAACGCCATTTCGTTAATTGAAATATTTATAGCGACTTTCGAACCAAATGGACTTCACCGCCAAGAGCTGATCCGCTATAATCGAGTCGTACCATACGGAGGAACCAATGAAGGCACTCGTCAAGAAATCACCCGAGGTAGGTCTGTGGCTCGAGGACGTTCCGCTGCCGGAGGTAGGTGACAACGACCTCCTCATAAAGGTCAGGAAAACCGCCATATGCGGCACCGACGTCCACATCTACAAGTGGGATGCCTGGTCCCAGCGTACCATCAAGACCCCGATGACCATAGGCCACGAATTCGTCGGCGAGATAGCCGAGATGGGCCGCGCCGTGCAGGGCTACCAGCTTGGCGAGCGCGTTTCAGCCGAGGGCCACATCGTCTGCGGCGTCTGCCGCGCCTGCCGCGCTGGCAAGAGGCACCTCTGCCCCAACACCCGCGGCATCGGCGTCAACCGCACCGGTTGCTTTGCCGAGTACGTGTCGGTCCCGTCATCGAACGCCTGGCACGTCCACGAATCGATATCCGACGAGATCGCCTCCATTTTCGACCCCTACGGCAACGCGACGCACACGGCCCTGTCCTTCGACATGGTGGGCGAGGATGTCATCATCACCGGGGCCGGGCCCATAGGCTGCATGGCCTCGGCGATTGCCCGCCACGTCGGCGCCCGCAACGTCGTCATCACCGATGTGAACGACTACCGCCTGGCGCTCGCGATGAAGCTCGGCGCGACCCGCAGCGTCAACGTCGCCAGGGAAAAACTGTCCGACGTCATGAAGGAACTCGACATGGTGGGCGGTTTCGACGTCGGCATGGAGATGTCGGGTTCCCCCCAGGCCTTCGAGCAGATGCTCGACAACATGTACAACGGCGGCCGCATAGCCCTCCTCGGCATCCTGCCCAACGGCGCTGGCATCGACTGGGACAAGGTCATCTTCAAGGGACTCTTCCTCAAGGGCATCTACGGACGAGAGATGTTCGAGACATGGTACAAGATGCAGACAATGCTCCGTTCCGGCCTCGACATCGCCCCGGTCATAACGCACCGCTTCAAATTCGACGACTTCCAAGCCGGATTTGATGCGATGCTGTCCGGCCAGTCCGGCAAGGTAATACTCAGCTTCGACTGATTCAGGGACGAGACTTGGCGCCCAGGGACGGGCGCCCCCAAGATAGCCCGTCCGCTCCAGCGGACGGGAACGTCACGGATGACGATCTTGCGCCATGACTCTATGCGTGCGATAGTCGCAGTATGAACGACGAACGACACGACGAAAAGCCGCGCTACCAGTCGCAGCCGCGCGTCCACTACCACCCTGCAAAAACGCTCGGCATAAGCTCGACAAGCATACCCTCCATTCCGGCCGATGCGGCGCGCATCATCTCGGCGCTCCTCGACATCATCGAGGAGGCGGCGCCGCTTCCCCAGGGTCGCCACAAGGACCTTCGGCGCGACGTCCTCGAGCTGTGGCGCGAGCTGACGAGCGAGAAGTCCACGCGGCAGGCCGACTACATAGGCGAGCCGGCCAGGCTCGCCGCCTACCTCCGCTACTTCCTTCCATGGAACGTCGTCAGGATGGTGCCGCTCCTGGCCGGCTTGGACCTTGGGCTGAAAGCCGGCGACGGAGTTCTCGACATCGGCTCCGGCCCCTTGACCGTACCGATAGCGCTGTGGATAGCCCGCCCGGAACTGCGCGGCGTCGAGCTGCGGATTGACTGCATCGACCGCGTCCGCCGCGTGATGGAACTCGGCGCGACCATACTTGAAGGCATCGCGCTCCGCACCGGACAGCCGTTCTCGTGGAAAGTAGGTGTCCGCAAGGACAGCTTCTCCATAGTCTCCGACGAAACCGAACATGAACGCTACGCACTCGTGACCGCCGCGAACGTGTTCAACGAAAGCTTCTGGAAGCTCAAGGGTTCACTTGCCGAAAGGGCCGACCTCCTCGCCTCCTCGCTCGGCGCCTTTACCTCTCCACAAGGCCGAATATTCATTGTCGAACCGGGAGATCCGCGCTCGGGCGCAATGATGGCCTCGCTGCGTGAAGCCGTCATCCTCCGCGGCGGCCGTCCGCTGGCACCCTGCCCCCATTCGTCGGCCTGCCCCATGGCCGGCGCCTTCCTGAGCAGCGCCTTCAGGAAGGACGAAGACGGCGAATACGTAGCGGCCGGGCACAGGATCAACGGCGTGGTCACCGCCCGCGGACGCTCCAAGGCGCCCTGGTGCCACTTTGTCATCGACCCGGGAGCCGCCCCGGACCGGCTTTCCGTCTTCTCGGAATCGGCCGGGCTTCCCAAGGACAGGCTCGTCGCCTCCTGGCTCCTCCTGCAGCCCGAACCGCCTTCCGGATCCACCGCCTCGCCGCCCTCCGACAGGACCGTCCGCATCGTATCCGACGCGTTCAGGCTTCCCGACGGCGGCTCGGGCCGCTATGCATGTACCGCCACGGGCTATACCCTGGCGCGCGACTCGCTGGCCGACCTCCCTTCGGGTTCCTTGGCCGTCCTGTCCAGCCCCCTGCCCTCCGCCTCAGGCGAGCGGGACCCCAAGTCGAGCGCAGTCATAGTGCGGGCCCATTCCGACTCGATAGCGCCCGTCCCCGTCGCCTACAAACCGCCCAGGCCAGACCGCAAACGCGGCGGTCCGCCTGACCGGCACGGGAAACGGGAGGCCGACTCCCGCCGTGCCCCTAAAGCGCTGGCCGAACGCTCCCCCTACGCGCGCGCCAAGAAGCCGTGGGGTCCGTACCGCCCCAAGCGTTCCACTTGACATTGATCGCTGTCGCCTATAATATGCCGTCCTGTCAGCGATGACATTGGGGGCGTAGCGAAGCTGGTTATCGCGTCGGCCTGTCAAGCCGAAGATCGCGGGTTCAATCCCCGTCGCTCCCGAATCCCGTCCCCGCGGCGGGATTTTTTTTCGCGGGCTGTAGCGCAGTGGCTAGCGCGCTTGGTTCGGGACCAAGAGATCGACGGTTCGAATCCGTCCAGCCCGACTTTGGAAAAGACGATCGGCTCCTGCCGATCGTCTTTTCTATTTTCGAGG
>CAZNXK010000171.1:0-6599 GCA_964576835.1 uncultured Treponemataceae bacterium | reverse complement strand
GTTGACCAGTACGAACCATATTTTTAATTTCTTCAACCACAAGGTCGGATACTTTTGGTCGATTTGAGTTTATCCTCTGCATGATAGCCCCCATTTTACAAAAAATCATTATAGCAGGATATTTCATAAATGGCAACAAGATGATCAGATTGTCGGATCATTATAATCAAATTTCAATGGCCGAAGTATACTGTGTGTGAATACAGACCAAAACACCAGGCTCAGGACGATGGTCTGCGTGCCGTCTTTGTATTGGAAATAGGCCAGCAGGATACTCATCGCCAGGGCTGTGTCAACCCGAGTACGTCCAGGAATTGCCTGAAAGCCAGATTCAGCAACAGCAAGAGCCCGCCGCCCAGATATCCCGAGGCCCAACCAGGATGCGCTTCTCGTCGCACAGGGGCATCAAGTCGGTTATTGTCGACAGGGTGGCGAGCTGCAGCGCGTCGGCATCCGCGTAGGTCGCAGTCGTCCGGAGCACTAACGAAGTGAAAAGGCTGACGAAGGTGTCGAGTACGCCGGGGTCCTGTAAACCATCATTGAAACGCCTATGGTTTTATGGCTGAGGAGGCGAGGAGTCCGTTCGTTCGATCGAAGTACCAATGACTAATCAACTCGCATCGTACTGATAACCGCGCTACCCGGTGCACGGTATTCATGTCACTGACCCAAAAGAACCTGAAAACAGCACGAGCCTGGGTAACAAGGGGGCGGTAACCTCGTTCCGGAATTGCTCGTACATGGGCGCTGCAGGGCTCATCATAGTAAGCACCCTCATCTACAACGCCGCTAGAACGTAACCACTTTATCGGCCCACTCCACCATCTTCACGCAATCGTTCATGGTGGAGATAGGGCAGACGTCGGTTCCGTCGCCGTTGCGGGCCTTGATACAGGTTCCGCAGGCGAGGATGATACCCTTGTTCTGCACGAAGTCGTCGATTTGTCGCTTCGCGTTGTACCTCTCGTGGGTGATGCCTTCGATCTCCACGCCTGCGCTCATGAGGAAAATCTTGACCTCATGGCCGCTCTTGAGGGACGCGTTGGCGAAACGAACGCCGTTCCAGGCTTTTTCGGGATCGTTGGTCTCGATGAGTATTCCGAATTTCATTGACTCTCCTTCTCTGAGTAATTGACTCCGCAATCACGGGTCGTTATTATTCTAGTATTGAATTGAATAGTTTATCAAGAGGTGGATGCATGAGGTCACGGGAATTCAAAGACGCTGTCTACGAGCAGCTCAGCCGGGTGGCCGCGGCGTTCGCGAGTCCGAAACGCATCGAGATGATCGACGTGCTAGCACAAGGGGAGCGCAATGTCGAGAATCTGGCCACGGAAACCGGACTCTCGATAGCCAACACGTCGCGTCATTTACAGGTACTCAAGGGCGCGGGACTCGTTTTCTTCCGGAAAAAAGGGTTGCTGGTATTCTATCGATTGGCGGGGCCGATCGTCGATGAAGGGTACCGCGCCCTGCGCCGGGTTGCCGAGGAACGGATCGCCGAGCTCGGCAAGATCGCGAGGGATTACTTCGACGGAGCCGACGGCATGGAGCCCATCGGGCGGGACGAACTCCTGGCGCGAGCCGGAAGCGGCGAAGTCGTCGTCCTGGACGTTCGGCCAGCGGCCGAGTTCGAGAGCGGGCACATCGCGGGTGCGCTTTCCATTCCGCTTGAGGAGTTAGCGGGGCATTTGGCCGAGATTCCCGCGGACCGGGATGTCGTGGCTTATTGCCGCGGTCCATACTGCGTGCTCGCCGCGGAGGCCGTCCGCGTATTGCGCTTGCATGGTCGAAGGGCGGCACGCTTCGCCGAGGGCTATCCCGAATGGCGGGCCGCGGGGTTGCCTGTTGAAACGCCGGCCTCGTGAGGCCGGATCGCGAGGGAGAGTGAATATGGCCGATCGGATATACCTCGATTACAACGCGACGACGCCCGTCGAGGCTGAAGTCGTCGATGCGATGTTGCCCTGGTTTACGGAAAAGTTCGGGAATCCGTCCAGTTCGCACGACTACGGACGGTCGGCCAAGCAGGCGGTGGATCGCGCCCGCGGACAGGTCGCGGACCTACTCGGCTGCGCGAGCGAGGAGGTCATCTTCACCTCGGGCGGGACCGAATCGAACAATCTGGCGATCTTCGGCGGCGTCGGCGCGGCCGGGCAAGACCGTCGGGGCATCGTGACTTCGCAGGTGGAACATCCGGCCGTCGCGCGACCCTGCGACTGGCTCGGGCGCGAGGGGCGCTCCGTCACACGATTGCCCGTCGACAGAACCGGGCGGGTCGACGCGGTCGGCGCGAAGGCGGCCGTGGACGGACAGACCGCCCTCGTCACGGTGATGCTGGCCAACAACGAGACCGGTACGATTCAACCGATACGGGACCTTTCGTGTATCGCCCACGAGGCGGGAGCCCTCATGCATACCGATGCAGCCCAGGCGGTGGGAAAAATTCCGGTGCGGGTCGGCGATCTGGGTGTGGATCTCCTCACGATCGCAGGCCATAAGCTTTACGCCCCGAAAGGAGTCGGCGCCCTTTATGTCCGTTCCGGCACCAGGTTGCGCCCCTTCGCCCTCGGAGCCTCCCACGAGCGAGGGCTCCGACCCGGCACGGAAAACGTACCCTCCATCGTCGGATTGGGCATGGCCAGCGAGATAGCCGAACGCCTCCTGGCAAAGGAGGCCAAGCGCGAACGGGAACTCCGGGATATGCTCTGGGCGCTCCTGGCCGCGGGCATCGCCGGTCTCAGGCTCAACGGACACCCGACAGAAAGACTTCCCAATACGCTGAACGTGTCGTTCCCGGGTGCGCTCGGGCGGAGCGTCCTGGAATCGGCACGGGAAATCGCGGCCTCCACGGGCTCGGCCTGCCACGAAGGCGTCGATACGCCTTCCGGCGTCTTGACGGCGATGGGGATCGACGAGGCGACGGCCCTCGGCGCCGTCAGGCTGTCCATCGGACGCGGAACGACGAGGGAGCAGATAGAGATCGCCGCTCGCTCATTGATTTCCGCCTGGAAAGGCTCCGCCCAGTGCTGAGGAATGCCTGGATGGACCGGGCGCCGTGGTGGGCGTGCTCGAAGTGCTCCTCGAGGGGTACTTGATGACGCCCGTCGTTGTCGGAGTGGCCTTCCTTGTTTGCGGGGCGATCCTCTCTGATGACATCAGCCAGCAAGAGTAGAAAAAGCGTTACTGCCAATTGAATCCCCAGGCTTGACTATCGACACACGATATCGTATATAGATATTGAAAACAGATATCAGTGGAAGGATTACTTCATCCACCCAAGGAGATTGCCGTGGCGGAAAAAAAGGAACTTGAACTGACGCGGAACACCGCGATCTTCTTCATCGTGCTTTTAGGCGTCGTAAGCCTCTTCGCCGACATGAATTACGAGGGAGGCCGGAGCGTCGTCGGCCAATACCTCAAGCTGCTCGGAACGAGCGCGTTCGCGCTCGGTTTCGCGGCGGGAATAGGGGAATTCGTCGGATACGCGCTCCGGTTCGTATCGGGTACGATCGCCGACAAGACGCGCAAGTACTGGACTCTCATCATCGTCGGCTATGTGGTGCAGCTATGTTCGCTGCCTTTGATGGCGTTCGTCAACGGGTGGGGATTGGCCGTTGCCTTCCTTTTCCTGGAGAGAGTCGGCAAGGCCATACGTAAACCGGCGCACGACGCGGTAGTTTCCTTCGCCGCGAAGCAAACCGGCAGCGGGTTCGGCTTCGGCCTTCACGAAGCGATGGACCAGATCGGAGCGTTCCTCGGGCCGGCGCTGTTCTCCCTGTTGCTTTTCACGAAGGATACCGGAGGAGCCATCGAAAATTACCGCTCCGGGCTCTTGCTCCTCTTCATCCCGGCGGCTCTGGCGATTGGCATCACGTTCATAGCGCGCTTCCTGTTCCCCCATCCCCAGAAGTTCGAGCTCAAGAGCGGAAGGCCCGCAGTGGGCGCGACGGGTTTCCCGCGGACGTACTGGATCATCGTCATCGCGTCCTCTTTGCTGGCGATGGGCATCACCGATTTTCCTCTCATCGGGCTCTACCTCAAGAACACCGGGGGGTTCAAGGAAGAGGCGATTCCGCTGCTTTACGCCGGAGCCATGGCCGTGGATGCCGCAGCGGCAATCGTGTTCGGATTCCTCTACGACAAGTTCGGACTCAAGGCGCTCGCGGGCCTCTTCATCGTGGAGATCTTCACCGCCCCCTTCATTTTCCTCGGCTCTTCGGCCATGGTAATAGTCGGCATGGTCCTCTGGGGCATAAGCGTCGGGACCCAGGAATCCATCCTCAAGGCCGCCATCGGCGATCGTGTTTCCGAAGATAAGCGGGCGCGGGCTTTCGGCTTATTCAACACGATCTTCGGCCTTTTCTGGTTCGTCGGCAGCGCCATCATCGGTCTCCTTTACGAAACCTGGGGAGTCGTTCCCCTCGTCGTGTTCTCCGTCATGACTCAGTCGGGAGCGCTTGCGGTTTTCTTGAGCCTGTTCTTCTCCGGCAAGAATAAAGAAATGCCATCACCCCGGATCTCGATCGAAAAAGAAGAGGACCACGTATGACATTTCAAACACCCCGAGGGTTTGGTTGAGATCCTGGATAGTTGTACCATTGACCATAAAAGTCCGATATCATACGCTGATATCGGGGTATGAGTGATGGAAAAACACGAAACAAAACAATTGATGAAAGATTACTTCCTCGGGTTCATCAAGATGCACATCCTCTACCATACGGGGAAGCGCCCTTTTTATGGGCAGGAGCTGAAGGAAGAACTGGAGGAACATGGCTATTCGCTCTCATTCGGGACCTTATACCCGTTGTTGCACAAGCTCTGCGATGATGGGTACCTGGACAGGGAAGAACGGAACGTGGAGGGGAAAATCAGGAAGTATTATACCCTCACCGGGGATGGATCGGTTCTCCTCGGACAGGTCCGCGAGAAGTTGAAAGAACTGGTAGAAGAAGTGATGGAGTGATCTAACTGAACGATGTCATCAGGTTCGTTTACGGGTTCGGATTCTTCACGCTCGGAATCGCCGCGTGGGCGAATGGCTCCCAGGCATCGAAGGCCGAAACGATCGTCGAGGCGCGCCCTGGCTCATCTTGTACGCGATCGTCCACGCCGCCGCGGAATGGTTTGAATTCACATTCATCAGAGAATCGGGAGACTGGGCTGTTCCGACGGCATCGGTCCTCCATTCCGTCTCCTTTGTTTTTCATGGTTTGTTCGGACTTGTCGTCATCGGGCTGTGGCGAAAGAGACCCGCAGTTTTCCTGATCCCCTTCCTCGCGTTCTTTTTGTGGTTTCTGGTCATATTCTTGCCCGCCTGCTTTTCCGGAGCATATCAGTACGCGATCGTAGGCGGCAGAATATTTCCCGGTCCCCCTCAGGGTTGTTATGCGCGGTTGCGCTCGCCGTGAAGGCCCGATATGTGCCCCCATACGCTCCGGGCGGAATAAAATTTGGTTTTATGCCCTTGCGATTACTTTTCTTTTGTACGCCATTTTATCCGTGCTTTTCATCGATCCACGAATTCCGTTTGGACGGTTCAGCTTGCGGGTTGAAACTCTGCGAACGATTTGCGCCGTCGCGATCGCGGTCTTTTACACGACGGTGAACCATTACCTGGAATGGGAAGCCGCGAGCAGCCACCAGAGAGCCTCGCAAAAAGCTGCTCAAGAGGAAGAACGACGGCGAGTCGAGGACGAACTCCACGACACGGTGATGCGGGACCTCTTCGCTTTAGGGCTAGAGCTTGAAAACACTGGACGCGCATCTTCGCTGAAGTAATCACTTCACTCGAGATGGATGAATCGGAAATAGAAAAAGACCCGGCTCTCATCCGGAGAACTCTTTCAATTGTTCAGGATTCTTGAGGAAGGGATACGGAATGCGTCAAGATACTCCTCTGGCTCCCGGTTATGCGTATCATCCGATGTTCAGCCAGAGGGAGTACAGTTCGATTCAATGGGCCGCCCTTTTCCGACTGCTCCGGTCTGGGGTTTCCATTCGAACGGCGGTTGGTACGGCAACTACACGGCGATAGCCAATTATCTGGTCGGAATATTTTTAGAGGATACGGTCACGGGCAAAGAAATCAGGATTTTCATCCGAGGTTCGGGAGCGGGCCGTTCGGTTGGTCGGCGAGCAGCTAGGCGAGCACGAGTCGCAATGGACCACGATCTGCGCCGTTGTGCTCAAGATCCCGATTCATCGCCTCGATTACCGGCGAGATCCGCATTGCGGGCCTCATCGTCAACTTCGACAAGGTCGCCCTGCTGATATCGGGTCTTGAACGCGCAAAGATGTTCTCGACACGGTAGAACGGGATTCCGTCTGCGTGCTTGGCCGCGATGCACAACGCTATCGCGCGGTTCGAAAAGTCGCTTCCCTTGACGATCTACGCCAGTCCTGGAGCAGTCACGATAGTCTTTTCTCCGGTCGCCGGGAAACCGGCGCTACGCGCCGCATCGCAAGGAATGTCATTGAACGTGTTCGCCTTCGGCGAACTGCGATACGACTCCCATCTGGCGCCCGTAGCTTTCAAATGCAAAGACCCGCCGATAGGCGGGCCTGTTATTAGCGCCCGATGGGAGTCGCCCCCC
>CAZNXK010000170.1:2317-6684 GCA_964576835.1 uncultured Treponemataceae bacterium | reverse complement strand
GGAACTCGACCTGTTCGCGGTCGACCTCATAGAACGTTCCATCAACACCGAGCGAAGCAAGGCCACCGCCGATACCTCACGCGTTTCGGCCGCCCTCGACGCGCTGGCAGTCGTGCGCGACGAGGTAGAGCGGGCCCGCGCGGCCATAGCGGCAGGTGATCCGGTCGCGGCCGGAGAAGCCTACCGCCGGGCCCTCTCGGCCACCAATGAACTGAAGGAAGCCGGCGCCTTCGTCGAAAGCGACGGAAAGGTCCTGCTCGAGGCGAAGGTCGCCGAATTCGAGGCGACGAGGCTTGCCGTCCAGGCGGCGGCCGCCGCCGATGCCAAGAGCGCGCTTGGCGCGGTGGAAACCGCCGCGCGTGACGAGAAGGCGCTCGATGCCGCCTTTGCCCGGTTGTTCGCGAACCTGCCGCTCGGGCCTGGAGATGCCTCCCGGGTCTATTCTTTCGTCAAGACCGCCGGAGCCAGGGAAGCGGACGCTGCCCGCAAGACCTCCGATACCGCCTCCGCGGGCGTGCCGTTCAGGGCGGCGGCCGCCGACCTGTCGGCCGGCCGATACATCGAGGCGATCCAGGGCTATGCGACGGTGCTTGCCAAATATCCCGCCGCCGGCCAGTCGCCACGGGCGGTCGAGGGGCTGCGCGAGGCGGGCGGCGGACTCGTCGCCGCTCTCCAGGAAGCCAGGGACAGGGCCGCCGAGCGCATAACGGAGCTGGAGTCGCGCCTGGCGGCGGCCCGCAACGACATCCCCGAACCGGCGGCAGGCACGGCCGCAGCTACGGGTACTGCCCCGGCCGCCGAGCTGGCAGCGCTCCGTGAGGAAAAGTCCAGGCTCGAGGCCGAGCTCGAGACGGCCAGGATGCGCTACGAGGCCGTAGCCTCCGCCTACCGCGCCTACGGCGCAGACGAGGACGCCATCCTGGCGCGCGGCGGCGACCTGGCCCTGGTGGAGGCCCGAGCCCAGCTTGACTCGTTCCTGTCCGGTCCCGCGGTCGCCTCCGCGATGCCGGGCATGCGCGACCGGATAGCGCGTTACCTTGCCGCCTTCCAGGCCGCCGGGCAGAAGGAAGTGCTGTTCAACGCGGTCGACATCGTCGACGGGGCCGCCCGCATACGAGACGCCGCGACAAGGGAACGGTATTTCCAGGACCTCGAGAAGCGCTTCAAGGGCAACGAATCGATGCTCGAGTTTCTCGGATCGGTGCGGCAAACCTTCAGGTAGCTGCCCTGCCGGGCTGGATGGTCAATCGGCCAGGTTGGCCAGGTCCGCGGTGGGTATCTCGTAGACCTCGACCTGGAGGCTACCCGTGTCGTGCTCGTTGTTGTACCTGGCATAGAGCGTCCGCGTAAATACCGTTTTCATGCGCGGCGGCACATCGGTATTGTCATAGCGTTCATGCACGAAACGAAGTTTTCCGGCGGGAAACTTGAACGACCTGTTGAGGTCCGCATCGAGCACGCTGATGATGCCGTTTTCCTCCGCGAGCAGGCGGCCGTCCGATAGGGCGCCGATCAGGGGGCCGAAGTCTTCCGGGTAGACGGCAGGCTCCGACGCGGCAGGAGGATTGACCCAACGGAATATGACCCGCGAGCCATCGGTCAGGCCGCACGACAGGTATAGCCATATAGAGGTAGCCAGGAATTTCCCCGGTACAGCGACCTGCGAGGCGGCGGAGAACGTGAACGCGGCAGGTGCGACGAAGGCCGGCGCTCCCGCGTTCCATGTGAGGATTGTATATCGCGGATCGCTTGCCCCTTGATAAACAAAACACGCCAGCGAAGCCATGTTGACATTTGCCTGAGCGACCGCTCCGATGCCGAAAGGGCCAATCGTCGCCGGTATGGGGGTGGTGGGATTGGTCGTCCAGTCAAGGTAGTGGCCTGTTGTGGTGTCCGACGCAATGAACACCTCCGCATTCCCGTTGGGAGTCGAATGTACCAGATAGGCATCACCGAAGGCGTTGTCCGCATTGAAGCCGCTCGTCGTGCTGATCGATCCGGAGTGATTGAACGCGTCGATCCAGACCTGCTTGAAATCGATGCTGCCGCCCGTGTCCGAAACCAGCGAGCCCGATGTCGGCATATCCGTCATCGGCGGCAGGAACCACGCCTCGTCCATGCCGTATTGCTGGACGTCCTTGATTGAAAAGTACAGCGTCGGCGCGCCCAGTTTCTTGACGGTGATCTCCGACGCCGAGACGCCGGGGTCGAAGGTCGGGTGCCAGCACGATGCCGCGAACACGGCGACCAGAACGACGACAGGGATGGCGAGCATGGCGCTTGGGTAACGGCTGTAATCGTTTTTCATAGCGTGAACCTCGCGCCAAGTCGCATCACGGGAAGCTCGAGGAACCACGTGTCGCCTCGGAGTGTCCACATGGGGCCGCTGTCGCTGTCGCCGCGGCTCGCGGCCATGAGGAAGCCGTCGCAGAACGGATAGAAGGCTCCGCCGAACTCCAAGAATACCGCTGTCCGAGCGCTGATGGCCCATTCGCCTCCCAGGGCAGCCGAAGTGCCCAAGGGCGCCACCGTGTCGAACCTGGGACTGATGCCCTTGATGAAGATGAACCGCACGAAAGCGCCAAGGTTCCAGTACGGCCTGACATACGCGTCCCTGGGCAGGAGGTAGCCGCCGAAGCCGACTCCGGGCTGGACGAGGGGCAGCGACAGCAACGCCGGCGGCGTCTCGGCGCCGTATTCCTCGTCGACCAGGTAGAGGCCCGTGAGGAACTGCGTCAGACCGACGCGCACGAACCAGCGGTCTTCGCTAAAAGACCTGATCGCCCAGAAATCGGGGAACTGCCCCATGTACAGCCCCGCCTCGAGCGACCACGGGCGGATGGGCCGCCTCGGGATGCCGAGCGAGACTCCCTGCTCGAGGGCTCCGAAATAGCCGCGCTCAGGGTAGGCTCCCGCGGATGTGGCCCGCCACGGATAGGTGCCTGGAACGCGCAGGGGAATCTCGAGAAAGCCCGAATCGGGGATTACCAGGTCCACCTCGGACAATCCGCCGCGGTCCTTGCCCGCCTGTCCGGTGATGACCGTTCCCGGGTGGCCTTCGATTCGCACAAGGGTCTTCTTCACTCTTGGAAGCGCAGCCTCGGCCGCGTCGGCCACCGCTATCCACCAGAACTCGGCCAGGTCGCGTTCCGTCGGCTCGGGGCCCTCGACGACACCTTTGGCGAGTACTTCCCCGGTCAGCGGGTCGAGGATGCGCCAGGACGAACGGGCATCACCCGATGCCAGCGACTCGCTCGTCACGTCTATGGCGAGGGCGCAGGAGGCCCGCGACGCCAGCTCGACGATGTCCGACCCGACCGGCGCGATGAGGATGGCGTCGAGACTGGGTGCCCTGGCCAGGGCCGCGGCGAAGGCGACCTGGTCGGCCGCCCTGCCCGAGCCGGTAGACCGCGCCATCACCCGGATGCCCTCGTCGTCCGCGAAAACAGCGCGCGGCACGACCGCGATGATGGCAAGGAGGCAGAACGCGAAGGGCAAGGCCCGCCCGTGATATCGATGCTTCATCATTTCCACCAGGTCCGCAGTTTGTACAGCCGGCCCGAGACGCGGTCATATATGAACCACCACGTCCCGGTAGGGTCGAACGAGAGGATCCTGATGTCGTCTTCGTCGAATATCAGGGAATCCGTCTCCGTGCTCGGCGTCCCGAGCGTGAAATCCCCTGTTCCCCATTCGTAGCGCACGATGCGGTTCACGCCTTTATCCGCGCGGTAGTAGGCCACGGGACCGTCCGCGGTCAGCCACGTCTGGTCGTCGGCGAGCGGGAAGGGGCCGGTCCTGACCGCGGTCGCCGAATCGAACACGGTTCCGCCGGCCCAGAAATCGCCGGCTGCCGGGAAGGACGCGGCGTAACCTTGGCCGTCGCTGTGACGCCGCGCGAGCACGCTGTAGCCGTTCGTATGGTCGGCGTCGAGGAGGGAATAATTCCCGACCACGGAATCGAAATTCCGGGAGATAGACTCCGTTGCGGCGCCCCATGCCGAGGGATACTCCTCAAATTCAGCAACCAATGAAGAAGTCGGATCCACAACATAGTTCAAGCCCGTTCCGGGATTTCCTACCCTGAATACGCGGACGGACGTGGCGTTTGTCCAGGCGGGAGAGGCCGAAGGGGCGTTGCCGGGATTCTGTGGATCGACGATTTGCGTCCCGCACAGGAATCCGTTCGATACCGAGGCGAGCGTACGGTTGAAAAAGGTCAGTGGCGGCGGGGTGAATGAATGTTCCAACGTCTCCGGTTCGAGCAGCAACAGCCTCGCCGCGCTGTTCCCCGTGGCGAACACCAGCACCTTCGAGTAGTCCGTCGCGCCTACGACGTACGGCGCTAACTCGAGGTTCTCGATGGC
>CAZNXK010000170.1:0-2307 GCA_964576835.1 uncultured Treponemataceae bacterium | reverse complement strand
GGCCACCGCTATGGAACGGAAGTCGACGCTTGCCTCAACGTAGGAAAGCCAGCGCGGGAAGACGTCGGAGGTCAGGAAATCGCAGGTGGAGAACGCGGCGACGATGAATAGCGCGGCGCCGGCGATGGCGGCACGCGCGAGCGGATTCGTCGACTTTTTCATGGCCATTTGAACATCACCCCGGCGCTCAGCCCCAAGGGGCCGTTTTCCGACTTCCACCATCCACGTCGCAAGAGGCCCGCGTCGGCGCCGAACGAGTACGAGACGCGCTGTTCCAGGAACGCGGCCCAGGCGGGCGTGTGCCATTCGAACGACAGCCACAGCGCGTCAAGCGACAGGTCGAAGTACAGGTTGGGCGTCGCGTCGGACGGCGGTACCCACGTCGCTATGCCCGAGAGGCCCGTGCCCGCCGCGAAGCGGAAGCGGGAATAATGGGGCGTAAAGAGGTAGGCGCCGACGCCGAGCCTGAGTTCGTCGTGGATGACCGGGACGGAGCCTGCGGTATATGCATACTGCAGCCACAGCGAGTCCCTCGCGCGCAGGAAAATCGAATCGGGCGCAAGGTAATGGCGGTAGTCCGCAGAAGCGCCAGAGAGCCTCGCCGTCTCCATGCCGAAGGACAGCGCCCGCCTGGTCTTCGGCATCAGGGCCGGCAGCCTGATCGGTTCGGCCGCGCCGGTCGGGCTGAATACGGCCGTACGCGGCCAGTATCCGTCACGGGACATCGAGACGACCACCGGGTCGCCCTCCCTGAAGGCCACGAAGGGAGCGACAAGGCTGCCGTCCTCTATCACGCCGGCCTGACGCGCGTCATCGCCGGTGCCGAAGGAAACCAGGGCTCCGTCGTCCCGCGAGCTGAAGCGGAGCCGGTACTCGATGGGTTTGCCCGGCTTTTTGCGTTCGCGCAGGGCCAGTGTCGCCGCGACCGCTTCCGCCGCGCTCGCGTCTATCAGCGGCAGGGCGGTAAGGCCCGCGAAGGCCGCCTGCGAGGACCCGGCCACCATGGCGCCGTCGATGAAGTCGAAGACGGTCGCGCGCCATACCAGGCGCCGCTGCTCTATGGCGCAGCGGGCTATCGCGACCCACCGGGTGCCGTTGGCCTTGCGGATTCCCCTGGCCACCTTGATGTCCGTGGACGAGGCTTCCGTGGCTCCACCAAACAGTTCGACCGACCGGAAGCCCGCCGATACGAAGCCCCTGACGAGCGCGGATGCCAGGGCCCGGGCAAAGGTCGACGCCTCGCCGTCGGTCGCGATTACCGCCACCGAGACCGAGTCCCGCAGCGCCGCCTGCGACTCCTCCTCCGCCTCCGCATCGACCCCTGCGTCCTGCGGGAAGGCGGGGAATGCCGCGACAGCCGCAAGGAGGGCCACAGCGGCGATCCGCGCGAAGGAGACGACTGGCCGCACCCGGGTAAACGGTTTCAGCTTCATTTTTCGTGCAGGACCTCGACGCCGTCCCAGTCGTCCGGCGGCGGGTCGATCGCGTAGCGGTCGCAACGCGCGGACATCGAGGTGGACGCGTAGTCGTCACGACCGAGCGTCGAGGTCACCGAGCGGAACAGGTCCCGCGCCTCGTGGAAGCGCCTGGCGCCGTACGCGGCCATAGCCTCCTCGTGCGTAGCCCATGCCTTGGCTGCCTCCGCGCTCAGTTCGCGGCGCGCGGTGTATATGCGCACTCCCTTTGTCTTGCCTTTGACGGCGACCGTGTCCAGGAGGCGGCACGGGAAGTCCCCCTTGATGCGCTCATGGAGGAATTCCGAGAATATGAGCGGCTGGTGGTACAGCTTTGTCAGCCCCTCGAGCCTCGAGGCGAGGTTAACGGTGTCGCCGATCACGGTGTAGTCCATCTTCTTGTCGCAACCGATGTTGCCCACGGTCACCTTGCCGTAATTGATGCCAATGCCGATTTTGAAATCGGGCTTGCCCAGCTCGCGCTGCCGCTCGTTGAAGCGGTCCAGCGCCTCGGTCATCTCCATCGCGGCCAGCACGGACGAGGCCGCGTCGTCGTCGTGCCTCACCGGAGCGCCGAAGAAGGCCATGATGGCGTCGCCTATGTACTTGTCGATGACGCCGTGGCGATTCATGATGATGTCGACCATCGATCCGAAATAACGGTTGAGCGAGTTGACCAGATCGTCGGGTTCCATCGATTCCGATATCGTCGTGAACGAGCGGATGTCCGAGAAGAGCACGGCAAGCTCCCGGTTCTCGCCAATAAGCATCGCTTCCGGATTCTGGAAGAACTGGTCTATCAGCTCCTGCGGCACGAATTTCTGGAAGATGTACCTGATCTTCTCTTCCTTCT
>CAZNXK010000169.1:0-6775 GCA_964576835.1 uncultured Treponemataceae bacterium | reverse complement strand
CAGCCCCGAGCGCCGCAAGGCGTTGGCGATCGACAGGCCCAGAACGATGTGGCCGGAGCCGGCTGAACCATTGGTCTGGAATAGAATCCGCACAACAATCTAGCAAGCGTATGAGTTGAAGAAAGTAACTACTCCATCCAACCCGATATCGCTGATAGTCCATGATTCAAGGTCGAACTCGACTACCCGGTCGACATCGCCGGATCCGTCCGAGCCTTCGTCGGCGACGATGAGTTTCCTCGGAGCGAGGGCGATGAAGCGCTGGGGTCCGTACAGCTGGGTTGCCGGGTCCGTGGGATAATCGGCGCTCGTCCAGCCCAGTTCGCGTGTTTTTAGGAGCGATGATAGATCGATTTCTACCAGCTTGCCATGATGCGGCACACCATATCCCACATTCTGGCCAGCCAGCACGTACAGTCTCTCATCCTTGACCGTCATGTCGCGGATTTCGAGCGGAGACTCCAGGTCAAGGACCGCCAAGGGCTGGAATGCAAGGACCTGCGCGGCGGCGAAACCTCCGGAGGGGGCTCCGATGGAAATCTTTCCGATACCGTCAGACGAGCTCAAGCTTTGATATAGAGGAGCGTATAGGTAGCCCTGCGCGTCGACGGCCACGCTGCCGGCGCTGAACGTGTACCCGGAAGGTTCGTTTACCTGGTATGCGGCCGGCGATTCCGAGCCGTAATCGTAGCCGTACAGGGTCGTTCCGTCGCCGTCGTACCAAGCGTACAGGATATCCGATCCGCGGTCATAGGCAAGGTCGTCGCCGCTGAAAGCCAATGATACGGGGACCAAGTCGGCCTCGTTCTGGGCTAGATACACCGTCCCCGTCGTATAGAACAGCCTGCCGTACCTGTCGAACTCATAATCGGTATTCGAATACGCAGGGAGGGCGGTCGACGTCGGGGCGCTCGATGGATGCAGGCTGTCCGCGACGTACGTCAGGGACGAGGAGAACGCGTCCGGCAACAGTATCTTCGTCTCCGCGACTTCCAGCCTGAGCACCGCGGTCACGCGCTGCCCGGGAACTACATCGACGTTCGCCGTCGCGCTGTACGCTTTCACCAGCGTTGGCATGAGCGCGACGTTGACAGGATAGGCTATAGCTGTCGCGTCCCAGTCGACCGGCGCGTATAGCTCTACAACGCGGTCGCTGCCGCCGGGGACCATGGCGGTAAAGGATGTCTTGCTGCCGTCGAGTGTGAACTCGACGGGCTCCATTCCCGGGCCGCTCACCTTGATGGTGAATGACGAGAACAGCGGGAGTTCGGCGAAGGGCGGATCGGAGAGGGCCCGCGATGAGGGCGGGTTGCCCAGGAAAAGCTGGATTTCGCCTTGTCCGCTTTGGGACAAGAACGGAGCGCAGGCGGACAGCGCCGCTATGACTACGAACATCAATAAACCTATGGAGCGCTTGACCATGATTCCCCTCCGGGCGGATTGACCGCCATGATGCGACCGCTTCATACCGGTCACCATTGGATGACGACGTCGACGCCGCCGGCCGACAGAGCCGCGATGACGGCGTTGGCGGCCTCCGACAACGAGCCGAAGGAACCGGGATCGACGCCAGGGGGCAGGAGGGGCGCGAGCGCGGCGATGGCCTCCGAGAGAGGCACGCTGGACGCGCCGCCGGCTCCTATCGAGCTTAGGGCTCCCGCGGGCACCTGGACGGCCTGTCCGTTGGCGCCGACGAAGACGACGACACCCTCGGTCACGGCCAGGTTGGCCCCGTCAAAATCAAAACCAGTGCCTCGCACCGATGCGGTCGCGCTCGGGCTCTTGACGCTGAAGTCGGTTGAACCGCCGGCAGGCGCGGACACGGCCGCCTTGACTCTTCCTGCGGACAGGTACAGCTTGACCTGCTCGCTGCCCTCAAGCTTGACTATCTCCTCCAGCGACAGCTTGGTCAGCGGCTTGACCGTCAGGATCGACGAGCCGAGCGTCAGCACGGCGACGCTCTTGAAGCCGGTGGATATCGCGGTGTTCTTTGCCAGCGCCATGCCCTTGGTTGCGGGCTTCCAGGCGCCGCCGGGCGCCATCACCTCGACCTTGCCGGTGAATTCCCTTATCGTCGCCAGGGGCGTCTCGGCCGCCCAGGCGCCGGCCGCGGCGAGCAGGATACAGAGGGCGAGTGCCATGCGTTTCATCGATGTGCTCCTGTAGGTCATAGCGATACCACCAGCGCCAGGGAGACGAGCCAGCGAAGCGGCTCGTCCGCAAGGAAGGCGGCGCCCGGAACGAACAGGCCCAGGCCGGACGAAAGATTGACGTCGGACACAGGCGCCCAGCGGACGGAGGCGTAGGCCTCGGCGCCGAGCCAGACCGAGTCCGAGGCAGGGTCGATTCCCGAGTCGGCGGGTCCGCCGTTGACGCTTCTGACGAAGGCTGTGGACTGCAGATCGGCGGACAACGTTTCACCGACGCGGGCTGTATATCCGAGCCGGCCAATGAACAATCCCGCCAGCCGCGGCGTGAACACCTTGCCCTGCGGAATGGCGTTGACAGACAGGTAGGGATTGAACGCGCCATAGTCGCCGGTGGCCCATCGAAGGCTCATGTACGCCCGGTCGCGCCAGCCGCCGGAGGGCATCCAGCCGAGCTCGGCGGCCGCGGCCAGCGAGAAGGCGGGATCGAAGCCTGCTTCCTCCACCACGGAGCCGGCCATCGCGGCGTTGAGCGCCAGCGCCGGAGAAAGCTGGCCGTCGGCGCCGAGAACCAGGTATTGAGAATGCAGGGCGTTCGAGCCGCGCGCATCGAACTGGGCCAGCGCGTCGGCGAACCAGCTGATGGCGCCTGGAAACGAGGCGCCGGCCGCCATCACCAGGCGCCTAGGCGCGAAGGGCACCGAGTCGTCGGCGTAATCGGCGACATCGGCTCCCGACAGCAGCAGCTCGGAATTTTCCTTGTCCAGGAGGCCGCCGTACAAGGCGCCTAGCCTGAGATTGACGCCGCCGAATATGGTCTGCGCGCTGAAGCCGTCGTAGAGGCCGGATAGGGCCAGGCCCGCGCCGTCGGAGTAGCGTATCCGCCCCGCGCGGATTTCCGTTCCGGCGACGGGGCGCAGTATCAGTTCCGTCCGCTCTGGCGCGAAGCCGAAGGTCCATTCTCCGTCGGCAAGATCGACCGAAAACGAGCCCGACAGGTACAGTTCGGATTCACCGCCCAAGGCCGCCGACATCCACGGGGTCAGGCCGGCGGAAAATCCAAGGCCGTCGTCGCCGTAGGAAGGAGTCAGGCCGACGAGGCTGCCGAAATCCAGCGCCCAGGCGCCACCCGTCGCGGCCAGCAAGACTGCGGCCAGCATCACAAAACGAACGGCAGCGCGCCTCATGATTCGCCCCCCTGCCTGTCGAGGGCGCGGCCGAGTATGCGCATGAGCCGCTCCCCGCTGACTGTCTGGGCGGGATCGCTCGCTCCCTGGATCACGCGAAGATACACCAGTTCCCGGTAGGCGTAACGCGGGCCTGGAGCGATGGAATACATGGCCCCGCCCTTCATCCCGAAGGCGTTGGCAATAAGGAATGAAAGCGCTGACAACCTGACGGGCGCGTCGGGCTCGGCGTCCGCGGGAAGCCACCCCTTTTCCTTCGCCGCCGCGAAGGACGCTTCTGGCGTGGCGTCCGCGGGCAGGATGTCGGCGGCCGGCAGCACGTAGCGCGCCGCCAGGGACAGGCTCACTTCGTCCGTCGCAAGGAGCAGGTCTATTTCCGCGCCGGACTGGGCGAAGGCCTGAACCGAACAAAGCGTCAGCAAGGCCAGGGCGGCAACCAGTACTTTCTTCATGGGCATTCCTTGTATCGAGCTTTACCCGGAACTATACTACGACTCCAGCCCATTCACAAAGTTATGGAGCGCAAATATGAGGATGCAGAGACGACACGCCATCATCCCGCTGGTATCCGCGGCTATTTTTTCTTTACTATATCTATTCGCTCCATTCCGCAACGTGGAATTGCGCCTGTACGACACCTTCCTCGGGCTCAAGCCCGACCGGCCCAGGACCGATGCCCTGCTGCTCCTCGACGTCGACGACCGCGCCGTTGCCCAGGTAGGCGTCTGGCCATGGCCGCGTTCCTACATGGGCGATGCCATGCTCAGGCTCAAGGAGTTCGGAGCCCGGTCCCTCGTCTTCGATATAGAATACATCGAGGCCAGCCCGAGCGGCGTCGACGTCGACTACTACCAGCGCGGCCTGCCCCGCGATTTCCAGCGGAGCTTCGGCGACATCGCGTCGAACACGACAGACCTGCTGTCGGCGGTGATAGGCGGGCAGCTGGGGCGTGACGACGCTACCGCGTACGCGGGCGAGCTGTCCGGACTCATCGCCTCGGAGCGCGACAGCCTGCTTGAAAAGACGAAGGGGCTCGCCCGCGACAACGACGCCTACCTCGGAAAGGCCATGGCCCTCTTCGGTTCCGCGTGGACGACGCTGAACCTGCAGCTCATGCCGCTCGAAGGCGAACAGGCGCGGCGCAAGGATCTGTGGAGCGGCTTCTCCTATCCGGCCGCCGAGACTGCCAAGGCGGACCGCGGGGGCGCGGTGGACATCCTGGCTCCCATCAGGCCCGTCCTCGAGGCGGCTAAAGGCGCGGGTTTCACCAACGTGCTCATCGATTCCGACGGCGTGCGCCGCAGGATAGAGCTGGCAAGGAAGGTAGACGGACGCTGGTACCTTCAGCTCGTCGTCGCTCCGCTTATGGACTTGCTGGGAAAACCCGCGCTTACCATCGAAGCCGGTCGCATCAAGCTGGCCGGCGCCACCTTCCCGGACGGCACATCCGGCGACCTGACTATTCCGCTGGATTCATCCGGCTCCATGCTCATAGACTGGCCCAGGGCGGATTACTGGGACAGCTTCAAGCCCCACCTGTCGTTCTACGCCCTTTCGCGACTGGACGAACTCGAACGACAACTCGACGACGCGCTTATGGCGCTGGCATCATCCGAAGCGTGGCTCTACCCCGACGCGGAAGGCAGCCTTGGCCAGGCCTACGTCGGGCTGCAGTCGGCGCAGGGCCTGATGGACGAGGCGGACGTTTCCAGGCACACGGCTATAGAAGCCACCGATGAAGGCGCTTTCTCGAGGTACCTCGAGGCGCGGGCGGCAATCAGGGCCGCCGCGTCGGCGTTCACCGGCTCGGGCGCCGCGGACAAGCTGCTTGCGGCGTCGGAAACCGCGGCGGCATCGTCACCCGACTCCGCCGTGGAGATCAGGGCGGAAGCCGGGCGGGTAAGCGGCAACGCGGCAGCCCTTTCTTCGATACTCGCGGCCATGGACGAGACGCGCGCCATCGTCTCAAGCGCCGTCAAGGACAAGATTTGCATCGTCGGATGGGTGGGCACGGGGACTACCGATTTCGGCGTCAATCCGTTCCACGGCGAATACATCAACGTCGGCACGCACGCCGCCGTGGCCGACACCATCCTGTCCAGGTCCTTCCTCCGGGCGGCCAGCCCGTGGATCAGCGTCCTGGCATCCTTCATCCTTACTCCGCTCATCATCGTGGGCATCGGCAGGCTCACGGCCGGCGTCCGCTCGGCCATGGGTTTCGGCAGCGTCATCGCCATGCTGGCCGGGAGCTACGCCGCCTTCGCCGGCACCGGTCTCTTCGTGGGACCGCTCGGCCCGGCACTGGCCATGACCGTGGCCGTCGTGGTCCGCGAGGCGCTGGACTTCATAGGAGCCGAGCGCGACAAGCGCTTCCTCCACAAGGCCTTCAGTACATACCTGTCCGAGGACGTGATCGCCGAGTTGATAGAGGATCCCAGCATGCTCAAACTTGGCGGGCAGAAGAAGTGGATGACCGCGATGTTCACCGACATCCGCGGGTTCTCGACCATATCCGAGGCCATCGACGCCGAGCAGCTGGTCAAGCTCCTGAACATCTACCTGTCCGGCATGAGCGACATCATCCTCGAGCAGCGGGGCACGATAGACAAGTACGAAGGCGACGCCATCATCTCGTTCTTCGGCGCGCCGGTGGACTTCAAGGAGCACGCGACGCTCTCCTGCAGATCGGCCATCATGATGAAGCGCAAGGAGGCGGAGCTCAACGCGCGGTTCCTCGCCGACGGCTCGGCGCCGAACCCGCTCATCACGCGCATCGGGCTCAATACCGGCGACATGGTCGTCGGCAATATGGGTACCGAAAAGAAAATGAACTACACGATGATGGGGAACGCGGTCAACCTCGCGGCCCGCCTCGAAGGCGTAAACAAACAGTACGGCAGCTGGATGCTGATGTCGGACGCCACCTACAAGGAGACCGGCGACGAATTCCTCGTACGCCGCTTCGACCAGGTCCGCGTGGTCGGCATCAACACGCCGGTGCAGCTATGGGAGCTCCTCGACTTCAAGTCGGAAGCCAGCCCGGACCTGCTCGATTTCCTTGGCAGGTTCGAATTGGCCCACGAGGCGTTCGACGCGCGGGACTGGAAGCAGGCGCACACGATGTATTCAGCCCTCTCGGCCGAGCGGCCCGACGACGGGCCCGCGAAATCATACATCAAGAAATGCGAAGTCTTCATCAAGAAGGCTCCTGCGCCCGACTGGGACGGGGTATTCAGCCTATCAGAGAAATAGGCAATTGCGGACCCTTTCAGGGCCGCAATTGCCGCCCGTCGTTCGACCTGACGCGGCTACGCGCGCAGGTCAACGGCGGGACTGTCCCGACAGCACTGGCCGGACGCTGACGCGCCGGCCGATTCACGGGCCGGGTTCACAACGCTGGCCGGACGCTGGCGCGCCGGCCGATTCACGGGCCGGGTTTAC
>CAZNXK010000168.1:0-6800 GCA_964576835.1 uncultured Treponemataceae bacterium | reverse complement strand
AAACCCGCCGCGGGCCCAAAACCGGCTGTACCGGCCAAGCCGCCTTCCGTTCCGGCCCCCGTCGCGGCCGCGAGCGCCTCGACGCCGCCGGCCCCGGTCGTGCTCAGAGGATCGGAGAACGGCAACTCGTACGACATGACCTTCGACTCCAGTTCCGGCAAGGCAGGACGCAGCCTCTACATCCCCATCGTGCTGTTCATGCCGCTGCCGTTCGAACTGTCGCCCTCGTTGTATGACGCGATACCGGACCTCGCCGGGCTTCAGGGAACCGCGGCCAAGCGCAAGGCCGTGTTCGAAGCTTCGTATGCGAAGAACCAGAAAGGGAACTGGCAACTTAAGGGCAATAGACAACCAGAGTACGACGCCAGACCCGAACTCTGGACGATGCTCGAGGGCGCCGGCTACAGCCTCAAGGAAGCGGAGTACAAGTCCGGTAAATACCTGAAGCCTGTCGAGGTCTTGTTCAAGGTATCCCAGGCAGGGCCGAGCGGTATTCCGAGGCTCGAGGACGTCCTCCTGGAATCGAGCTCCGGATATTCGGACATCGATGCCGCGGTATTGTACGGCTTCAGGAAAGCGGAGTTCTCGAACTCCGGTCCCGCCTCGATCAGCGGCAGGTTCACGTACCGCTTCTAGAGGCTTCCTGATTGCCCTTGCACCTATAGCTCCATGGTTCTATGCTTCTTGCAGAAGGTGCAGGTACATACGCTGATGAAAGCGATAGTAATCGCGGCCCTGTTGGTATCTTTCATCGCATGCCTGTTCCTGGGCATGATGGTCTTGCTCCGGGCCAGGTCCAAGGGGCGATTCTATTCTTTCTCCGCATTGTGCGCCTCAGCCGCCGTATACGCCGCCTTCTACACGGCCGAGTTGCTTCAGCCCAGCCTGGGCGGCGTGCTCTTCTGCGTCGCTTTCGAATACTTCGGATTGGTTTCTGTCGCCGTATCGATGTTCTTCGTCATTCGGGATTTCAGCGGCGCGGATCGCCCGCCGCCCGGACTCCTTACGCTGGTCTCCATAATCCCGGTTCTGACCGTCAGCATAGCGGCAACCATCCCCTATCACGAACTGCTCTACAAGATGCCTTCAATCACGACCGTTTCCGGCCTCACGATCCTTTCGTTCGGTAAAGGACCGTGGTATTGGGTAAACATCGTCTATATCTACGGCATATTCCTCTACGGGATAGTCATGTTCCTGAAAGCCGCCAGATATGGCAAACCCAACCGCCGCCGTCAGGTAGTCCTGATGCTCGCAGGATCGCTCGCGCCCATCCTTGCCAACATCATCTATCTGGCGGGGCTGACACCCGCCGGGATGGACATCACGCCCATAGCCTTTACAGTCTCCGCGGCTTTCTATTCCGCTGGCTTTTTTAGATTCAGGCTTTTCGAAATCAAGCCGCTCGCCCGAGATTTGATCTTCGAGCAGATGCGCGACGCCGCGGTGGTCGTCGACGACAGCGGCTCCATCATCGACCACAACAAGTCTGCGGAAGAATTGTTCGACGAACTGTCCGGAATTGCGGGTGACCATACTATTGCTGCGATAATATCAGGGCACGCGCGGCGGGAGTTTACGGCTGCATGCGACGGCGCAGGGGAAACAATATCGATCCCTGACAGCGCCGGCGCGGACCGTCGCTTCGAGACTCATTGTTCATCGGTCTGCAACACCAGAGGAAAATTGCTTGGAGAGATCCACACGTTCATCGACGTGACCGAGCGCGAACTCCTGCAGGAAAAGCTGGAAGAGCTGGCATCGACCGACGAACTTACCCGGCTTCCCAACCGCAGGCGCTTCTACGAGCTGGCCGCCGTGGAGCTCGAGCGCGCCAGGAGGCACGCTCGTCCAATCGGACTGGCCGTCATGGACATGAACGGTTTCAAGGAAATAAATGACCGCTACGGCCACCAGGCCGGCGACGAGGCGCTTAGACTGACGGCCGGGCTTTGCGTCGACACGTTGCGTTCATGCGACGTGGTCTGCAGGATAGGCGGCGACGAATTCGCGTTCGTGTTCCCTGAGTGCGACGAAGCCGGCGCGGCCGCCGCCGCCGACAAGATCCGCGCGGTCGTCGGCTCGGCGACATTCTCGAGCGGCTCCAGCCTCGTCGCCCTTTCCGCCAGCATCGGGTCTGTCGGTTCGGCGGGTCCGGTCCATCCCGACCTCGAGGAGATGTTGGCCTCCGCCGACCGTCGCATGTACAGGGAAAAGGCACGACTTGCCCGCTCCTGACCCGCGGTCAGCCCTGTCGCGGGCACCTTCAAGACCGCCTGGACCACTCCTTTTCAATCCTTTTTGGCCTCGTCCACGAGTCCGCCCTTGCGCGGAAGCGGACTAGTCACGCCAGCAAGCGCGGCGGCGACTACATCGTTCCTGGCGGAGGCTACCGCATCCGGATGTATCGCTGAAATTGGCGGCCGGCCGCCCCCCATACCGGTCATCACCGAGACGTGATCCGCCGGGTAACGGGCCAGAGTCGCCGCGAACGGCCCGAACAGCTTCTCGAAGTTGTCCAGCACCCACGCGCGCCTGGATTCGCCGCCGGCCGTCCGCATGGTCTCGAGCGTCACAGCAAGCTGCTCTATCTCGGCACGTGCCACCTCCCGCCAGCCGGACACCTCGGCTTTCGCCTCCAGAATCGATTTCTCCTTCTGGGCAAGCGCTGGCGTCGCTATCTCGGCGCGATATCGGTTTTTAAGCATCTCGATGTTCTGCTTCTCCGCCTCTAGCTCGGCCTTGATGCCCGACACGCGGGCACGGGCGCCCGCGGCCTCCTGCTCGACGCCGACCTTCTGTCGCTGGGATTCCTGGGCGAGTCGCACGCGAACTTCGGCCTTGAGGCGTTCCAGCTCGTTGTTCAGGTTCTTGACCTCGGTCTCTGCGCGACGGGCTTCCGCCTGCTCGGCGCTGGCGGCCCTGGCCTCTGCCTGGGCCTGACGGGCCTTGGTGCCGGCATTTGCGGACTGGATCCGTTTCAGAAGCGCCATGTACAGATCGGGTTCCTCGACGCCGGGAAGCCGATGGTCGTCGACGTCGGCGATATTCATGGTCGTTATTTCGAGACCTATGTTCTCCAGGTCGTTCTTGCAGACATTGATCATCTTGGCGACGAGAGTGTCCTTGTCCGTCATCACCTGCTCGGGCGTCATGGTGGCGATAGAGTCGCGCAGATGTCCTTCGATGATGTCACCGGCGATCTTCGTCAGGTTGTCCCGGTTGGCTGCGAGGTTGAGGATTCGCGTCACCGCGTGAGACCGTCCAGCGTCATTGCTCGCTATCGAGAATGAAACCGTAGACTTGACATTGAGCGGTACTATCCCCGCCGCGATGGCCGAATCGACGGCAACTTCGATGGTGATGGGGGTCAGGTCGAATTTGCTGAAGCGCTGCAGGAGCGGGATGATGAAAGCCCTGCCGCCGGACAGCGTCCTGAAGCCTTTCGGTCCGCCCGTGCCAGTCACTATGCCAAGCTCGTTTCCACCCACAATCTTCATGTTGGTGATCAGCTGTATCAGTATTGTGACCGCGACCAGCCCGCCGAGCGCAGCAACAAACGCCATCATCGGAGTCCTCCTTTCGAAGCCGAGTCAGGTGAAACGGGCATGGCCAGGGCGCGCACATCGACTCCAAACGCGTCGGCAAAGGTGCGCAGAAAGTCAGCGAAGGCGCGAGGGCCCCGGTTGACGGCGCCAGAAAAACCCTCTTCGTCATTCATCACGACGAGGTTGTCTACGGCTCCCGAGGCGGTAGCGGCCATGTAGGCTTCGAACAGCGCGGGCAGCTTCTGCTGCAGGAACATGACGCTCGAGGCATCGTCGCCATAGGTAGCAAGGAGCCCCGCCTTCGACTTGAGCAACTCGTTGCGCGCTGACTGGCGGATGGAAACCGCCTCGCGGTCGCCCTCGGCTACTATCCTCGCCTCCTCCTCGCGCGCCGCGGCGACGAGGGTCACGGATGACTGGTTCTTGAGCTTCTGCAATTCGACAAGCTGACCCTGGACAGCCGCCTCGCCCGAATTTCTGGCTCCGGCAATCGACTGATCAGCGGTCAACCTCGAGCCTTCGATGAGACCAGCCGTCTCCCTCCGGTACAGCTCCAGCTCCTGCCTGGCGGCGATGATCGCCTCGTCCGCCTGGCTTTTCGAGACCTCGATGCGCTTGCGCGCGTCGCTCTCCGCCTGGTCGGCGATGGCCTGCAGTCTGGATTCCTCGATCTCGACCTGGCGGCGCTTCTCCGCAAGCGTCTTCTGCGCCAGGTTGGCGATGTAATTCGAAGTGTCCCATATCTTCTGCAGCGATACCGAAACGACCTTCATGCCGAATGAACGGAGGTCGGAATTGATGTCGGCAAAAAGCTCGGCCCGGAACTGCGCCCGCTCGGCATGCTCGGTATTGTCGTCATTGGCGTCGTTGGCGTTGTCTTCCATGCCGATCGCCTGCAACGGCGTCGCCTTGTTGAGGGCCCCGCGGAAATTGCCGACGAGCGTCTGCTGGACCTGGTCGTGTATCTGGCGCAGATCCTTGCCCATCAGGCGCTGGACGGCACTGTAGAGCATGGCTTCGTCGTCGTCATCGATGCAGACGCAGGCCGTGGCATCCGCGCCCACCGTGATTCCGTTGGCGCTGTTCACGCCTTCGATACGCACATTGATGGGAAAGACGCCAAGGTCGAGCGTACCGACCGCCTGGAAATACGGAATGACGACTGTCCGGCCGCGGTCAACCGCGAAACCGAACTCGCGCCCCTGACGCTTCGTTTTCCGCCCGGTGACCACGAGGATCCTGTCCGGGGACGCCACTCTGATTGTCGCCTTGAGCAACGCAACGAGGACGATGAAGGCAACGACGCCAAGACCGCCGTATACGAATCCCTGCACATTTGAAAAAATCTCCCTCAGCATGTCGGCCCTACCCCTCCGGCGATTCGAGACCGCCCTCTATACCAGTTCGACCCAATAACAATCATCGTCGAAATCGACTATGCGGACAGAATGGCCTCTCGGAATGGCCGCTCCCGTATCCCTGGCCCGTACGTAAATTTCGGTTTCCTTGCCGTAGCGCCTGACCGCGGCCCTGCCCATCGCGCCAGGCGCTACGGAAACGGTTATCGTGGCCACATCCATGATGAACTCGGCGGCCTGTATTGTCGAGTCGAGGTCTTTGCGGATGAACGAGCGCAGCGCCCGCGCAAGCACCGCTATGAAGAACCCGGCGCCTGCGCTCCACGCAAGGCTCGACCATGGATGCACTCCTGTCAGGAGGGCGAAAAGGCCCGTGGGACCGGCGCCGAGGGAGAAGTAGACGCCGAGCCTTAGAAGGCTTATCGTCCTGGCTACCAACCTTGTGCCGGAATCGGCTGATCCGACGTACGACCCTCGCCCACCCGCATGGTGGACCGCCGGCGCATCGTCGCCCGCATCCGCATCGTCGCCCGCATCCGCATCGTCGTCAACGCCCGCGTCGTCGTCAACACCGGCATCGTCATCTGCAACCGTGGCGTCGCCGTTGTCGGCGGAGCCTGAATCGACCGCGCCAGGCCCGGAGTCATCCGGCGCTCCGGCATGCTCGAACACACCGAAAAGGTCGACGACCATGACGCCCAGACCGAAAACTGCCAAGGCGGAATACAGCACGAAAAGGCTTTGCATGATGGCAACCATTATCTATCGATAATCGCCGCCATGCAAGCGAACGGGAGCCGAATCGATGATTGTCCGCGCTATTACCCCTTCCGACGTGGGCAGCATGGCGGCCTGTACCGAACGGGCGCACGCTTCGTAGGCGCATCCCAGTATCGTCATGAACCTGGCGCGGGGCAACACACGGCCGCCGAGCAGTAGCTTGTACTCTATCGGCATTCCCAGATCCCAGACGCGGACGCCGGCGGCGGCAAGCGCGACTCCGAGCGTCGCCAGCTGCACCGTGCCGGCGCCCGGTACCCGGGAAAAACCCGTGAGGCTCGCGTACGCTTTTCCGATTAGATACCCCAGCTCACCGGCCACCAGCTCCGTGCTCCCTTCCCGCACTTTCCACAATTCAGCTGAAATGAACCCGACGCGCCTGACGGCCCTGCCTTCGTGGAGGCTGCAGAAAGAGTCGACAAGTTCGGAAACGAGCCAGTCGCCGCCATGGGTCTCGACGCACGCTTGTGCCACGTCGCGGAACGCGGCGTTCAGGCTGAACGAATAGCGGGCCGACTCGCGCCTGGCCGTCCTGGTCACGTGGACCAGCATTGGATCGAGGAGGCAGCGCTCCAGATGCAGCTTGGGCAAGAGAAAAGCCCTGGAGCCCTCGGGCGTCTCGAGCCGGGCGGCCATGGGCATGAACGTGGCCAGGGCGGCGGCCTCGATGGAATCCGGCTCGATCGAGGCGAACAGGGCATACTCGTCGTCGTACGCATCGGCCAGGAAACCGGCGCACTGGGCAAAGTCATCGCCCGGTTCAATATACGGTAGCCCCTTTCCATCCCAGCGCACAGCCCATCCTTTCAGCTCAGACTTGACGATACAGCAAATGCGCACCGCACGCCATGGTGCTATAATCGAGGGCATGGAAACAGTACGGACATATGGCGGAGGTCGCCTGGTCGTCGCCGTCGGAGACATCACCGTATTCGGCGGCGATGCCATCGTCAATGCCGCCAATTCATCGCTGCTTGGCGGCGGAGGCGTCGACGGAGCCATCCACAGGGCAGCCGGTCCCGAGTTGCTCTCTGAATGCCGGGCGCTGCGCGCCGGCCTCTTGCGCGATGGCCTCCCGCCGGGCCATGCGGGCGCCACGGGGCCTGGCAATCTT
>CAZNXK010000167.1:0-6883 GCA_964576835.1 uncultured Treponemataceae bacterium | reverse complement strand
TGCTCAATCTCCGTGATTCAAAACGAGTCGACCGGGTTAGTCTTCCCGCCAGCTTTCCTATCACCTCAAAAGCCGTCGCCGGTCCAGCCAAACCAAGTACATAGCGTGACATCCAGCCAAGGCCTTCCGGTGAAGCGCTATAACGCCCGGCTTCGCGGGATATATTCTCGCTACCCGTCATCTTGGAAAGCTGCTCATGGAACAAGTCGACCTGTCTCTGGGTAAACCAGTGACCTTCGTCCTCTACTTGATACAACTCCATGTTTGCGCATGAGAGAAGCTTGTTGGTGTCAATATAACCGTACTTTCTTTTTATGAGTCTTAAATAGGTGTCGACGATCTTGCTGTTGTAGAGGGCCGCATCTTCGGATGGTTTCTTGCCATCAAGCATCTTGTTCATTGGACGCCCTCTTGAAGGTGTTTCTGACCGAGTCGAAGTACGCGTCAGAATAGCTGGTATCAAGGACCCAAAGAATGTATTTTTTTTCAAAGGGGATGGAATGCTGCTCCAGATAGTTTTCCGGAAATACAAGGACAGGAGGCTCGTCTTGGCCATAGTGCGCACGCAATGCATGGAGTGAAGAAAAAAGTGTCTTCGGGTCAAGCTGATCAGGTTCCATTATCAGCGCGTGAATGCAATTGGTCAGATTAGACAGGTTGAGGCCAAGGTCAGAAATAGTCAGAAGCAAAACTGCCAGAAGCTTGCCGCCGTGCTTCAGGCAGAAGACGTGACGCTCCCGTCTGAAACCCTGGCGTGCGTATTCCTCCGAGATTCCCGTATCGCTTCCAGAAATGGCGCACAGGTCGAGCGCGTCGAGCATGAGCCCCCCGGACATCGACTCGTAGCGTCTTGCCAGTTCCTGCAGATCCTCATCGCGGGCCGGGAACAGCTGGAAAGGCTCAGACTCATCCTCGGGTTTCTCCGGAAGATGCAGGTACGCGAAGGCATCGAGCGAGGAGCCTTTTTTGTCCGCGACATCGTGCGCTACATTGCCGAACACCCTGTTCGGGAAGCGGTTCTCGCGACGGTAATAACACATGAGGTAATCCATGTGGGCGCCAGGATGCAGGTGCACGTCGTTCGTGAAACGGCCCATCTCGTCGAGCACGCCGACTCCCGCCAGGCCATAACCGCTCCTCGAAGCCGCGTGGTGGTGGATTATCCAGGAATTGGGATAAAAGCGCAGCATCGACATGTGGCCGAAGATCTGCCCCTTGTCCTGGAAGAAGAAATGGCGGGCGATCGACGAACTCTCGAGATACAGCTTGTTGTAGGTGCGCTTGAACTCTTCCTTGCGGGCTTGCAGAGACAGGTATTTGGACGGATAGATGAATCCAGACTCGAAGAAAAAGCGCCACAGTTCGTCCATTTCCACGCTGGAGCAGACGCGCAGCCTGCTGTCCGCGGACTGGTGGATGATGGCTGCCAACCGAACCTGGTCATCGGGCTGCAGGTCAAGGAAAACGATGCCGCATCGTACGACATAGCGCTCGTCGTCTTTTCTGGTCACATTCCGGTACAGGACCTGTGCGCGGCATTTCAGGATGAAGCTGTTGGCGATCTCAAGGCTCAGCTCCTGAATGATCATCCCGGGAATAAGGAACGAGCGCTCGAGGAACTCCTCGACGCAGATGCCGGTGCCGGAAATGTTCTCGACCTGCAGGTATACCTGCTTGTCGGTCAAGGAGTGCCTGAAGCGAACCACGGGCGCAGGAAGAAGGACCTGCCGCTTGCACCTGTATTCCCTGGCCTTGTACCGCCTGATACCGGTAAAGTTCGGTGCCAGTACGAACAGATGCCGCGAGTATCCCTTGTCAACGCGCGTGACCAGGCATTCTCCTGAATACAGGAGGGTTGCTCCCCTTGAAAAAAGCGCCATGACAGGCTGCTCGGCATTGATCCAGCGGAACGATGCCGATGAAGGCTCCTCGATTTCAAGCCTGAACGATACGGCGTTGAAATCCTCCAGGCTGCCTTCGAAACTCATGCCGGCCTGTATTATACGGGCCGTAATCCCCTCACAGGAATGGCGGTCCATCGCGCGTATGCTGTTCTCATAGCCTGAAACGGGTATCCGGAAGGATACACCGTCAGAATCAATGCTGAGCACTTCCGCTGCGACACTTACCCTGTTGTGTCCGTCTATCAGTACGAGGCTGTCGCAGTCGTATGAATCCAGCCGCTTTAGGGAAAGGCCGGGGGCGATCCACCGGCAGACAAGAGTCTCGCCAGAGCACGGCAAGGGGTGGGCCTGCAAGAACAGCATGTTGCCTTGACCGCGATGCCTGAATCTGACAAAAACCGTGCCTTCGAGAAAGTTGACGAGGTTGAAAAGGTTGAGAAGGTCGCTGCGCTTGACCCTTTTGCCTTCAGGGGGCAATTCTGTCAAGGCCTTTTCCGGCTCATCAGCGTGGCGTTCAAGCGGGGCGGGAGAATACGGTCGATCGTCATGCATGGCGGCTACGCAATAATGCTCTGTCCCAAGTCATGCTGTCAATTAAAAAAGTCCCGGGAGGAGCAGCATCGGGCCCCTCCCCTCGAAAACTAGGCGAAGAACTCGCTCAGCTTCCTGTACAGCGTGCCGACGTGTTCCTTCTGCTCATGCGTGGCAAGCTCGGATATCTCGTCGACAAGGTACTCGAGGCTGGCCACGCTCTCGTTGATGGCGGTGTGGAAGCCGCGGGAGACCCGGAACCAGTACGTGCCGGCGGTGTCGGTGAACATCGCGACGAAACCGAGTTCAGGATTCTTTGGTTTCCAGTACGAAACCTGAAGTACGTGGTCGAGGACCTGCACGAGGCCGTCGAGGTCGTCGTTGACGTTGAACTGCTTTTTCCTCGGCCAGTCCCGCTTGAGGTCGACTTCGGGATCCAGCCATGGAGCCACACGAAGGATGGTCTCCAGCTTCTCGCCGTCAAGCAGCCGGTTGTGGCCGACCATAATGACGCCTAGCATGCCCTTGTACGCGAGGCCGGCGTCGGCCGGCAGCCCTTCCCTCGCCTTCCTGAACGAATCCCAGACCAGCACCGCCTTCTTGCGCTTTTTCTCGGTGACGAGATCGAAGGCTTCCCCGCCTATCTTGACGCGGTTGGTGAAGTCGCGGGCCTCGTCTAGCCTTGGCCGTTCGGCCTGCCGCGTGCCCCTGCCACCTGCCCGGCCTCGTAACGGCTGTTCGGTCGCCAGAACCGGCCTCTGCTTGAGAAGGGTCTCGGCGACGATGGGAGAAATTCTGGCGAGCATGCGCTTCTGGAGCGGCGATACGCTCATGGCGTACATTCTCGTCGTCCTGACTATTTCGCCGGCTACGATGAAGTCGGGGTTTTCCTTGAACATCACGGAGCTCGGGTGTATCTGGACGCGTTCGTCCATCAGCGTCCTGAAAGTACCCCGCTCCTGCCTGGCGCAGACGAATTGAATGAGCCCCCTTGAGACGGCGCAGAGGTAGTCTTCGGTGGAGCCGCCCGACGTAATGGGTACGCCGAGCTCGTGGACTATCATCTCTATCTGTTCCTTGATGCGGAATATCTCGAGCAGCGTGCGTTCGTCGAGGTAGTTTTTCTCGCAGAATTTGGCCTTGTTCTTGGCGTCTCCGAAGGCATGGTACATCTTGAGGTACGACACGAAGTCGCCCGAGGCGTCCCGGAACGCGTGATGGGCTCGCCTGGCTTCGAGTTCCTCTCCCGGCGGCAAGACGTATGGGCTCGACGTGGACAGGAAGGCGGCGGCTATGACCACTTCCTCGACCACGTCGGGATAGCGAAGCACCGCCTCGACTATCATCCTCGACAAACGCGGCAGAAGCGGGAAGGCGCACATCATCTGGCCGACCCTGGACAGGCTGCGGTCCGGCTCGAAGGCTTCCAGCAGGTTGAGGACATCCATCGCGCCCAGGATGCCGGAGCGCGGCGGCTTGGAGATGAAGTCGAATCGCTCGAAATCCGTGATGCCCAGCTCGGCCATGCGGAGGACGACCTCGGACAGGTCGGTGCGGTATATCTCTTCCATCGTGAAGAGCGAGCGGTTCTCGAAGTCGTCGCGTGTATACAGCCGGTAGCAATAGCCAGGCGCCGTACGGCCGGCCCGGCCCTTGCGCTGGTTGGCCGAGGCCTTGGAGACGGGTACCTGGACGAGGCTTGCGGTATAGGTCCTGTGATTGTAGAAGTTGAGCTTGGCCTGGCCCGAGTCGATGACGCTGGTGACGCCGTCTATTGTGACGCTCGTCTCTGCGATGTTCGTCGAAATGATGACTTTCTTCTTGCCAAGCGGAGCCTTGTCAAAGACGCGCTCCTGCTCGTCCTTTCCGAGCCTGGCGTACAGCGGAACTATATGGATGCGGCTCCGGCTGTCTCCGAGAGCGAGTTTGGTCATGCAGTCCTTGATGAGCCGCTCGCCCGGAAGAAAGACAAGCATATCGCCGTCGCGCCTGTCCCCGATGATGCGGTCAACTATCTGCGCTATTTTGTCTATGAGCGAATCGGGGCTGCCCTCGTCGGAGGGCGGATCCCATACTATGGTGACGGGGTAGACCTGCGTCTCGATCTTGACTATGGGACAATCGCCAAAATATGCGCTGAATATCTCGGCGTTGATTGTCGCGCTCGATACTATGACCTTGAATTCCGGGCGAGCGTCCAGGACTCGTTTGAGGAGCCCGAGTATGAAATCGATGTTGAGGCTGCGCTCGTGCGCTTCGTCGACCATGATCACCGAGTATTTGGACATGGCCGGGTCCAGCTTCATCTCCTGCAGGAGTATGCCGTCGGTCATGATCTTGATCCTGGTGGACTGGTTTGTCTTGTCCTCGAAACGCATCTTGTAACCGATGAGGCCGGGCATCGGCGTGCCCAGCTGTCTGGATATGAATTCGCTGACCGAAATGGCCGCTATGCGCCTGGGCTGGGTGACGCCTATGATGCCGTTGTCTGCATAACCGGCCTCGTTGAGTATCACGGGTATCTGGGTGGTTTTTCCAGAGCCGGTAGGGCTCTCTACGACGATGACCTGGTTTGACGAAAGCGCTTCGAGAATGCGCTGCTTTTGTTGATAGACGGGTAAATTCTTGGGATCCATGAGTTCATTGTAGCCGAAAAATGATGATTATCAAAGGACCACGGAATCAGGTATACTCCTGCCCATGCTTCCGGGATTGATCCACGACTTCATCATTGTCGCCGGCATGGCTGCGATAGCCGCCGGCCGCGTTCCCGGGCTCCGCGTCAACAGGGCATCGATTGCGTTGATCGTGGCCGTAGCCCTCATCGTAACCGGCGCCATTCCCCTTGACGACGCCTTCGGCGCCGTGGACATGGGTACCGTCGCCTTGCTTTTCTCGATGATGATAATCGTAGCCAGCCTCCGGATATCCGGCATCTTCGACATGGTGGCCGCCCGCTTGTCGGGACTTGCCGGATCGCCGGCTACCTTCCTGGCCGCCATCGTCGCGGCAGCCGGTGTCCTGTCCGCCCTCTTCCTCAACGACACGATGTGCCTGGTGCTTGGACCGGTCGTGGCCGAGACATGCATCCGTTCGAGGAGGAATCCGGTGCCCTACCTGGTCGCGACGGCCACCGCAGCCAATGTCGGTTCCGCCGCCACCATCATAGGCAATCCCCAGAACATGCTCATCGGGGCGACCAGCGGGATACCGTTCACTCAATTTGTACTGCGTGCCGGGCCTCCGGCCATGACGGGATTGCTCGTGTGCTGGCTCGTCATCGTTGTGGTTTTCCCGAAGGAATTCAGTTCTCGAGCCCGCCGTGCCAGGTCAGCCGAGACCGCGGCATCGATCGTAGCGCTGGGGGCAGTCGTCATCGACAGGCACATGGCCACGAAGAGCTTCATCGCGAGCGCGGCAATGCTTGCAGGGTTCCTGGCAGGGATACCTGTCGTCGTGGCCGCCCTGGTGCCAGCAGCGTTCCTCCTGTGGTCCCGCCGCGTCGAGTCGGACCGGTTGTTTTCGGGAGTCGATTTCAACCTGCTCGTTTTCTTCTGCGGCCTTTTCGTCATCACGGCCGCCGCGGCGCGCACCGAAGCCTTCACCATCCTCGAGCGGACAATCCTTGCAGGCGTAGCCGCATCGCCATGGAAACTATCGGCGGCTACCGCCGTCATTTCCAACATAATATCCAACGTGCCCGCGGTAATGGTCCTGTCACCGTCCGCCGCCGCGACGGCTGATCCGGGCAGCGCGTGGATGGTGCTTGCGCTAGCCAGTACCTTTGCAGGCAACCTGACCCTTCTTGGGTCGGTGGCCAACCTGATAGTCGCCGAAGGGGCCGCCTCGCGAGGCGCGAAGCTTGGATTCCTCGCCTACCTGAGAGCCGGCGTGCCCATTACCGTGGCCACCATAGCCATCGGTACGTTCTGGCTGGGCCTGACTGCCTGAGCGTCCGACCGCTTGACCGCCTGCCGGTTCCGGCCGTATCTTTTTCATGCCGGGGTGGCGGCGCGGTGCTGTAGGATACCGTAGCCGTCTGAGAGCAGACCCGCTGAACCTGATCCGGTCAATACCGGCGGAGGGAGCATCATGCTCGATAGAACTTTCCTTTCACGCAGCGGTCTCGCGGCCTTGCTCGTCGCGCTCGTTGCCTTTTCTTCATGCGTCCAGAAGAACGACGCCCAACTCGTCATCTATGCGTACGACTCGTTTGCCAGCGAATGGGGGCCGGCTCCGGTCGTGATTCCGGCTTTCGAGAAGGCCACCGGCATAACGGTGGAGCTAGTCGTACCCGGCGATGCCGGCCAGGTCCTTGCCCGCGCGATAGACGAAAAGAAAACGCCTGTCGCGGATGTAGTCCTGGGAATCGACGGCAACCTGCTGCCAAAGGCACTTGCCGCGGGCATTCTTTCCGCCTACAGGCCCAGGGGTTTCGAGGCGGGTCC
>CAZNXK010000166.1:0-6910 GCA_964576835.1 uncultured Treponemataceae bacterium | reverse complement strand
GAATTATCGCTTTTCCCGCGAGGGATTTATTGAGTTCCACCAGGACCGGCGCCATTTCTTTGCATGGAATGCAGGAATCCGCCCCGAAATCAATGATCACCGGAAGCCCTGATGATTGCAGGGCATTGAAATCGATGGGGACGGTAATGAGCAGATCACCCGATTCGGCGACTGGTAATACCGTCTCTGAAGCCTTCGTCGGTAGCGCCACCGCCGAAGAGTTGTCTTGTTGTTTTTTCAGTAAAAAAACAACGCCAACCAAAAGGACCACTACCACAGGTACTACGACCTTCACGATCAGCGCCGTGTTGAATTTACCTTTGCCCATATTACTTCCTTATTGTATTTCCGAGTTGTTCTAAGGATAATGGAGGCCCTCTCAAAATGCAGACGTATTTTGAGAGAGCCTCCAAAGATTATGCTTTAACGAATTCAAATGTTACACGCTTTTCTTTTCAGCATCAGACAGTAATTTTCCCGGGATGGTTGCGGCGTCGGTTTTTCGCTGGAGTCTCCTGTGTATCATCATTATCAGCAGTGAACCGATAACCGCGAATCCAAAAACTATTACCACACCTCCAATATTGTTCATTATTTCGGGGAAGAATATCAAGCAGACCGCGAGAGCCAACATGATCATTCCCCCGATCAGCTTTAGTGTTCTCCCATTCTTTTCCTCAAACCGACTTACTTTCAGCGTAATAGCGACAGTTCCAAAAACCAGTAATTCGTCCAGCAGATAGACCACCAAGTATAAGAAAAACAGTGCGGCGAATTCTGTCGTTTGAAGATTGTGTCTGGCTATAATGCTTGTCCAGATTACCGGGAAACCTGCAGTACACGGAAATTCCACAACAACTATTCCCAGAGCCATGATGGCAGTGGACAATATTATCGCCCATATGGAATTTTGTCCTTTCATGATATTTCTAATATTTTCATATATTTTGGGTTTGCTTTTATCGGATACTGTAAACGACAAGCCTTTTTTGTACCAGAAATAATCTTTGATATTGCCCCCCCTCAATATGGTCTCCGCATAGTCCCTAGAATAACGCTTTCGCGAACTCGAAGGTCATGACGACGGGAATATCCCATGAATAGTTTTGGCTAATGGGTACGCCGATTGAAAGCTTCGTATTTCCCAGGAGTTTGAGTTCAAGGGCAGGCGTTACGGTATTGCCATAAGGGGAGTATTCGGCTCCGATGGGTCCGTACGCGACGGAGGCCTTCAACGCGGCGGTGAGGTCCTCCGTAGCCACCCATGATACCGACGGAATCACCGTCCCCGTACCCCCGGCGAGGCCAGCGTACCAGAGTCCGGATAACCCTATCCCGCTTTTATATATGTCCGTCAACGAAAGGTTGACCACCGCATAGTACTTATCCGGGTGCGCCAAATCTCCGTCCAGAATCGTGCCGGAGGTGCGAAGCGGACTGTTCTTCGGGATAATGGCGAGCGACGGATCGTCGTATCCATCGCCGTTATACCAGAGTTGACCGCCCGCGGCGATATTCCAGTTTTCCAGAAGATCTATAAACTTGTAACTAAATCCGGCGGTCGCCTGAATAATAATTGCATCTTCCTTGGTATATATCCCCCCTTCGTCATCGATGAATGTCCGGTCCGATCCTCGCGCGAAGACCCCCTCGGCATACCAATCGACCCACCCCAACGGGAAGGTCGCCATCACGATTGCCCGTGGCGCCAGGCCCTGCCGATAGAAGCCTGCCAGGGCAAGCTCGGTTTCTCCGACGAGGAATTCCGCCTTCGCCGCGTAGGCGAGCTCTTCCGACGATGTTGCCTCGTTGGCGATGATGTACCCGTATGCGTTATTGAGCCCGACCGGTATATTCATTTTCAACGCGACAGGGCCGTAGCGCTCGGCGTCAGGATCCTCGATATCGATGGGGGTCAGATTCAATACGTCCGCGGGACTGAAATAACGGCCGACGCCCCAGGCGATGGTCTGTTTCCCGATTCGCATATAGACAAGCTGGCGCCAGTCTATGTCGGCGTACAGTTCTTCTACGGTGACATGCCCCGCAAAGTCTATCGTGTCGCCGCTCGTGTCGATGAAGGGGTATGCCGCTTCTATCTTCGCGAACACCCTGAAGTCCATTTCCGGACGCGCGTCGAGGGTCAAGCCGAGCCGCGCGGAATAGCGCATGTTGTCCGATGGATCCTTGCGCCAATCCATGCTGCCGGCAAGCGCGAACTCGCCGCCGATGTCGACCGTCTCGCTCTGCAAGTAGGATGAATCCGCCGAAGGCGGCATCGACTCGGGATGCTCTTCGGTGATCATGTCTGGATTGTCGAACAGGGCCATGGGATCCTCTACCGTCTGCGCGCCTAGCTGCGCGAATCCGGCGATCGCCGCGACCATCAGGATGAAGCGTCCTCTTCTCATGATCGACTCCTACTTGTTGATTTTCTCGAGATAAGCCTTGGTAAAGACCGAATCGGGTATAGACGCGAGGGAGATGTTGGTCATCGTCATGGTGGTCTGTTTCCCTGCGACGAGTTCGTCCTTGAAGATGGTCGTCGTGGCGACATACTTGTCCCCTACTTTGGAGTAGGTCGGATAATAGGCCGTACGTAGCAGCCTCCCGCTCACACTGTAGCTTTGCACCATCAGGAGGACGAAATTGTCCTTGCGCATGTAGGCCTTCTGGGTGTTATAAGGCACCTCGTCGTTTTTCGCCTTCAGAGCGACGATGTACACCTCGAAGGCGCCAAGCTTTCCTTCCGTGAACCCGGTCACCGCGTAATCGTCGGAGATCGTCGGCTTCTTCACGTCGTTGTTTTTGACGTCGGTGCCGGGGATGTTTTCTTTGAGCGTCGTATGGGTGAATTTGCGACTCTCGGGATCGTAGGTCCACATATTGTTCTCAACCCGTAGTCGCCCTTCGCCCTTGTGCGCCTCAGGCAGGAATTTGACCATGAGCATGGAATCGGTGCGGTCACGGCGGAAGGTGGTGAACTGACTGACCACGGGATCCTTCTGCTCGGGATCGATGGAAACGAATTTCAGCGTGGCCTGGAAGTCGCTGTCGGAGAATGTAGCCCTCCAATCGCTTTGGACCAACTTGGCCTGCAGTTCCTCGATCGTGATCCCGGGGGCGGCGGAAGCCGATGCCAGGATCAGGATCAATCCCATCAGCGTTATGATGTTGCGTTTCTTCATTGCGGACTCCTTTCTATTTACTTGTTGCTGCGTAGCGCTTCGGCGGGCTCGAGCCTCGACGCTTGCCGGGAGGGACCCAGGGATGCGGCGAGACTCAGCAGGATCAAGGATCCGCAGGCCGTCAGCATCAGGGCGAGATTGACGACGTAGCTTAGTCGTCCGCGGTTCAGGAAGAGGCTGCTAACGCCGTCGATCGGGAATAACTGGGCTGCCAGGCCGAGAATCCCCGACGCCACGATGCCGGCGAAGCTGCCCGCTACCGCGAGCAACAAGGCCTCGTACATGAAGATGCGAAGGACTTCGTCCTTCTGCATGCCCAAGGCGCGCATCGTACCAATTTCTTTGATGCGTTCGAGCAGCATGATGCGGAAGGTGTTGCCGATCCCCACCATGATGATCGCAAGCAGGACCGTGAACACTGCCTTGCCGACCGTGTCGAGCATGTCCAATAATGTCTTGACCGTCTTCATCATGTCGTTGATGGTCGTGAGGGCATAGGTGCTCTTTCCGATTTCCTCTGCCCCCGCCGGAGGAGCGTGATCTACGGACATGCCCATACTGCCTCCCTTGCTGCCCATCATGCCCCCTCGCATCATGCCGGCGAGAGGCTTGCTCGATGCCTGGGCTGAGTCTGGGGCGGGCGCCGCGTCGGTTCCGGTATCGCCCGTCTTGGCGCTCGCTGGCTGCCTGGCGATCATCTTGAGATTCCTGGCGAGCTCGATGTACAGGGTGTCCGCGTCGGCGTCCGTGCTTCCGATATCCTGCAGGAGGATGTTCATCGACTGGAATTCGCCTTTCTTCAGGTTGAGCGCTTCGGCGGTATAAGACAGCTCGGCATACGCGAGGGCTTCGGCGAAGTCGCTCGTATCTTTCACGATCCCGACTACGCGGAACGAGACCACGTTGTTCTGGTTCGTCACGGTGGTCATCCGCGCCAGGACCTCGTCGCCCACCTCCGCCTTCAGCTTTCGGGCGACCCGCTCCGGAATGACTATGGAGTCGGGCGTCCCCGTATCCTCAAGGGAGCCCGAGAGCAGGGGGAGCCTCTCCTTCAGGAGGTTCTCCGATTCCCAGTCGACGCCCGCGATGGCGATGGGCGTTTCACGGGTTCCCATGATAAGGGAGCCACGAATGCTGGTTCTTTTGACGATGGAGGCTGTTTCGATCCTGGATGCCTTCAGTGCGGCAAGGAGCGGCTTCTCGTCCCTGATGACAGAGATTCTCGTTCCGGATGAGAGGGTTTCGACACCCCGGATGTAGAGATGGCCCCCATACAGATTGGAGAGGTTTTCCTTTGCGTTCTGTTCGATACCCGCGGTGAAGCCGTCGAGGAGGGTGATCGAGAAGGCGCCGAAAGCGATCGCGGCCATCAAGAGGAGGGACCTGCGTTTTTGCCGGAAAACGTTCCGGGCGGCGATTGATAATAACAGCATCATTCCCTCCTAATCGGTCTGCATCGCGGTGACCGGTGATATCGCGACGGCGATCGATACCGGGTATGCGGCGGATACAAGGCCCACCCCGAGTATGATTTCGAAAGCCACCAGCATGGTTTTCAGGTCAAGGAGTGGATGGAACTCCGCTCCTCCGAGAAGCACCCTTAAAAGATCGTTGCTCACGTGTATCCCCACAGCGCCGGAGACGATGACGGCGGCGGAGCTGATAATCAGGCCAGCCAGCCCAGCCACGACTGAAAGTATCAGCGTCTCGATGATGATCATGCGGAGCACGAACGCCTTTGTGCCTCCCAGGGCGCGGATGGTCCCGATTTCCGGGATGCGCTCCGAGACGGAGATGACCAGCGTGTTCATGATGATGATGACCGCGACGACCGCGATCGTGACTATGATCGCCTGGAAAATCATCTTGATGTTGTAAGCCATCTTGGCGACGGCTCCGGCACCATCGAGCCAGGGGGATATGCGGGCGTCTATCTCGTTCTCGTTGAAGAATCGCTCCAGATCGCGCTGGACGGCGGCATACGACGCGCCCCGTTCCAGGCGTACCAGGATGTAGTGATAAGCCCCGGAATCGGTCCTGGAGAGGGCGTCACGCCGGGACGTGTCTCCCAGCAGGTTCTCGAAGTCCATCACCGAGGCGGCAATTGACTCGATCGTCTCGTCGACGGACGAAGCGTCACCGAACAGGGAATCCACGCTCGCGTCCAGGAAACGCAGGTCGGAAGCATCGAGCGTGGTTGTTTCACCGGCTCCGACGGTCATGCCGTACAGGCCGCGGACGGTGTTGGTATCCACGAGACTTACCGCGTTCAGTTCGGCGGTCGCCTTCTTGAAGGAGAAAAAACCGCGGATGGTCACTTCCCGGATCTTGACGGCGCCGGTCGCTGAAGTCCCGGTCAGTTGGATTTTATCCCCGATCCGGGGTTTTCCGCCCATGGTACGTTCCAGGTTCTCTAGAGCCCTCGGGCTAAGGAGCATTCCTTCTTCGCCAGGCTTGAGGAACGCCCCGGCGGTCAGCGTCAGGTTATCCGGGAACATCCGCTGATACTCGACCGGATCTATTCCGAACAGTATCCCCCCGGCGCGGCCCCGCTCACCCATGGACATCATGCCGAAAGTCGCCGCCTGGGGGCTGAATGCGCTTATACGATCATCCTGACCAAGATACGTTTTGATGGAATCGTAGTCCGGGACCGGCTGGATCGGCTCGGAAAAGCCGCCCATGCCCTCGGCATCGATGGAGAACAACGATACCGGCTTTGGACTCCGGGCAGAGATGATCATGTCGCCGGAGAAACTCTCGATATAATTCTGGCTGATGCTCTCGGTAATGGTGTTGACGAAGGAATTGCCCATCACCACGATGATCATCCCCACCATCAATATCGACCCGATGATGATGGTCTTCGTTTTATGCTGCAATAGGTTCCTGACCGCGATCTTCATTAGTACCGGCATGGGATCACGCTCCCTTCCGGCGATTTTCCACAATCTCTCCGTCGAGCAGGCGAATGACATGGTCGGCTATCTCCACGACCTTCGCGTCGTGGGTCGAGAAGATGAAGGTCGTATCCATCTCCTCGTTGATCTTCTTCATGAGGTTGATGACTTCTTCACCGGTTTTGGAGTCGAGGTTGGCCGTGGGCTCGTCCGCCAGGACGATGCTCGGCTTGGTCGCAAGCGCTCTGGCTATCGCGACTCGCTGCCGCTGACCACCGGACAGCTCGTTCGGCTTGTGGTTCGTCCAGCGTTCGAGCCCGACCTCGGCGATGAGGTAGTCGATCCATTGTTTTTCCGAGCGCGTTCTCTCCTTTCGATCCCTGGCGCTTTGGCCTTTGGTCCTTCCGCGGGACAGGAGCAGGGGGAACTCGATGTTTTCGAATACGTTCAGGACCGGTATGAGATTGAAGGACTGGAAGATGAATCCGATTGTTTTATGTCGCAGAAGCGTCTTCTCATGATCCGATAGGTCGTTGGTAACCTTCCCGTCGATGATGACTCTACCGTCCGATGGCGTATCGATGCAGCCGATCAGGTTGAGGATGGTCGACTTGCCCGATCCGGAAGGCCCCGCGATCGAAATGAAGTCGCCGCTTTCGATGTCGAAACTGACGCCGCGCACGGCAGGCACGAGGACGGAGCCGAGGTGGTAGTCCTTCTTCGCGTTCTCCAGTTTTACTATGGTCATATATCAATCCTCCGTTTGGTATTTGGGGAGTGAAGAGCTCTCCCCCTGAATCATTGCTTCGCGAATCCGGTCCA
>CAZNXK010000165.1:0-6940 GCA_964576835.1 uncultured Treponemataceae bacterium | reverse complement strand
CCTGGTTGGTGATGCCGGCTCCGCCGCCGAAGACCGCGAAGGAATCGGCCAGGCCAAGACTGGACAGTGCCGGACTCATGCCGCGGGAAGCCGCGTCGGCATCAAGGCCGGTGCCCATCGGGCTGTTGCATGCCGCGAGGAAGGCACCCAGTGCCAGAATCCCCATGCCGCTCGTCAATTTGCTCGTAAATGTTCTCATTCTTGTACCTCTTGATTATATAATATACCAATAGTAGCTAAATAACAAGTATATAATACATATATCTGCAAGTTATTTTGGCCTGTATTGCAGTTCTTTATATTGAAGGTTGCTTCTTCATGTGTTATTCTGGGTTGCGGGAGATACTGGCATGTCAGAAAAAAAGACCATGACGCTCAACCTCTCTGAAGACGAAATGAACTCCCTCGACCAGTTGGCGGGACGAAACGACATGACCAAGACAGCGGTCATCAAGAAAGCGATCAGGATCTACCTGATCCTCGAAGCGAGAATGCAGCGCGGAGAGCATATATTCGTCGAGGACGAGACGCACAAGATAAAGGTTGAACTACTGCTTGTGTGAATCCACGCATGCCGCTTTATAAGGATTCTGGAGTATCGCTTGCCCTGTGGACGAGGCAGCGGTTCTTGCCGGCTGCCTTGGCCAGGTAGAGGGCCCGGTCCGCGTTCCGCAGCAACAACTCGATATAGTCCGAGCTTCGTTCGGTCCTGTAAGCGCCGGATTCCGATGCGGCGAGCACGCTCCTCAGACTGGCAATGCCTATGCTGACCGTGACGGCATTGCCGCCGGGCATGACGGCGGCAGTCGCTTCGGCGATTGTCAGCCGTATCCTGTCGCAAGCCTTCATGGCTGACTGTTCGTCTACGCCCGGGAGGATGATGGCGAACTCCTCGCCGCCGTACCGTGCCACGATGTCGTAGGCGCGGGCGCCGGCGCACATCGATTCCGCTATCTTTCGCAGTGCAAGATCCCCAGCCGGGTGCCCGTCACGGTCATTGACCGACTTGAAATCGTCGGCATCCAGGATGGCGCATGAAAGATCCCCATGCACCCTGAGCGCTTTGCCGGTTTCCTGCGTGAATCGATCCATCATGAAACGCCTGTTGTACAGCCCTGTCAGCGGATCCGTGGTCGCGGCTCTTGCGAGTTCTTCACGGAGCAGGTTCAATTTCCGTCGCAGGCTCAGCGCGACGGCTGCGACCATGCCAATGGTGAAGGTCGCTATGACTACCGCGGCTGCCACGATGAGGACAACATTCTGCCTGAGCTTGCGTTCTATTTCGATTATGGGAAAGCCGACCGAGATGCCTCCACGGATGTCTCCCACTTTGTAGCCCTGCGTCGCATGACAGGCCAGGCATGATGCCTCCGTCTTCAAGGCTCCCATATAGCGGAACTCGCGGCCGACGGGACCGTCGATGAATTCCCATCGTTCGCTGGAACCACGCTCGAATTCCTCGAGTGATCGGCGCTCGAAATCATCAGGACTGTTCCCGGGGTTGACCGGCTTGAGGCTGGTTATCCTGAAACGGTAGCCGACCCCGCGGGCCGCTATTTCGGAAATCTCCCGGGTTATCAGGGCCGGGTTTCGGAGCGTCAGCATTGATCCGTCGGCGGCTTGGAGGTCGGGATGCTCGAGCCAAGGATTGGACTCGACTCCGGGTCCCTTGCGCACATAGACGCCGCCATATTCGGCAGCCCAGCGTCTGGTGAGCACGATCTGCTGGAACAGTGACTTGGCACGCTCGAGTATGATGTCCTGCACGAGCGTGGTATTGCGGACGGCGACGCCTATGAAGATGCCGGTGAACAGTATCAGCAGTATGGCGGCCAGCGACGCGATGAAAATGCGGTAGGCGCGTCGTTCGTCACGGTCGAGCTTTTCGGTATCCAAGCAGTCGCTCCTGGTGAACAAGTATTATTGAACCGGGCGGAAAAACAAGCGGACGGCTGGAGTCTCATCGTGGATTCACGAGCGCCGCTCAAGGCTGAAGGCGACGAGTTCGCGGTACGCATTGGCGCTCTCCAGGGGAGCCTGATCCAGGATGGTTCCCAGCGCTTCCAGGGCACGGCTCGCGTAGCCTCGCATCATCCCGGTCATCTGGCTCCTGATGCCCAGGCGCTCCAGCTCGGCGCATACGAAGGCGAGCTCAGCCTCGCCGGAGCCACGGTTGCCGAACACCGTACCGAGTCTGGCTTTCGCCGCCGCATCGCATTTCTCGAAGAGGCGCAAGCGGAACAGGGTCTTCTTGTTTTCCCTGATGTCAGCGCCTACGGGCTTGCCCAGCAGCCCGGGGTCCGCGAACAGTCCCAATTCGTCGTCCTTGAGCTGGAACAGCACGCCAAGGACTTCGCCCGCGTCCTCGAGTGCGACGCGTATGCGTTCGGAAGCACCGGCAATCGCGGCTCCCATCGCCAGTGGCATGCTGAACGTGTAGCGACCCGTCTTGAAGCGGTAGAGCCGCAGGATGGCCTCCTCGTCGGGCTCCGTCGGGGAATCGCCGAAGGGGTTGAAGGAATCGGGACGCGCGGCGCCGTTGACCACGTCCTGCATCTGGGCGATGCCCACGAGTCCGAGTTCCCTGGCGGCTATGGCCGATACTGTGCGGGCTCGGTCCGCGCCCACCGGCAACCCGGCCAGCAAGCGGAACGCGGCGAAGTAGGCCAGGTCGCCCGCGCATATGCCCAGCGACTCGCCATGGTGCGCGGACTCATCGTAGCCGCCCCTATTGAGGTCCTCTTCGTATGAGACGTGCAGAGTCGGAAAACCGCGGCGAACGCGGTCCCGGTCCATGATGTCGTCGTGCACGAGCAGGCCCGACTGGAACAGCTCCATCGCGGCGCCAGCCAGAGACAGAGCCTCGTCGTCGTCACCTTCGGCCGCCTTGCCCTTGGCCAGCTCGTATCCCAGCCGCGCCAGGCTGCCGCGCAGCATCTTTCCGCGTGAACTGAATTCGGCAATCCTCGCCGCCGCACCCGCGCCAAGGTCGCCGGAAACCGCGGCGTACTCGAGCCCGTAGTCGCCCATGACGCGCAGAAGGGTCTCCAGAATGCGGCTCCTGGCGGCCGCGAAATACTCAAGCATTATTCGCTCCGTTCGGCGGCCCATGGAGGATTCGCCGAACGGATTATACACAGTGGGACCAGCGACTTGTAAGATCTCCTCCAGCAATAAAAAGCGCGCCCTGCCACCGGCCGGGCGCTCCCCCCTTTTTTGCGCGGTATCCGGTATTTACAGTTTGCCGATGGTGGCCACCATGACGGCTTTGATCGTGTGCAGGCGGTTTTCCGCTTCATCGAAGACCACCGAGTGGCGGCTGCGGAAAAGCTCGTCGGAGACTTCCATTTCCGCCAGGCCGTACTTCTTGAAGGTGTCCTTGCCGACGTCGGTTTCCTGGTCGTGGAAGGCGGGCAGGCAGTGGAGGAAGATGCAGTCAGGGTTGCCGGTTTTCTTTACGAAGTCCATCGTGACGCGGTAGGCCTGGAGCTGTTTGATGCGCTCCTCGAACTTGGCTTCCTCGCCCATGGAGACCCAGACGTCGGTATAGAGGACGTCCGCGCCTTTGAGGGCCTCGTCGGCCTTGCCGATGTCGAAGAATTCAATCCTGGCTCCGGTCTTCTCGGCAACCTTCTTCATCTCGTTCGTCAGGGTCTCGTTCGGCCACAGCTCCTTGGGTGCCAGCGCGACGAAGTGCATGCCCATCTTGGCTGAACCAATCATCAGGGCGTTGCCCATGTTGTTGCGGGCATCTCCGCAGTAGACCATCTTGACCTTGGACAGCGGCTTGGGCGTGTGTTCCTCGATGGTCAAAAGGTCGGCAAGGATCTGGGTGGGGTGGTCGTCGTCGGTCAGGCCGTTCCATACCGGGACGCCGGCGTACTTGGCAAGGTCGGTGACGAGTTTCTGCGAGAAACCGCGGTACTGGATGCCGTCGTACATGCGTCCAAGTACCTTGGCGGTGTCCTCCACCGATTCCTTCTTGCCCATCTGGCTGTTGGTCAGGAAGGTTGCGTTGCCGCCCTCGTCCCAGCAGGCCGTCTCGAAGGCGCAGCGGGTGCGGGTGGAGGCCTTGTCGAATATCAGGACTATGTTCTTGCGATCCAGAAGGTCGCCGCGGATCCCCGCGCGCTTCTTGGCCTTGAGGTCGGCGGACAGGTCGAGCATGTAACGGATTTCTTCCGGGCTGAAATCCTTGAGGGTCAGGAAGCTTCTTCCTTTGAGATTGACGGGCATTGCTATCCTCCTGGGGTAATCGCTGCAATCATCGACGGTGCGGCGCCCGGTGCCGTTCAAGGTCGGTCCTGGGCGCTTCCGTCGTGTGTTTGCGGTATAGCATCCGCATTGGCCGTGGTCAAGTGTTGGGTCGCATCCACCTTTAGTGTATAAAAATACTTATACTGGAATCCTATTCGTTCTCGCCTGTTTGAAGCCCGGAGAAAGGCTTCAAGTAGAAGGAGGTCGTGGGGAAGCTGCCAGCCCGAACGGTCATCCAAGTACCGGGATGACCGACGCGAGGCGGTCCCAGTCGGGTTCCGGCAGGTCTCCGGGAAAGAGTCCATCTATTCTGATGAGTACGATCCCGTGAATATACCCCCATGCCGCGACGGTAGCGTTGATGTCGATTCCACCGTCGCCCTCTTTTCGGGATGATGCCTCGGCCAAGGACGTGGCCAGTAGAACCAACGATTTTCTTGGCCAGGTCATGAGTTCATCGGGCATCCTGCAAACGAGCGGAGAGTTCATCAGACGGTATAGCGCGGGGTGTGTAATGGCGAAGTCCATGTATGCCTTGCCCATAGCGGAAACCTTTTCCGAACCAGAACCTCCCGCATGCTCGAGAGCGATGCAAAGCAACCTGAAACCCTCATCGGCGAGAGCACCCATGAATGCTTCCCTGTCATCGAAGTGCCGGTACGGCGCCGTCTTGGAGACGCCGGCACGTTCCGCAAGCAGCCGCAGGCTGATCTGTTCGGCGCCCTCGGTCTCGAGCGCCTTGAGGCCCAGCCGCAGGAGTTCCTCGCGGAGGTGGCCGTGGTGATAGGTGTCTGTCGGTTTCATCCCAAGAATCATAGTCCGATATGTTGTCAATGCCAACACTATTCAGTATGATGTAGGAGGTGCCAACAACCATGTTTTTTCCTTTGGGGGTGCACCCGGTGTCAATGAGAAGGAGTCTACAATGAAAAGAATGACGACGATTATTCTGGCGGCCGCATTGGCCGCTGCTCTGACGACAGGCTGCGCAGGAGGGCCCGAGATGCTGTCCGTGCCCAGGCTCGGTACCCGGTCCGGTCCGCGCTTCACGCTGAATCTCGAGCCGGGGTTCCATTATGCGAAGGATGCGCAATTCCTCTGGTACAAGTATACGGTGCGGCCTCAGGTTGCCGCGTGGCTTGAAAAGCCTGACGGCACCTTCATCGACACAATCTACGTGACCGAAATTGGCATGACGGGCAAATATGCCGCGGCCCCGAAGCATGGACGGCCCGAGGCCTTGCCGGTATGGTCGCATCTCAGGAAGGAAGGCGCGGACGCTGTCTCCTCCCCGACGACGGTCGGAACAAGGTTGGTCTACGGGAACGATATCGCTGCGAGGCTCCCCGACGGCATTTACATCATAAAACTCGAGACCAACCGCTCGTACGACTGGAACGAGATGTATTCGAAGAAGAACTCAGGCGTCAATGGCCAGCCGTCCATCGTCTATTTAGCCGAGTTGGCGATCGGTGGCGAGGACACGGAAGCGGACTTCGTGCCCGTCGGGACGGGCTCAGTCGATGGCTCCTCGGGCGGCATCAGACCAGGACTCGATGGCCTCGATACCGCGTTGGCACTGTTTACTACCATGAAGGTCTCGTACCAGACTGAATGACGGGAAGCCGTGGGACGGAGGCGGGAAGGCGAAGCGCTTTCCGCCTTCCCGGGATGTCCCTACTTCCTGTCCGATCCTTCGGGCTTCTGGCCCGTCAGGGTGTACAGGAAGCGCTTGATCTTCTGTGTCGGCGTCTTCTCGAAGGCCTCATGGTGCAGAACTACCCTGGAGACCTTGCTGAAGGCCGAGAGCCCCGAGTTGACTTCCTTGCGGACAAACTCGAGGACTTCCTCCGAGGCGCGCTCGAAATCCTCGACGCTGTCCCTGGCCTTGGCTTTCAGGTCGTCGATGACCTCCTGCTTGAGCTGGACGAGGGCGGTCAGACCGCTGCCTTCGCTGACGACCAGCGACTCGGCGACGAAGGCTGACTTGTTGATCATCGCCTCTATCTCCTCGGGGTAGATGTTCTCGCCAGAGGAGCCCAGGATCATCGACTTGAGCCTGCCGCGGATGTAGAGCCGCCCCCGTTCGTCGAATATCCCCAGGTCGCCGGTGCGGAACCACCCGTCATCGGTGAATACTTCCTTGGTTTTTTCGGGGTCCTTGTAGTAGCCCCTCATCACGTTGGGGCCGCGGGCCTGGATCTCGCCTTCTCCGGTGTCGGGCTTGGGATCGGCAATGCGCAGCTCGACGCCTTTGAGCGCGGGGCCGGTCGACCGCAGGTGCGTCCTATATGGCCCGCAGCCGGCGAGGAGGGGCGCGGTCTCGGTCAGGCCGTAGCCTATGGCGTAGGGGAAGTGCGCCTCCAGGAGGAATGCTTCCACGTCGGGAGCCACTCCCGAGCCGCCAATGCCGAAGAAGCGGATTCGCCCGCCGAAAGTCTTCATGAGCTTGAGGCCCGCCAGCCGGTGGAGCAGCGGATGGAGAGCCTCGTGCTTGTAGAGGCCCATCTTCTGCAGCGTAAGGAGTACACTGGCGCGGTATATTTTCTCTATGATGAGAGGCACCGACAGCATGATGGTCGGCCTGATCTTCTTGAGCGCAGGCAGCAGGACCGACGCGACAGGCGGCTTGTCAAGATACCAGTTCGAGGAGCCCTGCGTTATGCCGTTGATGAGGCCAAGC
>CAZNXK010000164.1:0-6984 GCA_964576835.1 uncultured Treponemataceae bacterium | reverse complement strand
CGCTCGCAGAAGAGACCGTCTTTCTCTGGCCGCAGCGTGCGGTAGTTGATGGTTTCGGGTTTCTTGACCTCGCCATAGCTCCAGCTCCTGATCATGTCAGGGCTGGCAAGGCGAACCATTATACTGTCGAAATCCTGAATGTCTCTCATGCAGTCTCCCCTAGAAGTTCGTGCCTTGCTTGTTTATCAGGTCTTCGTCGCGTTCGGTCAGCGGGATCTGCTTGCCCTTGGCGTCGAAAATCCGCATGTCCAGACCAAGCCCCCTGAGTTCCTGCACCATCACGTTGAAGGCCTCGGGGACGCCGGCCGCTGTATGCGGCTCGCCCTTGACTATGGCTTCGTAGACCTTGGCGCGGCCTGTCATGTCGTCGGACTTGATCGTCAGCAGCTCCTGCAGCGTGTTCGCGGCGCCGTACGCCTCGAGGGCCCAGACTTCCATCTCTCCGAGTCGCTGGCCGCCGAACTGGGCCTTGCCTCCGAGCGGCTGCTGGGTCACGAGCGAGTACGGACCCGTAGAGCGGGCGTGCATCTTGTCGTCCACGAGGTGGTGAAGCTTCATGAAGTAGATTATACCCACGGTCACCGTGTTCTGGAAATGCTCTCCGGTGCGTCCGTCGCGGACCGGGGTCTTGCAGGCCGCAGGAAGGCCGGCTTCCTTGAGCTTGGCCTCGATCTGTTCCTGGTCGGGCGACTGGAATACCGGCGAGCTGAACCATTCGTTCATCGTCGATCCCACCCAGCCCAGCTCTGTCTCCATGAGCTGTCCGATGTTCATGCGGCTTGGCACGCCCAGCGGGTTCAGGCAGATGTCGAGCGGGGTGCCGTCGTCGAGGTACGGCATGTCCTCCACGGGCAGGACGCGGGCGACGATGCCCTTGTTGCCGTGGCGGCCGGCCATCTTGTCGCCTTCCTTGAGCTTGCGCTTTGCGGCGATGAGCACCTTGACGACTTCCTCGACGCCAGGCGACAGGTCGTCGTTCGCGGAACGCTTGAGCCGCTGGACGTCTATGATCGTGCCCTCGATGCCGTGAGGCACCCGCAGGGAGGTGTCGCGGACGTCCTTGGCCTTCTCGCCGAATATCGAGTTGAGCAGCTTGAACTCCGGCGTCGTCTCTGTCTCGCTCTTGGGCGTGACCTTGCCGACCAGGATGTCGCCAGACTTGACCTTGGCGCCGGTGCGGATGATGCCCTCGGCGTCCAGGTTGTCCAGGCTCTTCTCGCTGGTGTTCGGGATGTCGCGGGTGATGCGCTCCGGCCCGAGCTTTGTCTCGCGTACCTCTGTCTGGAATTCCTTGATATGGACCGAAGTAAAGAGGTCTTCCTTGACGACGCGTTCGGAGATGAGGATGGCGTCTTCGTAGTTGTAGCCGTTCCACGGCACGAAGGCCGCAAGGATGTTGCGGCCGAGCGCGAGCTCGCCGTCCTTGGTCGCCGGTCCGTCGGCTATGACCTGTCCCCTGAGTATTTTCTCGCCGGACCTGACGATTGGCCGCTGGTTGTAGCAAGTGTCCTGGTTGGTCCGCTGGTACTTGATGAGGAGGTACTCGTCGCTGGCGGAGGGGTCATCGTCGGGCTTTATCACGACGCGCAGGGCGTCCACCCATGAGACGACGCCGGCGCGCTTGGCCTTGATGAGGACGCCTGAATCGTAGGCGCATTTCTTCTCCATGCCGGTGCCGACGCGCGGCGGATCGGTGAACAGGAGCGGCACCGCCTGCCTCTGCATGTTGGAACCCATGAGGGCGCGGTTGGCGTCGTCGTGTTCGAGGAAGGGAATGAGCGCCGCGGAGACGGATATGATCTGCTTGGGCGACACGTCCATGTACTGCATCTCGGCCGCGGTCCTGGTCGTGTAGTCGCCCTGGTGCCTGCACGAGACCTGGGTTTCCAGGAAATTCCCGTCGTTGTCGATCTTGGCGCTTGCCTGGGCGACGTAGTACTTGTCCTCGTCCATGGCCGACAGGAACTCGATGTCGTCGGTGACCTTGCCGTCGCGGATCTTGCGGTACGGGGTCTCGAGGAAACCGTACTCGTTGACGGTGGTGTACGTCGCGAGCGAAACGATGAGGCCGATGTTCGGGCCTTCCGGCGTCTCTATCGGGCACATTCGGCCGTAGTGCGTGTAGTGCACGTCGCGGACCTCGAAGCCGGCGCGATCCCGCGACAGGCCGCCCGGGCCGAGAGCGTTGAGGCGGCGCTTGTGGGTCAGCTCGGCGAGCGGGTTTACCTGGTCCATGAACTGCGAAAGCTGGCTGGAACCGAAGAATTCCTTTATCGCGGCCACTACCGGCTTGATCGACACCAGGTCCTGCGGCCTGATGGTGTCGGTCTCCTTGAGCGACATGCGCTCCTTGGCGATCCGTTCCATCCTGCTGAAGGCGCTCTTCATCACGTTGGCCAGGAGCTCGCCGACGGACCTGACGCGGCGGTTGCCGAGGTGGTCGATGTCGTCGAGGTTGTTCTCGCCATAGTAGACGGTCATCAGGTATTTCATCGTCGCGACGATGTCGTCGCGTGTCAGCGTATAGTCCTTGACCGGTACCAGGTAGTCGAATTTCTTGTTCAGCTTGTAACGGCCGACCTTGCCGAGGTCGTAGCGCCTCGACGTGAAGAACAGCGAGTGCAGGTCGCGCTCGGCGTTCTCGACGGTGATCGGCTCTCCCGGCATCAAAGTGGAATAGACGGCCGCCAGGGCATCGGCCTTGGTCGGCTCGTCCTGGTCCTGGTCTTCCTTTACGAGCTTGATGTCTTCGCGCTCTAGGCAGTTGAGGATCATGTTCCAGTGAAGACCCTCTTCACTCTCGAAGTTGACGACCTCAAGCTTGGTCACGCCCTGCGCCACCAGGTCGTCGACATCGTGGAGATGGATCTTCTCGCCGGCCCGGTACAGCTTCTTCTTCTCGCCTTCCTGCTCGATCCAGACAGCGCGGGCGAGCACCTGATTGACCGCGCCGTCACGGTCGGCGCGGGCCTCGGATATCGACAGCGACTTGGTCTTGTAGAAAGCCGAAATTATATCTTCGCGCGTCTCGAGACCGATGGAGCGGAGGAACATAGTGCCGAGGATGCGCTTTTTGCGGTCGATCTTGGCGTATATCAGCTCTTTTTTCTGGTCGATCTCGAATTCGAGCCAGGAGCCGCGGTACGGAATGATGCGAGCGCTGTAGATGCCCTTCTCGTGGCAGAAGATGACGCCGGGCGAGCGGTGGATCTGCGACACCACGACGCGTTCGGCGCCGTTGATGATGAAGGTGCCACGGTCGGTCATCAGGGGAATGTCGCCGAGATAGATGTCCTTCTGGCGAATTTCACCCGTCTTCTGGAAAACGAGGTTGATGCGCGCCTTGAGGGGAACCGCGTAGGTCAGTCCCTTCTGCTTGCACTCGTACTCGGAGTACTTCATCGCTCCTTCGTCGAGGGCATAATGCTCGTACTCGAGAAGCATGTCACCGTTCGGGCTCTCGATCGGGAAGGTATTCTTGAAGACCTCCTCGAGACCCTGCCCGTCTGGAATACATCCTTGCAGCACCTTGTCGCGCTGAAGGAAACGCTCGTAACTGGATAGCTGGATATCTATCAAATCAGGAAGCTCTATCGCTTCCTTGTAATCCTTGCCTATGTAGGTACGGGAAATCTTGTGTTCAGTGTAGGCCATCGTTACCCCCTCTCGTGGTTCCGGTGCTCGATTTTTTAAATGATCTATGGTAAACGCCACGCCGTCCTTGCAAGGACGCGGACGGTCGATTGCTGCTCTGTCGGCGCCAGTGTCAAAAGGCGCGAAAAAGTACCGGGCGCGCCTTTGCGCCCGGTACCTCTAACCGCGGCGTGCGGCCGCGGCGGGTCTGCGTTTATTCGACGCTTTCTTCAAATCCTTACTTTATCTCGACGGTGCCGCCGGCATCGGCGATCGCCTTCTTGATCTTCTCGGCTTCATCCTTGGAAACGGCTTCCTTGAGCACCTTGTCCCCGGCTTCGACGAGGTCCTTGGCTTCCTTGAGACCGAGTCCGGTTATGGTCCGGACTTCCTTGATGATCGAGATCTTCTTGTCGGCCGGTACGCCACCCTTGAGGATGACGTTGAACTCGGTCTGCTCTTCGACGACTGCGGCGGCGGCTCCGCCGGCGGCGACCATGGCTACCGGGGCGGCGGCGGTCACGCCGAACTTCTCTTCCATCGCCTTGACGAGCGCTGAGACTTCGAGGACTGTCATCCCGGAAATGGCATCCAGGATCTGGTCGGTGGTAAGTGCTGCCATATTATCTTCTCCTTATGGCTGTGAACGATGACCGCCCGACGGGCGGCCTTTCCCCAAACGGGGAGAATTCCCCCTCTTTCGGGGAGGACTCAAGGCGGACAGGTACGGCAGCTACCGAAGCCTGACCGCCGCGATCTCTTGTACTATTCGCCCTTCTTGTCGGCTACGGCCTTGAGCGTGCGGACGAGTTTCGTCGGCACGGCGTTGAGGACGTAGACGAGGTTCTGGAGAGGCGCGTTCATCGCGCTCATCAACATCGACAGCAACTGGCTCTTGCCAGGCAGCTTGGAGAAGGCTTCCATCATCCTGTTGTCGTAGAACGCCTTGTCGACGAGGCCGCCCTTGAGCTTGACCGATGTTTCCTTGCCGAAATCGATGAGGATCTTGGCCACCTCGTTGGAATCGTCCTGGGTGAACGCCACCGCAGTAGGGCCGACGAGGAGGCTGCTGACGTCGGGGAACTTGCTCCGCTCGAATGCTATGCGCGCGAAATTGTTCTTGACGATGTGGTACTCCGCGTTCTTCGCACGGAGCTGCGCCCTGAGGGCGGTTATCTGCTCGACGGTCAGGCCGCGATAATCGGTGAAGATGAAGTCGTGCGAGGCGGCGATCTTGGCGCCCACGGCCTCGATGGCCTCGACCTTGCCGGGCTGGGTCTTTTTCGCTCGTAGAGCCATATGCTTACCTCTCTGCCTTCGCCATGGCGACCCTGACGCTCGGCGTCATGGTCCCGGCCAGGTACACCGACTGGACGAACTCGCCCTTGACGTCCGACGGACGCTTTCGGTGAATCTCGCCAAGGAGGGTCTCGAGGTTGGCGGCGATGCTGGCCGCATCCATCGAAATCTTGCCGACGGCGATGTGGATGATGTTCGACTTGTCAGTCCTGAACTCGGTACGGCCCTTCTTGAGTTCGCCTATGGCCGCCTTGATGTCGAAGGTGACGGTACCGGTCTTTGGATTGGGCATGAGGCCCTTGCGACCGAGAATCATACCCAGCTTTCCGACGTCCTTCATCATGTCGGGCGTGGCTACCGCGATGTCGAAATCAATCCAGCCGCCCTTTATCTTTTCGATAAGGACATCGCTGCCCGCATACGTGGCTCCGCTGTCCATCGCTTCCTTTTCCTTTTCAGGCTTGCAGAAGACGAGGACCTTTTTCTCGGCGCGGAACTGGTGCGGAAGGACGACCGTGTCGCGGACCGACTGGCTCTTCTTGAGGTTGAGCCGCACGTGGACTTCGACTGTCTCGTCGAATTTGGCGACTTTCAGCTCCTTGAGCAGCGCGCAGGCCTCGGGAATGTCATACGCCTTCTCGGCATCGACCTTCTGGACCGCTTCCCTGTATTTCTTACCGTGCTTCATAGCTTACCACTCCACTTCGACGCCCATGGCGCGGGCAGTTCCGGCTATGATGCGTTCGGCTGCCGGTATGTCGTTGGCAGACAGGTCCTTGAACTTGAGCGTGGCTATCTCGGTCACTTTCGCGTGGGAGATCTTGCCTACCTTCTGCTTGTGCGATATCGGCGAACCCTTCTCCAGACCAATGGCCTTCTTGATAAGTACCGCCGCCGGCGGCGTCTTGGTGATGAAGGTGAAGGACTTGTCCTTGTAGACCGTGATGACGCAGGGGATGGTAAGCCCCGACTCCATCGCCTTGGTCCTCTCGTTGAACTGTTGGCAGAACTGGGGGGCGCTGACGCCATGCGGACCGAGAGCGGGTCCGACGGGCGGCGACGGCGTAGCCTTGCCTGCGGGGCACTGCAACTTGATGATCGCGGTGACCACTTTCTTTGCCATGATCGACTCCTTTCGTGGTATCCCGGGCTGCCGTACGGAACCCGGGCCCCGGTCCGCCCCGCCATAGACGGGGAACGGTAGCCGGGGATAGCGCCATCCCCTGAAGGATGGCTCCCATCATGCGGAGTGGACCGCGCCTCCCGGCACGATCCAGCTTGCAATGAAACCTATAGCTTCTCTACCTGGAGCATGTCGACCTCGACAGGCGTGGCCCGCCCGAAGATGCCCACCATGACCCTGAGTTTGCTCTTGTCGTTGCTGACCTCTTCGATGGTTCCGGTGAACGAATCGAAAGGCCCTTCGATGATCTTGACCTGTTCCCCGACGGTAAAATTCTGCCTGGATTTGGCCGGCCGGTCGCCCTTTATCTCGCCGGCCCTCTGCAGGATGTGGCGCGCTTCCTCGCCGGAAATAGGCGCGGGCTTGTGATGCATCGTCGCCCCGACGAAACCGGTGACGCCGGTGATCTTCCTGATGGTCGAGCAGGTGGCCTTCCAGTCATCTTCGGGCAGGTCCATCTCCACGAGGATGTACCCTGGAAGCATCTTGCGCTGGGTCGTCCGGCGCTTTCCGTCCTTGACGTCGACGACTTCCTCGCTGGGGATCTTGATGTCCGCGACAACGGCCGGATCAAGGTCGTTGTTTGCGAGGAGCATGCGGATTGTCCGCTCTATCTTGGCCTCGTAGCCGGAATAGACGTGCAGGACGTACCAGGACTTAGCCATTGTCTACGCCCGGCTCAGAATAACAGGTCTATGCCGCGGACGAGGATGAAGTCCACGACGCCGAGGAACAGCGCTACGGCAAGCGTGGAGAACAACACGATTTTTGTGGACGCGATGACGCTGTCCCTTGAAGGCCATATGACCTTCTTGAGCTCACCGAAACTATCCTTGAAAAACTGGACTATCTTGTTCATGCAGGCTCCT
>CAZNXK010000163.1:0-7011 GCA_964576835.1 uncultured Treponemataceae bacterium | reverse complement strand
AACAATTATACACGATATTGGGGCCCCCTGTGTTCTTTATGTGAGATATCCGGGCCAGCGCCTCGCTCCGATCGGTTCATCCCCGCGTGTACGGGGAATACGGCCCCATGTACCACGCCGTCGACGAGAATGACGGTTCATCCCCGCGTGTACGGGGAATACAACAAGCAGCCCGAGATGAGCGGGATCATACTCGGTTCATCCCCGCGTGTACGGGGAATACTGGAGTGCTGTGCGGCCCAAATACTAGATAAACGGTTCATCCCCGCGTGTACGGGGAATACAGTTTTAGACTGGGAACTGCCCATAAACTATCCGGTTCATCCCCGCGTTTACGGGGAATACGAACCTCGTTTGAATCCGTCATCTTCAACCGCCGGTTCATCCCCGCGTGTACGGGGAATACAGTGACATGACATCAAGATAATTAGGGGTGAACGGTTCATCCCCGCGTGTACGGGGAATACCGAGTACCCGCCCTCCATGATCGCAGTAATACCGGTTCATCCCCGCGTGTACGGGGAATACGAGTCGAACGTCTACCAGTGGAAGAACGACCTCGGTTCATCCCCGCGTGTACGGGGAATACTCCCTGTCGGGCTGATACCAGAACCCCTGTGACGGTTCATCCCCGCGTGTACGGGGAATACTTTTCGTCTTTCACTTCACCATAGGACAGGTACGGTTCATCCCCGCGTGTACGGGGAATACAAACTACCTTCGCAAAATCTTGCAATATAATACGGTTCATCCCCGCGTGTACGGGGAATACATATCCCCACGGCCCAGGAGTAAACGCGCTCACGGTTCATCCCCGCGTGTACGGGGAATACGTCTGTATCACTCATCCATACTCCCCGTCCTACGGTTCATCCTCGCGTGTACGGGGAATACTTTTCGTCTATCAGCTTCTCGGCTTCCCATTGCGGTTCATCCCCGCGTGTACGGGGAATACGGCCATGACCGACCCCAGATATGACAATACAGCGGTTCATCCCCGCGTGTACGGGGAATACTAACTTCCAAACTCATGTATATTGTAAATAGTCGGTTCATCCCCGCGTGTACGGGGAATACGTCATGGCGCTTTGCCAGTCGGGGAGGGAAACCGGTTCATCCCCGCGTGTACGGGGAATACGCCAAGAAAGACTATCATGGAATCTGTTTCACCGGTTCATCCCCGTGTGTACGGGGAATACTGGCTCTTCCCGTCTGCCCAGGTCCCGGATATCGGTTCATCCCCGCGTGTACGGGGAATACTAGTACCCGCAGACATCGCACTTGTACGCACGCGGTTCATCCCCGCGTGTACGGGGAATACGTACTTTGGTTGAAAGTAGTTTGCGAAGTGTGCGGTTCATCCCCGCGTGTACGGGGAATACAGGTCCTTGTCATGGATAGACGCGTATGCCTGCGGTTCATCCCCGCGTGTACGGGGAATACTGGTTCTGCCGGAACTCAAATATTGACAGCGGCGGTTCATCCCCGCGTGTACGGGGAATACTACTCGAACGGGTACAGGATCTTCTTGTTTGCCGGTTCATCCCCGCGTGTACGGGGAATACAGCAATATCGCTATCAACGGATCTACCATTGACGGTTCATCCCCGCGTGTACGGGGAATACGAGGATTTCCCTGTTGAACGGGCGTTTCCGAGCGGTTCATCCCCGCGTGTACGGGGAATACGCCGCCCCCGACATGCACGCGGCTCTGGTCGCCGGTTCATCCCCGCGTGTACGGGGAATACCGTCTCCGAGATTCACTCCGCGATCATAGCCCCGGTTCATCCCCGCGTGTACGGGGAATACTCCCCGTTTGTAACACGCGGCGATTCGCTCGGCGGTTCATCCCCGCGTGTACGGGGAATACGCCCACGCGATGTCAGACAGCGCGGCGGCAAGCGGTTCATCCCCGCGTGTACGGGGAATACGCACCATGCCACGGGGACAAATGCCTTCCGTTCGGTTCATCCCCGCGTGTACGGGGAATACAGACTATCTCCGCGATACAGTGGCTCTTAGCGCGGTTCATCCCCGCGTGTACGGGGAATACGAGGCTCCGCTTGACCCATATCTCTATCCATACGGTTCATCCCCGCGTGTACGGGGAATACCAGACACGTTCAAGGTCTGAGATATCGTCATCCGGTTCATCCCCGCGTGTACGGGGAATACCTCCTCGGCACAGGCTGGGCATAGACGCACGCCGGTTCATCCCCGCGTGTACGGGGAATACGTAGTCACGAGCGCCATTTGATCCATGTTTTGCGGTTCATCCCCGCGTGTACGGGGAATACTCACGCAGATATCTGTCGCAGGCGTCGAACAGCGGTTCATCCCCGCGTGTACGGGGAATACCTGATCCGGGCTGGAAAGTCAACAACAAGTTCCGGTTCATCCCCGCGTGTACGGGGAATACCCATGCAGAACCTGCAGCCAATGCACCACCTGCGGTTCATCCCCGCGTGTACGGGGAATACAGAAAGATCGCCGACGGCGCGTATGGTTTGCACGGTTCATCCCCGCGTCTACGGGGAATACCGATTGGCTGGAAGACACTGCCGTTCCAGAACGGTTCATCCCCGCGTGTACGGGGAATACGCTCTGAAGCCAGGAGCATGATGTCATGCTGGCGGTTCATCCCCGCGTGTACGGGGAATACGCACTATCATATGCCATTTTATTTGATGCTCACGGTTCATCCCCGCGTGTACGGGGAATACGCTTCGGCGGCTTCTCGCTCAATCATCCACGCCGGTTCATCCCCGCGTGTACGGGGAATACCGTACCTAGCCCCGTATATTTTGTTTTATTTACGGTTCATCCCCGCGTGTACGGGGAATACAGTATTAACCTTGAGAACATACTGTCTCAAGCCGGTTCATCCCCGCGTGTACGGGGAATACTGCTTACCGCCGTCATTCGCTCCACGTCGCGACGGTTCATCCCCGCGTGTACGGGGAATACCGTCAATCATTGCCTGCCACGGCGACCTTACCGGTTCATCCCCGCGTGTACGGGGAATACGGACCCATGTACCACGCCGTCGACGAGAACGACGGTTCATCCCCGCGTGTACGGGGAATACTGCTTTACAAAGTAATAGATATTAGCTATATTCGGTTCATCCCCGCGTGTACGGGGAATACTTCTCCTTCTTTGACAGACGATATGACTTTTTCGGTTCATCCCCGCGTGTACGGGGAATACCTTTCGAGGTCCAGCGAATCGAGGTAGTGCGCCGGTTCATCCCCGCGTGTACGGGGAATACTCGAGCATCGCCGACCCGAGCGCAACCGACGTCGGTTCATCCCCGCGTGTACGGGGAATACGATTGCAGAGATGATCATCACCTCGGTACCGACGGTTCATCCCCGCGTGTACGGGGAATACTAGCTGCTTAAGCCACGTATACCACGGCCACCCGGTTCATCCCCGCGTGTACGGGGAATACGCCTGGACCTGAGCCTGGATCGCGGACATGGCCGGTTCATCCCCGCGTGTACGGGGAATACTCGGATTCAGCGCGGGCGTTCATTGCAAGTGCCGGTTCATCCCCGCGTGTACGGGGAATACGAGTTGCGCCTGTCGCTCCGCCGTCCTGAATCCGGTTCATCCCCGCGTGTACGGGGAATACCTTCGCCGCATCCAACGGACGCGCTACCTCTTCGGTTCATCCCCGCGTGTACGGGGAATACATTTCCGCTATCGGATGAACAGGTTCATCATACGGTTCATCCCCGCGTGTACGGGGAATACCTTGTTCTGTGCGCTGGTCCCGGTAGCGGCGTCGGTTCATCCCCGCGTGTACGGGGAATACAACAGCACCACGGCAAGGATGATGCCGATCATCGGTTCATCCCCGCGTGTACGGGGAATACTATTGCGCCAAGTACCCCGCGCATGCCTGTGGCGGTTCATCCCCGCGTGTACGGGGAATACAACCTGCCACGGCTAGACGCGTAGGGCGGCCCCGGTTCATCCCCGCGTGTACGGGGAATACATCAATATCGGGCGTTGTCAGCGTGTCGGGGCCGGTTCATCCCCGCGTGTACGGGGAATACCACAGGAGAATTGCTCACCATAGAACTACTTGCGGTTCATCCCCGCGTGTACGGGGAATACGATAATCACCAAGAGATTCTATCTGCTCAAGACGGTTCATCCCCGCGTGTACGGGGAATACTCCGTCCTTTCCCCAGTCTGCGCCCCTGTGCGCGGTTCATCCCCGCGTGTACGGGGAATACCAGAATGCGCTTATGGACGTGTACATCAAGCACGGTTCATCCCCGCGTGTACGGGGAATACTGCGATACGTCGGTAATGACAAGCCCCTTCGTCGGTTCATCCCCGCGTGTACGGGGAATACGAATCACTGGCCACGTTGTAAGCAATCTTTGGCGGTTCATCCCCGCGTGTACGGGGAATACGGCATCCTTGATCGCCTGTACTTGCTCATCACCGGTTCATCCCCGCGTGTACGGGGAATACTCCGCCCCCGACATGTACGCGGCCCTCGTCGCCGGTTCATCCCCGCGTGTACGGGGAATACGAAGTCAACACAAAATTGCCCCGTTACTTCGCCGGTTCATCCCCGCGTGTACGGGGAATACGTGTTCGGCTACGGGCATACTCGGACAAACAGCGGTTCATCCCCGCGTGTACGGGGAATACCAGATATCCACGCGCTCGAAGATACGGAAACACGGTTCATCCCCGCGTGTACGGGGAATACCCGGTCATCTGGTAGAGGTAGGCGGTATCGATCGGTTCATCCCCGCGTGTACGGGGAATACCGATGGCATCGCGGTACTCTCCTATGGCGCTACGGTTCATCCCCGCGTGTACGGGGAATACGTCAAGAGCGCCGAGGCTCAGGCCATTATTGACGGTTCATCCCCGCGTGTACGGGGAATACACAGCTCTACCCCAGCCGTCGTATGTATCGGGCGGTTCATCCCCGCGTGTACGGGGAATACCTAATTGTTCCCCACTACGCGGTGGTTCCCCACGGTTCATCCCCGCGTGTACGGGGAATACTCGATCAGGTTGTTCGTTTTTCCCTGTTCATCCGGTTCATCCCCGCGTGTACGGGGAATACTTCTTGGCATCAGTCGGTTTGGGCTCGGCTATCGGTTCATCCCCGCGTGTACGGGGAATACGACGCAAAAGTATAGCCGCCATTGATTGACGGCGGTTCATCCCCGCGTGTACGGGGAATACTCTCTGGACACGGAATAGCGAAAACTCGGTGGCGGTTCATCCCCGCGTGTACGGGGAATACCACGACGGGACGCGGTGGAACATCTCGTACGGCGGTTCATCCCCGCGTGTACGGGGAATACCTCTAGAAGCCGCACGATATTCGACGCCTTTACGGTTCATCCCCGCGTGTACGGGGAATACAGATATTATTGGTAATGAAGCCGCCGTAAATTCGGTTCATCCCCGCGTGTACGGGGAATACTATCCCGTACTGTGCCATGAGGTCAGTGGCCGCGGTTCATCCCCGCGTGTACGGGGAATACGACGACCAGAACCCAGGTATGGGCCCGTCGTCCGGTTCATCCCCGCGTGTACGGGGAATACAGCTGCACTTTCATTTCGTCCATAGTATCCTCCGGTTCATCCCCGCGTGTACGGGGAATACGAGCACGGCTTCTTTCAAAATCATGCAGATCCCGGTTCATCCCCGCGTGTACGGGGAATACTCGATGGCAGGCTATTTAGTTACTCGTCAAGACGGTTCATCCCCGCGTGTACGGGGAATACGACAATCTATTTTTTCAGGTGATTTTGACACGCGGTTCATCCCCGCGTGTACGGGGAATACTGTGGACTGTCATGTTCAAAATCAACGTCCATCGGTTCATCCCCGCGTGTACGGGGAATACGCTTGGCTATATGCCCAAAAGGCCGCAGAGGGCGGTTCATCCCCGCGTGTACGGGGAATACTTTTCCCGCCATGTCGTACCAGTCTGTGTCATCGGTTCATCCCCGCGTGTACGGGGAATACTCTTCGAGGGTCACGTCCGGCATTTTCTCGATCGGTTCATCCCCGCGTGTACGGGGAATACTCCTCATACCTGTTTGTGACCATGCTTTGTTCCGGTTCATCCCCGCGTGTACGGGGAATACTCGTCGATGACCTTGATGATGTTCGCCCTCATCGGTTCATCCCCGCGTGTACGGGGAATACATCGCCCCGGCATCGATGAGGGCGTCGGCGTTCGGTTCATCCCCGCGTGTACGGGGAATACACCGAGCTATATGCCCAAAAGGCCACAGAGGGCGGTTCATCCCCGCGTGTACGGGGAATACACCTACCGGATGGATGAGTATGAGCTTGGTGCCGGTTCATCCCCGCGTGTACGGGGAATACCCCACTGGGACTACCCGAGCGAGCAACGTGTTCGGTTCATCCCCGCGTGTACGGGGAATACACGTACTGGAACATCGACAGCTCCAGCACGATCGGTTCATCCCCGCGTGTACGGGGAATACGTATCGGGAGCGATCTTTTTCGCCCCCGTAGCCGGTTCATCCCCGCGTGTACGGGGAATACACGAACCCGAAGTGGCGCACAAGGTTGATCGCCGGTTCATCCCCGCGTGTACGGGGAATACGAGCGGCCGATATTCAACCCGGCCACGCATGGCGGTTCATCCCCGCGTGTACGGGGAATACGTTATCCAACAATCATTATCTAAATCTAAATACGGTTCATCCCCGCGTGTACGGGGAATACTTAATATAATTACGGTAAGATGGGCACCGTAACGGTTCATCCCCGCGTGTACGGGGAATACTCCCATTCTTAACCCGATTGTGGCCACAGTTCCGGTTCATCCCCGCGTGTACGGGGAATACGTGCGACTCCCGCTGCAACTCCTATAGTATCGCGGTTCATCCCCGCGTGTACGGGGAATACAATCCAGCAAGAGGCTCGCCACTACGGCGGGCCGGTTCATCCCCGCGTGTACGGGGAATACAGCTCCCACAGGAGGACCA
>CAZNXK010000162.1:0-7155 GCA_964576835.1 uncultured Treponemataceae bacterium | reverse complement strand
TACTTCCTGTACTGTTACGGCATGATGTCGGTGGGAACGACGTACAACGAATTCTTCCTGCTCTACGTCGCGCTTTTCGCCGCGGCGCTATACGGCTTCATTCTTTCAATATATGCGATAGACGCCGACGAACTGGCGTTGTCCTGCGAGAAGCGCTATCCGAGGCGCCAGGCCATCGCCCTGTGCATCGCCGTCGGCTTGTTCCTCGGCCTGGCCTGGCTGGGGCGCATGGTCATCCCATCGCTTCTGACCGGCCTGGCTCCAACGGGACTCGATGCCGGCTCGACCCTATTCGTACAGGCTTTCGACCTGGGCATCCTCGTTCCCGCGGCCGCGCTTTCCGCATTCTGGCTGTTCAGGCGAGACCGGCGCGGCTACATCGCGGGCAGCGTACTCCTCGTGAAGGGGGCCGCCGAAGGGCTTGCCGTAGCGGCCATGGGCTTCAACATGCTGCGGGTAGGCGTTACCGAATCCCTGCCCTTGATCCTCGGCTTTCTGGCGCTTGCGGTATGCGCCCTGGTCATTGGATGGAAAGCGGTCGCGAGCGCAGGGTTCCGGCCGGAACGAGTGCGGGCTCCGCGGGTGAACGCCGCGGAGTAGACCTTCTTCGCAGGGTACCGGCCCCGGTACAAGTTTTCAGTAGTCAAGCGTCAACTGGCTCCCAGCACGAGCATCAATACCGGGCATGCATTATACTTTACCCCGGGAGTACGTGCCCGGGGAGGTGGTATATGGACAGGATTCCGAAAGCCGGCCGCCATGTCCTTGCCATCGTGGTTGTTGCTGCCATTTCCATATCCGGTCTGGCTGCAGACCCGCCTGCGGCCGGGGCCACCGCCATGCAGTTGATCGGTAGACCAGTACGTATCCAGACCCTGGGTGGCGGTGTATTCCAGGGAACGCTGTTTTCCGTGACCGATGAAAGGCTGGAGATCGTCGAGGCTGACGGACTCATCGTGGCTGTCCACGTATCGGCCGTTTCCACCGTGTCGGAACTTTCCATGGAAAGAGGAGCGCGATCGCTGTACCAGGACTCTGCCTCCAACCGGCTGATGTTCATGCCCACAGGATTTGCCATGGCACCAGGAGAACTGCACATCTCCGACACCGAGCTTGCCTTTGTAACGGCCAGCTATGGCCTGGGCAATCATGTTTCGCTGTGGGCAGGAATTAGCCCGTTGGGGGCCATAGCCAGCGCTCGTGGCATACTGAAGCTGGGGGATTCTGTCGTTGCTTCTGCAGGAATGTTCGCGGGAATTGAATGGCAGGGGATGCTCGGCGACCAGGTTGGCGGACTGTTCCTGCCTTACCTTCTTGGCTCCTGGGGCGAACCGGACAACAACATTACCATCGGCGGCTCCTGGGCAGTCTCGACAAGCTCTTCAGAGGGTCTGGATAGCCTCGGTGTCGTAGCGGTCATCGGCGGCAAGCGTGTGCTGACCGCAACCACCGCACTGGTATTCGAAAACTGGCTGATCTGGGCCGAAGGGTCATCAGACGCAGACTGGAGAGCCGTTCCAAGGGTCGGCGTGTTTGGCCTGGCCTTCCGCATCGCTGCCAGCCGCCTGAGTTGGGATATCGGCGCCGTGGTGCCCCTTGATTTTGCCGATGGCATTGGGGGGATAGGGGAAGGCCCCGTGGTTCCCCTGCCGTGGCTGTCTTTGACCTACCGTATACGTTAGCGAGTCAAGGGCAATTACCAGGTATTTTTCATAGAATGTCACGGCATTCTGGCAGTAAGGACGACCTGCAACGATTTTACCCGCTCTACTTCACCATTTCGCCGTTGCACTGAGCGTCCGCCCGCTACGCGTCATCCAGCTTCGCCAGCTCGCTCTCCACCATCGTCAGCCGCTCCTGGAGCGTGTGGATGGTACGCTCGAGCCGTTCCCGTTCCTTGTCCAGACGGAACTTGGGGTCGTCTGAGGGTTTGTCGGTCTTGACGAGGGCCTTGACCGCCTCGGGACTCTTGCCTGCCAAGAAGGCGTCTATCGCGGCGGCCCGGGTCTCCGGTTTCTTGATGCCCGCGACGAGCCTCATGGCGTCCCAGCCGAGGTCGGCGGGCACCTGGAGGGTAAAGGCCTTCATCGCCGCGCCCGCGCTTGTCCGGGGCACGCCCAAGGCGCGGTCGAGGTAGTCCTCGAATCGGACGAAGTGCTTGCGGCACAGGGCCTCGGCTTCCATGACCAGCCTGCCGAACTCGAGCATCAGCTTGCCGTTCTCAGGCAAAAGCGACCGTATGCGTGTGGTCATGTCCACGAATTCGGGCTCGGTCGCGAAACTGTTCGTGTAGGCGCCTTTCTTCTCGGCCTTCTCGAGGAGATCGTGGAAAATTGACCAGAACTCGTTGGTGTGGGCGCGGGCGCCCGGTACGAAGGCGCCCTTTTCGCAGTGAAGGTGGTGGGCGTATTCGTGCAGGGCAGTGTACACCAGTTGCCCGTCGTTCTCGAAATTCTTGTTGTGTATCAGTATTTCGTGACTCTGTGGCTTGTAGAGGCCATTGACCATGCCGCTTTTCTTGCCGGTGAATACGACGCGGAAATCGGTCTTGCAGTCCGCGATGCCGAGCAGCATCGCCTTTACCTGGTCCTGGTTCATCCATGTCCTCCGGGCCGACGTTTGAAATTGGCTCACTCTACTACGGCGCCGGCGGCGCGGACAAGGCTGGGGCCGGCTGCGGTTTGGCGTAGACTGTCGGCCCGAAATCGGCTAAGATAACCTTTCCATTCACGTCCATGTCCTGGACGGTTCAGCCTCAATTTTCCGTTCCCGGTGATGAAAGGACGTTCCGTGGCGAAAAAGCCCAATTATTCGTTCGAAAAACGGCAGAAAGACCTTGCCAAGAAGAAGAAAAAGGAAGAGAAGCTCAAGAAGAAGCAGGAGCGCAAGGCCGCGGGCGAAACCGCCGGCGACGACCAGGTGGAAGGCGAAGAAGTCGATTCGGACGATGACGACGATGAACCAAGCGATGCCGATTCCCCTTCCGGTGACGCCTCCTCTCCGGTAGACTGACGGTTCGAGTCGGCTGTCCTATTTCAGGGCCCGCTCGAGTTCCGAGGTGTTGAAGCCAATGATGATGCGTCCGTTCACGTCGGTGACCGGTACGCCCATCTGGCCCGACTTGCGTACCATTTCCGCCGCTCTCCGCTGATCCGAAGCAACATTGTAGTCGTCGAATTTAACGTTTCGCGCCTTGAGCCAGTCCTTGACCAGCCTGCAATATGAACAGCTCGGCGTCGAATATACTGCTACAGCCATAATCATCCTCCTAATATAGTAAATACTATATGTATAATAACGACAGCCCCATGCCGGGTCAAGCGCCCGTGCCCGGCGCGGCGTCGCTTCCGTATGGAACGTCGACACACCGGGTCTTTGTCACGCGTCGCCATGCTCTCCAGCGCGTTGTTACTGGTTGCCGTGGGGACGGTCGCCGCGCAAACGGCGGGAAACACGGCGCCATCTCTGGATGCCGGCATCCGCCTTTCGAGCGCTGAAGGCATGGAGGCTAACGCGCGCCTTGTGGCTGCCGTGGCTGATATGCGGCTGTGGCTTGGCGACAGTCCGCCAGAGGCTTCCGCGGGCCTGGCTTTGCCGTATGTCCGTCTTGGCGCGACGAGGCCCGTGGGACTCACGGCTTTCCTCTATAGACCCGCGGCGGCGGGTCCCCTGCTCCTTGGCGTATCTGGCGCGCCGCTCGCGCTCGACAGCCCGGAAAGCGCGAGCGGGCTCGGCGCGTCGCTGGGAGAGGATTTCGGGCTGTTGGCCATGGCCCCACGCGCGGATGCCGGACGGCTGGCCTACGGAGCGTGGCTGTCGCCGCGCGGCGGTCATGGCCAGGCCATGCTGGTAGCCGCGCGAGAGCCCGCGGAAGAGGGCGGTCCGTCATGGTCCGATACGCCGGTTGCTGCCTCTACCCGCTTCTGGTCCGCCGTCACTGCCAGCGCCGGCGGCAAGGCCTGGGCCATCGCGGGAGCGGGCGCCGCGGGCATGGGATTCCCCGGACCGGATGTGGCAGCCTGCAGGATGGAGGCACGCGCATCCGCGGGGCAGTTCCGGGCGGAGTTCGAGGCCTCCGCGGCCAACGCATCATGGCTCGGTCCGGACGGAAAAGAGGCGCCGGAACTCAGGCTGGACGCCGACTTCCGCTGGTCGAGGCGGGGCCTGGCAGCGACGGTAGGTTACCGGCTCACTGTCGACGACCTGACGGAGCGGGTTGCATCGAATACGACGCTCAGGGCTTCGGCCGCGTATGCGGGAAGCCTTGGCCAGGCCAGGGTCGGCGCCATGGTGTCGCATGGGCGGGAGGTTGAGGCGCCTACAATTGAAACGGACGCGAGGATCCGGCCCGGGCTGTTGCCATGGCTGACCCTGTCCGGCTCGTGGCGGGCCGCGGACGGGGCCGCTCAGCGCCTCGACCTGTTCGCGTCGGTCGACTCAGGCGATGCTGTCCGCTTCTGTCTAGACTCCGGGCTGCGCTTCGTATCCGAAGGCCACCTGCTCAAGGCCTCCTGCGCCATGGCGGCGAGGCTGCACCGGGTAGTTGCCGAGGCCGGCGTCCGCACGGGTGGGTGGGTCGAGGCAGGGGAAATCAGCCTGAGCTCGCTCGAGTATTTCCTGGGCGTCCGCGCCAGCCTCCGGTGAGCCGGCCCGGGGAAAGCCTCGTGGGCAGGGAATAGGCTTTCGGCTTTACCGACCATGGATAATGCGCTACTCTGGACTTCCATCGGAGGAACCCGGGGATGATGATGAACCTGCAAAAGGCCGCCTTTGTCGCGGTGGATGTCCAGAACGATTTCTGTCCCGGCGGGGCCCTCGCCGTGCCAGGAGGCGACGAGGTCGTGCCCATCGTCAACTCCCTTGCCCGCCGTTTCGGCGTTTGCGTCGCGACCCAGGACTGGCATCCGGCCGGCCACGTTTCGTTCGCTTCGTCTCACCCCGGCGCCAGGGCTTTCGACGCTGCCAGGATCGAAGACAGGGACGCGACGCTGTGGCCGGATCACTGCGTCCAGTGCGGCACCGGAGCCGATTTCCATCCCGGCCTCGACCAGGCCCCGTACAGGCTGATACTGCGAAAGGGTTTCAGGCCCGGTCTCGACAGTTACTCGGCCTTCTTCGAAAACGACGGTTCGACGCCGACCGGGCTCGACGGCTACCTGCGCGGCCTAAGGCTGTCGACCGTGGTGCTGGCCGGGCTCGCCCTCGATTACTGCGTCTACTACAGCGCATTGGACGCCGCCAGGCTGGGATACGCCGTCTCCGTCGTGCGTGACGCGACGAGGGCCGTAGGATCACCTGGCGGCTCAGTCGACCGGGCGCTCGCCGACCTCGCCTCGCGAGGCGTGGCCATAATCGACTCAGTGGAGGTCTTCCGTTGAAGCAGCTGCACCCGAGCGCCCTGTTCACCGACTTCTACGAACTGACCATGGCCCAGGGCTACTGGAAACATGGCCTCGATACGCCTTCGGTCTTCGACGTGTTCTTCCGCCGTCAGCCCTTCAAGGGAGGCTTCTCTATTTTTGCCGGCCTCGATCCCCTCATCGATTCGCTCGAGAACCTCCGCTTTTCTGGCGACGACCTCGCCTGGCTTGAGCGCCAGGGTTCCTTCGAGCCTGCTTTCCTGCGTTTCCTCGAGAGCTTCAAATTCACGGGCGACGTGTACTCGGTGGAGGAGGGCGACATCGTCTTTCCCCAGGAGCCGCTTCTGCGCATACATGCGGGCCTCATAGAGGCGCAGCTCATCGAAGGCCTGGTACTCAACACCATCAATTTCCAGAGCCTGATCGCGACCAAGAGCGCGCGAGTCGTGATGGCGGCGAAGGGCAAGCAGGTAATGGAATTCGGCCTCAGGCGCGCCCAGGGACGCGACGGGGCGATGTCAGCGTCGCGGGCAGCCTACCTGGGAGGCGCGGCGGCCACATCGAACGCGCTTGCGGCCTCCGAGCTGGGAATACCGGCGATGGGTACGATGGCGCACAGCTGGATCATGGCCTTTCCCTCGGAGCTCGAGTCGTTCGAGGCGTACGCGGACATGTACCCGAGCGGGACGACCCTCCTCATCGATACCTTCGATACCCTCGAATCCGGCCTCCAGAACGCCATCAAGGTGGGCAAGCGGCTTGCCGCCTCAGGCAAGCGCTTTGGCGTGAGGCTCGATTCTGGCGACATTGATTACCTGTCGCGCAAGGTACGGACGGGGCTCGACGAGGCGGGGCTCAAAGACGCCTTCATCGTCGTGTCCAACGAGCTGGACGAGGAAATCATCGAGACGCTCGTCTCCGGAAACGCGCCTGTCGACGTCTGGGGCGTGGGCACGAACCTGGTCACCGGCGGAAACGAGGCATCGTTCACTGGCGTTTACAAACTCGCCGCCGTCGAGAGGGCGGGAGCCATGGCGCCGACGATGAAGTTCTCCGACAACCCCGAGAAGTCGACCAACCCCGGCGTCAAGGAGCTTTTCAGGCTCTACGACGACGCGGGTTTCGCCGTGGCTGACGTCATAACGCTGCAAGGCGAGACTATCGAGCCGGGGAAGCCAGCGACCTTCCACCACCCATCGCTCGATACCCGGCGCTTCAACTGGGTGCCGTGCGGCGCCATCAGGAGCATGCTCGGCAAGGTCATGGAGGGCGGCCACCGACTCGGCGAAGCGGCGAGCGTGGACGACCTGCGCGCCAGGCGAATCAAGGCGATGAGTTCATTCGACCATACCTACCTGCGTTTCCTCAACCCGCACCTCTACAAGGTAGCCATCAGCCCCAGGCTCCGTTCGCTCAAACTCGACTTCATCGAGCGCTATCAAGGCGCGCGAGTCAAAGGTTCGTGACGGGCTGGCCGTCCGCGGCGTACTGGGGCGGTTCAGGGCGGGCCTGGGTTCCCGCGCGTATTCCTCGCCATGACGAGCTTGAGCGCGTACAGGGCAGCGAGTACGAGGCCGACGAGGAGCCGCCTGTCGGGCGGGGAACCCGCGCCGATGACCAGGCGCCGGCTGCCCGAAGCGTATTCGCCGACCGGCGCTATGGTGAACCTCTGAACCCCGGTTCCTCGGCCGGGGTAGAGGTAGCCGTCGCCTACCCGGACAGGCCTCCCCTGTCTCCCCGAGCGCGGCCCGGCCACGGAAAGCCGCGCGGTATTTCCTCCATTCGATGCCGCCCG
>CAZNXK010000161.1:5784-7183 GCA_964576835.1 uncultured Treponemataceae bacterium | reverse complement strand
GTGCTGGAGAATGTGAAGAAAACGTATCAGCTTGGCAAGACCGAGGTTCCGGCTGTCAAGGGCGTGAGTTTCGAGATTACCGAGGGGGATTTCATATCGATCGCCGGACCATCAGGATCGGGCAAGTCCACCATCCTCAATATGATTGGATGCATCGATACGCCCAGCTCGGGTACGGTCATCGTCAACGGCGTTACGACGTCGGGCATGCCTGACAAAGAAATCACCGCGCTGCGCCACCGGACCCTGGGGTTCATCTTCCAGTCGTTCAACCTGATACCCGTCCTCAATGTATTCGAGAATATCGAATTCCCCCTGCTCATAGGCGGACGGCCCGTCCCCAAGGCCGAGCGCGTGGAATGGATACGTTTTCTCATGGAAGAAGTCGGCCTTACCCAATGGGCCGCGCACCGGGCCAACGAACTGTCCGGCGGACAGCGCCAACGCGTAGCCATAGCCAGAGCCCTGGCCACCAAGCCCAAGGTGGTGCTCGCCGACGAGCCGACGGCCAACCTGGACTCGGCTACCGGCGAGGCTATCATCGAGCTGATGAAGCGGATGAACAAGGAACTGGGTACCACCTTCATCTTCAGCACGCATGACCAGAAGATCGTGGACATAGCCGACCACGTCATCCGGCTCAAGGACGGCCTGATCATCGAGAACCGGAAAAAGGACGGAGGCGCGGCATGATGATCGTCCAGAAGATCGCCTTCCGCAACCTGCGGGAGCACAAGGTCAAGACCGCGATCGTGGGCCTCCTCATCGCCTTTGCCATCTTCGTGATGGTCGCGGGCAATTCGCTGATGGACAGCGTCAACAACGGCATGCGGCGGAGTTATGCTGCCAACTATACCGGTGACCTGATCCTGCACGGAGTTTCTGAAGATTCGTTTTCCCTGATACCGATGGGCCCTGTCTCGTCCGATATTCCGCTCGTTCCGGCCTTCGCGAAATTGCGCGACGACGCGGAATCCCTGCCCTCGGTCGCCGCGGTGTTGCCCCTGATATCGGGCACCGCGACGATAAGCGTGGATGAGGAGTCGGCGGGAGTCTCCTTCCTTTGGGGGGTCGACTATACTGAGTACCGGCTCATGTTCCCCGACAGCCTTGCCTTCATCGAAGGCGGGTTCCCGGCGGCGGAGCAGGCAACCATCCTCTTGTCCGAGAAAGTCCGGGCAAACGCGGAGAAGGAACTGAACCGGACGATCAAGGTGGGCGATTCGCTGACCCTGGGCGGCTATGGGGCAGCGGGCATGCGTCTCCGGGAAGTAAAGGTCGCGGGAATCATCAGGTTCGAACGCGCCGGGATGCAGCTGGAACAGATTTCCATCGTCGATGCCGCTACCCTCCGCGCCCTCAAGGGCATGACGACCGCGGCCGGAGCCGCCGCCAGCGC
>CAZNXK010000161.1:4582-5684 GCA_964576835.1 uncultured Treponemataceae bacterium | reverse complement strand
ATGAATACCCTGGTCATCTCGGTTACGGAGCGGATCCCGGAGATAGGGACGATCCGCGCCATCGGTGGCGGCAAGTCCTTTGTCCGGTCGATGATCCTGTGGGAAACCCTGGTGATAGCGATCATCTTCGGCGCTTTCGGCATCGTGGCCGGGGCGATAGTGGTGGGAATGGCTAACAAAGCCGGCATTGAATCGAGCAATCAATTCATCCAGCTGTTGTTCGGAGGCGCGGCCCTCCATCCGGTGCTTTCTGGATTCGCGGTGGCGTACAGCCTTGCAGCGACGGTGGCCATAGGCGTCCTTTCGAGTCTGTACCCCGCGTCGGTCGCGCTGAGGGTCAGCCCCGTCGTCGCCATGCAACGAGTATGAGGAGCAGAACAATGTACCAGTCTCTGAGGATAGCGATGCGCAACGTGACGCGCCAGAAAAAACGCAGCCTGCTCCTGGGCGGCGCTGTCGCCTTCGGTTTTTTCATCATAACCCTGATGAACAGCCTGACTGCCGGAGTCGTGGCCAGCGCCAAGGACAACTTCAGCTACGCATTCGGCGGCCACCTGTACCTGTCGGGTTCGGTGGTAAGCGAACGGGGTTCGGAGATCTCGATCATCGAGGACGCTTCCGCTGCGGAAGCCGCGCTCGCGGCGCTGGGCGACGGTGCCGCCTCGGTTCACCGGCGTTCACGGGGAGCTGGATCGCTCTATTTCGGAACCCGGGAAGTTTCCCAGCGGATAGAGGGCGTCGACTTTGCCGACGAGCGCGACTTCAGGGACAAGCTGGAAGTAAGCCGGGGTTCGCTCGCTGATCTGGACAGCATGGATGCGATCATCCTGCCCGAGGATACCGTGAGGAAGCTCGGGATGGACCTGGGAGAGACGCTGATCTTCAAGGTCGCCACGGTGACGGGCCAGCTCAACGTCGGCGAGTTCATCCTGGTTGCGACGACCGCGAGCGGGGGTAGCCTTGGGCTGACCTCTGGTTATGTGCAGAAGGTGGCGCTCAACAGGTTGATTGGGCTCGATGAAGGCGGGTACCAGACCATCAACGTGTACTTGAAGGACATCGAGGCCGTATCCGCCGCGGCGACTGTCGTGTATGACGAACT
>CAZNXK010000161.1:2270-4482 GCA_964576835.1 uncultured Treponemataceae bacterium | reverse complement strand
GGCGGAGCCAGCTTCTTCTCGATGTTCCTTGACAAGGGACACCTGAAACTAGTCATCCAGCCGTCAGCCATACTGAGGAATTTTTTGATACTCTGCGCGATGAACCTTCTGGCCGCGTACTTTCCTGCCCGGGCCGCCTCACGGCTCAACCCGGCCTCCGCATTGCAGGCTACGTATTGATGACCAGGAAATCGAGAATGATGAACAAGGAGCACACCATGAAACGTTATACATACAGGAGCATCTATCTGGCCGGGCTTATGACGCTGGCCGCAATAACCGCCAACGCGCAGACACCCGATTTTACCGCCATGCTCGCTGCCATAGACGGGCAACTCAATTTCCCGGACCATGATTTCGCGGCGAAGATGCGGATGGAATCGGACGACCCCGAGAAGGGCAAGGATGTGAAGTTGGCCCAGACCTTCAGGCGGGACGGCAACGACAGCTTCCTGATCCTGTTCCTGGAGCCCGAGAGCCAGCTTGGCCAGGGCTACCTCCGCGTCGACGAGAACCTGTGGTTCTACGATCCGGAGAGCCGGAAATTCAACCGCACCTCCATGAAGGAGAATCTCCAGGGCACGGACGCCAAGAACTCCGATTTCGGCACCTCGTCGCTGTCGACCGATTATGCGGTCTCGTCATGGGCGGAAGGGAAGCTCGGCGCCTACGATGTGTGGATCGTCGAACTCAAGGCGACGAACGACGAGGCGACCTACGCTTTCAAGAAAATTTCTGTGGCCAAAAAGGGCGGGCTCCTCCTTAAAAGCGAGGATTATTCCCTGTCAAAACGTCTCCTGCGCACTGCCTATTACACGAGCTACGTCCAGTCAGGAGCGTCGTACGTAGCCGATGTGGTGCTGTACGTCGACGCGCTTGTCAAAGGCAAGAAGACGCGCATCACGATGACGGAAATTTCAGTCGCCCCTTTGCCCGATACGGTCTTCACCAAGGCCTACGTCGAGCGGGTCAACAGGTAGGGGGCTGACATGACAAAACCAACAAGCACGCGCGCTTTCATTCCGGCGCTTTTCACGATTGCGCTTCTCGCCGCGGTGCCGGTGGCTTGGGTATCGGCCCAGGACGCGGTGGGCGACGAGCTGTCCGACGATGAGCTGTTCGGCGGTGAAAGCCTCGTGACGCAGGCCGACGACAACACGGCTGACGCGTCGGCCGCCCTCCTGAAATCGGAGACGGTGAAGCTCGGTGGGCGCTTCTTCATGGACATGGAAGGTTCGGGCAAACCTGATGCCTGGGGCGACGACATTTCGACATACCTTGCGCCCGAGGTGGCTCTGGGGTTCGACCTGTACGTGGACGCGCGGCCCGACGAGGATCTGCGAGTCTTCTTCAAAGGCCGTATGGAATATCCCTTTACGGACAACGGGGATTACGAACTGAGGGAAGCCTTCGCGGATACGGTTCCCGTACCCGGACTCTTCGTCCGCTCGGGCAAGCAGACCGCCAATTGGGGTGTCGGGTACTTCTTCAGCCCCGCCAATCTGCTCAATACGCAACGGGTCGACCCGGAGGATCCCGAGGCTGAATTGACCGGACCTCTGGCGGTGAAGATCCACCTGCCGCTCGGTACGGACAATTACTACCTGTATTCGATACTCGACGAAGCGGTGGACGGCGGCCCCGTGGAGCTGGCTCCCAAGGCGGAATGGGTGGTGGGCAACGCTGAATTTTCGGTGGGCGGCACCTGGATGCCGGAATCTCCGTGGGCGGTCATGGCTACCCTGAGCGCGACGCTTGCAGGTGTCGACCTTTTCGGCGAGGTGGTTCTGCGGGGCGACGAGGACAAGCGCTGGGTCGTCCTTGACAGCGGCTCCCCGTCGGGCGTCTCGGTCGAGACCAGACCGGATGAACTGTTCCCCCTGGCCACCGCCGGCTTTTCCTGGTCCTGGACGGATGACCGGAACCGGGCCGACCTGGGGCTACGGGCGCAGTATTATTACAACGGCCTCGGCTACGAGGATCCGCTCATCCTTTCCGTGCATGATATGGCCGTCAAAGCCCTCCTGATGTCGGGAGCGCTCGAGACTACAGACCTGGTTGAACGTGGACGCCATTACGGTGGTGCCATGGCGACTGTTTCGGATATTCTGGATTCAGGGCTTGGCGTGACGCTCTCGTGGCTCGGGAACCTGGTAGATGGTTCGGGAAAGGCTGGCCTCGCTGTTTCCTGGGACGGATGGGACCGCATGCT
>CAZNXK010000161.1:0-2170 GCA_964576835.1 uncultured Treponemataceae bacterium | reverse complement strand
TCCGGAGAGGAGGCGCGGAGCGCGATCAAGGACGAGGGCTTTGACCTGATACTCCTGGACATCAACCTGCCGGGCATGGACGGCTTTGAATTCCTCCAGGAACTCCGCCTGACGAGTTCCGTTCCGGTCATGGTGGTATCGGCACGCGAAGCCGACGAGGACGTAATAACAGGACTCTCGATGGGCGCCGATGAATTTGTCTCCAAGCCCGTAGCTCCACGCGTGCTCGCCGCGCGGGTCAGGGCCATGCTGCGGCGTTCGCGTATCGGCACCCCGTCAGCCGAGCCCAGGAAGGTCGCTTCGTTCGGACCGTTCACCCTCGATTTCGATGCCTGCACGCTTTCCAGGGGAGGCGAACGGATACCGCTCTCCGCCAGGGAATTCGACGTTCTGGCCTTCCTCACTGACAATCCAGGTAAAACCTACGCTGTCCAGGACATCTATGAGCGCGTGTGGGGACAACGTTACGGCGACGCGACGACGATAGGCGTGTATATCCAGCGTATAAGGAAGAAGATAGAGCTTGATCCGGGACAGCCCGAGCTGATACTGACCCTTAAAGGCAAGGGATACCGGTTCAATCCGGGCGCCTTCGAAGTGGAGGCGTGAACGTGGGGTTCAAGAGGAAATTCATCGTCATCGTTTTGGGCATACTCGTGATCCCTCCATTGACGATAGGGGTGCAGCTTCTGACGCAGTCCGCCGCGGGAATGCCGGCGCCCCAGGCTACATTCATAGCGATACGAATGATCGCAAAGGACGTGCAGGATGCCCTCCTGTCTGGTGATTTCACGGATTTCGAGAGTTTGCATGACGATACAGGATTGACGATTGCGACCGATGACGGAAACGTGCTGTATTCGCGGGAACCCCGACCACCGGAAGGTACGCGTGCCGGGTACGGAACCGATGAAACGGACTCGTATTCCTTCCGCTTTTCAGAAAATGGTTTGAGCGGAACCGTCAGGCTCGTCGTTCCGGCCGAGATGCTGAGCACCCTGAAAAATCCGGCCCGCATTCTTCCGGTGACCATGGTGATACTCCTTGCCTTCGTCTCGATCTATTCCATCCTGGTTCTGAGATCCTTGAGTCGATCGATGCGGAGCTTCGAAGGAGCCATCAGGCGGATAGCGGCGGGCGATCTGGATTTCCCGACAGAGTCCCTGGCTTCCGGTGATTTTGCTTCCCTTGGAACATCCCTTGACAGCTTGCGCCGACAGCTCAAGGACGACAGGGAACGGCGGGACAGGTTCATCATGGGCGTATCGCACGACCTCAAAACCCCGCTGGCAGTAATCCAGGGCTACCTGGACGCGCTCGATGACGGTCTGGCTGATTCGGCCGACGATCCGGAAAAGAAGCGGGCCGAATACGTAGGCATCATGCGCGTCAAGGCGGAACTCCTGGGTACGCGCATAGCCCGCCTCGTCGACCTGGCCAAAACAAGTACCGAGGTCTGGCTGGCATCGCTTGCGGAATCCGACTTTCGGTCATTCCTGGAGGAAACCTTTTCCGGAGTTTCCGATTACTGTTCCGCGCGCGGTCACCCGATGGAAACGCGCATCGACCTCGGTTCTCCATGCCCTGTCGCCTTCGACCCTGACATGATCGCGAGGGTCCTCGAGAACCTGGTCGACAACGCCATGGCCTACGGCGACCCTGCCGTCACTATCCTGGTGAGCGCCGAACGGACCGGCGCGGATGGAGCCATCATCCTCCGCGTGGAAAACGGCGGTGCCGGGATTCCGCCTAATAACCTGCAGCGTGTCTTCGAACCCTTCTTCCGGGGCGACAGAAGCCGGAACGACGGCGGTTTCGGGCTTGGTCTCGCGTCGGTCAAGTCGATCGTGGAGACCCATGGCTGGTCCATCGCCGTCGAGTCGGAACCTGATGTCCGAACCTCGTTCATCATTACCATACCAGCGGTAATAGAACGAAAGGGCAACAGCTAAGTCCATTTGAGGTTTCAATAGGCCGCTGTTGTTGTCTTCCTGTCTATCACTAAATTTCCTTGCTTGACAACTATAGTATTTAGTATCATACTAACTATGATACAAAGTATCATAGTGGAGGCTACAGTGAATGTAACCGTAATTTCAATCAACGCGCTGGCTCTGGTGCTTCTTGCCGTTTCCTTTTTCAAGGACCGCGCGAAGACAGTCCAGGCCCT
>CAZNXK010000160.1:0-7331 GCA_964576835.1 uncultured Treponemataceae bacterium | reverse complement strand
TGCGCTCACTCCATCTCCATGTCGGCGCGGACGACGAACTTCGTCTTGATCGGCAGCTTGGTGCCGGCGAGGCGCATGGCCTCCGCGGCAGCCTCGCGCGGAACGCCCGCGAGCTCGAACATAACGGTGCCCGGCTTGACGACCGCTACCCAATACTCCGGTCCACCCTTGCCTTTACCCATGCGGACCTCGAGCGGCTTCTTGCAGTACGGCTTGTCCGGGAAAACCCTCACCCACAGCTTGCCGCCGCGCTTGATCGACCTGTTCAAGGCGACACGCGCCGCCTCGAGCTGCCGGTTGGTAATCCACTTCGGCTCCTGGCAAACCAGGCCGAACTCGCCGAACGAAACCTCGTTGCCGGCGGTCGCGTTGCCATGGACCCTGCCGCGCTGAACCTTGCGGTGCTTGACTCTTTTTGGTGACAGCATTTCCTAGCTCCTCGCCTCGCGCGGACCCGAGTCGCGCGGACCGCGTCCGGTAGTGGGTCTCGGACCGCGCGGTGCGCCGCGGTCTGAGCGTTCAGCATGATCGCGGCGCGGACGACCGGGCATGAGACCCGCGTCTTCCTTCTTGTCGCCCATCATCGCATTGTCGCTCTTGCAGATCCAGACTTTGACGCCTATCTTGCCGTAGGTGGTCAGGGCTTCGTAGAAACCATAGTCGATATCGGCCCTGAGCGTATGGAGCGGGACGCGACCGTCTTTGTGCTCTTCTGTTCGGCTCATGTCCGCGCCGCCGAGACGGCCAGACATGCGGATCTTGCATCCCTGGGCCCCGCCCTTCATCGCCGAGGAAACCGCCATCTTCATGGTCCTGCGGAAGGAACCGCGCCCCTCGAGCTGCCGACAGACGCTCTGCGCGACAATCTGCGAATTGGTCTCGACCTTCTTTATTTCCTTGATCTTGATGTTGATCTTCTTGGAAGCGTACTTCTGGAGTTCCAGCCCGATGCGCTCGATGTTCGCGCCTTTCTGGCCGATCAGCACCCCTGGCTTCGCCGTATGGATGACGATTGTCACCTTCTGGGGATGCCGGACGATCTCGATCTCGGAGATGTCGGCGTTCTTGGCTTCGGGAAGCTGGTACATCCGCTTGCGGAGCGCCAAGTCCTCGTGCAGGGTCTTCGCGTAATCGCGAGGATCGACGTACCAGCGAGACTTCCAATCCTTGTTGATACCGAGCCTGAGCCCGATTGGATTTACTTTCTGGCCCACCTTACGCCTCCGACTTTGCTATTTCGTCGACGACCACGCTGATGTGGCACATCTGCTTGACGAGCATATCGGCCCTGCCGCGCGCCCTGAACCAGACACGGCGCATGCGCGGACCATCGTCAACCCTGAGTTCCTTGACGTACAGCATGTCTTCGCCAAGCTTCCTGTTCTGGTTGAGCGCGTTTGAGGCGGCCGAAACGACGACGCGCTTTATGAGGTCGGCGCCTTTCTGGGTCATGTGCTCCAGAATGTCGACAGCCTCGTTGTACGGCTTGTTGCGGACGAGATCCGCGACTGGCCTGACCTTGGAAGGCGATGCCCTGAGGTACTTGGCATACGCCGGGTAGCCGGTAATCTTTGCCATATTGGACACCTATCTCCTGACGGCTTTCTTGTCGGATCCTGCATGGCCCCGGAACACGCGCGTCGGCGAGAACTCGCCCAGCTTGTGTCCGACAAGATTCTCGGTCACGTACACCGGAATCCAGCTTTTGCCATTGTAGACCGACAACGTGATGCCAACCATTTCAGGAATGATCGTGGAGCAACGGGAGTAGGTCTTGAGGACCTTCTTGTCGCCCGCCTTCGACGCCTCTAGAATTTTCTTGTAGAGGCTTTTCTCTATGAACGGACCCTTCTTAATTGACCTGGACACGGTTCGCTCCTATCCTTTCACTTGCGTCGCTTGACGATGAAGCGGCTCGACGGCTTGTGTGGATCGCGCGTCTTGTAACCCTTGCACGGCTGGCCCCATGGCGTAACCGGCTGCTTGTAACCCTTGCCGCGGCCCTCGCCGCCTCCGTGCGGGTGATCGACGGGGTTCATCGCCACGCCTCGCACCCTCGGACGCTTGCCAAGCCAGCGCACACGTCCGGCCTTTCCGTAGCGTTCGTTCATGTGGTCTTCGTTTCCTACGCCGCCTATCGTCGCGATGCACTTCTTGAAAACGAGGCGAAGCTCGTTGGACGGAAGCTTTATCGTCACGTAGTCGCCGTCAGATCCGACGATCAGTGCGCCCGCGCCGGCAGACCGGGCTAGCTGCCCGCCCTTGCCGTACGCAAGTTCGATGTTGTGAACCGTGAAACCCACCGGAATGTTCTCGAGGGGCATCGCGTTGCCGACTTCTTTCGGAGCCTGCGGGCCGCTCATAACCGCCTGGCCAACCGTGAGGCCGGCAGGGGCGATGATGTAGCGCTTGTCTCCGTCGACATAGTTGATCAGGGCGATGTTGGCGGAGCGGTTGGGATCGTACTCGATCGTGACGACCTTGCCCGGAACGCCTGTCTTGTCGCGCAGCCAGTCGAGCTCTCGATACTTGCGCTTGTGTCCGCCACCCTTGCGCCGCACCGAGATGCGACCGTTAGAAGCGCGTCCTGCGTTCTGCTTCTTGCCCTTGGTCAGAGCCTTCTGCGGCTCGTTGCCGATGGTGAGCGCATCGTTCACCACCTGCACCCGGTGCCTGAGTCCGGGGGTTATCGGCCGGAATGTCTTGATAGCCATGGTTTTCCCCTATTCCTCTCACGCGCCTTCGAAAGCCTTGATCGTCTCGCCCTTGGCGAGCCGTACCACGGCCTTCTTCCACGCGGAGGTATACCCCGAGCGCGAGCGGAGCCGCTTTGGCTTCCCCTTGACGTTCATGATGTTGCACGAGATCGGGTGCACCTGGAAAAGCCGCCTAACGGCTTCCTTGACCTGGATCTTGGTAGCTCTCGGGTCCACGCGAAACACGTACTGGCCTTCATCACGAAGGACGTTCGTCTTCTCGCTGAGGACGGGCTCTATCAGTATGCTTTCGTACTGCATTGCTCGGCCTTCCTTACTTATCCGCGTAGAATTCGTTGAGGTTCTTCACCGCGGACTCCATCACGATCACGGCCCGTCCGTAGAACAGGTCGTGCGCGCGCAGGCGGTTGAAGGACAGGAAGTGCAGCCAGGGGATATTCCGCCCCGCGCGCTTCACCATCGCGTCATCATCCTTGAGGATCACCACGGTCCTCTCGGCCTTGTCCCTCGGGAGAAGTCCTGACAACAAGGAAACCAGTTCCTTCGTCTTGCCGCTCTCGATAGAAAAATCCTCGACAACCTTCATCGTCGCATTCTGGGCCTTGAGGCTCAGGATGCTCTTCATCGCGAGGCGCTTGGCCTTCTTGTTGATTGAATACGAATAATCCCTCGGGTGCGGTCCGAAAACGGTACCGCCTCCGACGAACTGGGGAGCCTTGACGTCTCCCTGGCGGGCGCGACCGGTACCCTTCTGGGCATACGGTCGGCGGTTCGTGCCATGGACATCGGAACGGGTCTTGGTATCGGCGGTGCCGACACGGGCGTTGGCGAGTTCGTTGTTGATCGCGTACCAGATCACGTCCTCGTTGATCGGGAGACCGAACACATCGTCCGACAACTCGATCGACCGCAGTTCCTTGCCCTGCACGGAAAAGACTTTACCTTCCATATCAGTCTATCCTCACTTAGCTTTCTTGACGGCAGGACGCACGACGACGACGCAGTTGCGCGGTCCCGGAACGGCTCCACGGATGAGCATGAAGCCGTTCTCCACGTCTATCCTGACGAGCTTCAGGTTCTGGACGGTGACGCGCTCTCGGCCCATGCGGCCAGGCATCTTCTTGTTCTTGAAGGTCTTGTGCGGGTAGGTGCTCATGCCGGTCGAACCGGGCTCGCGGTGGAACTTGGAGCCGTGCGTATTGCGGCCTCCGGAGAAACCCCAGCGCTTGATCACGCCCTGGAAACCTTTTCCCTTGCTTATGGCGATGACATCGACGAAACGGGTACCTTCGAACAGGGATACACCCAATTCCTTGCCGATTTCGGCCTCTTCGGTGAAGTCCCGCATCTCGCGGAGCAGCTTCGTCGGAGCAATGCCTTCGGGAAACTGACCTGCGTAGGGCTTGGTTATCTGGATCTTCTTCATGTCCTTGCAACCGAGCACGACGGCATCATAGCCGTCCTTTTCCGCGGTCTTGCGGGCAACGACCTTGTTGGCTTCGACGGCGACCACCGTAACCGGTATCAGCCGGCCGACGTCGTCGAAAACCTGGGTCATCCCGATTTTCTTTCCGATCAATCCAATCATCAATCTCTCCTAAGCGTTGAACAGTACGGTACGAAACCGTCCGTTTACTGCTTGATCTCGACGTCCACACCTGCGGGCAATTCGAGCTTCATAAGCGCATCCATGACGTCGGGAGTCGGGCTCAGAATGTCTATCAGCCTCTTGTGCGTCCGCATTTCGAACTGTTCGCGCGCCTTTTTATGGACATGCGGTGAACGCAACACGGTGTACTTGCTAATCTTGGTCGGCAGCGGAATCGGTCCTGAGACCTTTGCCCCTGCCCTCTGAACGGTTGTAACGATGGACTTCGCGCTATCGTCTATGAGACGAACGTCGAAGCCCCTGAGCCTGACACGGATCCTGTCTTTCATGTGTCCTCCAAAGATCGCTTGCTCAGGCATCCCTCGGGCCGTACCCTGGCGGGCGTGCCCATGAACCCTGACGCTCGAGGTCGTGGAACCTCGCATCGCACGCCGCGGAACCCGCAGACGGCGTCCTATCGTCTTTCGCAGGCGCCACGGCGCCCAGACGATTGGCTCGTGGATAATGACTCAAAGCAAAACAAATGTCAAGCCAGGCTTGCAATACATACAAGATCGGATATTTAACCACAGAGGCACCGAGACACCGAGACACAGCATGGCGCGAGACTCGCAGCGCCATAAAGGGGTCTAGTGGATCGGCCCCCAGCGGTTGCCACCAGGGGGATACCCCCTGGAACCCCTGTGACCGTTTTAGGCCGGGGATACCCCGGACCCTACGACGCTCATCGATTCGCGTCGTATGCACTGCTCGGATCACACTGTGTCTCTGTGGTAAAGTCCTTATCCTAAAGGTTATTTTTCGCGGTCGGTCATGCCGGCTATGAACTGCTTCTGCATCACAACGACCACCAGGGCCGGCGGGATCAGTGCCAACAAGGTCGTCGCCATGACGATCTGCCATTCGATCATCACGTCCGCGCCCGAAAGCATCCTGTTTATGCCTATCAATATCGTGTAGTACTCCTGCTTGGTGGTGATCAGCAAGGGCCAGAGGTACTGGTTCCATCCATATATGAACTGGATGACGAACATCGCCGATATCGGCGTGCGGGTCATCGGCAGCAGGATGCGCCAGAAAAACTGCATGGGCGAGGCTCCGTCGATCTGGGATGCCTCCGTTATCTCGCGCGGCACCGTCATGAAGAATTGCCTGAACAGGAATACGGCAGTGGCCGACACAACCATGGGAAGTATCAAACCAGCATAGGTGTCGAGCAGGCCCAGGTCCGACACCACCTTGTACGTAGGCATGATGCGGACCTCGACTGGCAGCATCAAGGTGATGAAAATCGCCCAGAAACAGAATTTCCTCAGCCTGAAATGGAAGAACACGATCGCGAATGCCGCAAGCAGCGATATGACGATCTTTCCGGTCGATATGCCCAGCGCCATGATAAGCGAGTTCTTCAACATAAGAAGGGCGGACGTGCCCAGATTCTTGTTCCCCTCCAGGATGGCGCGGGAATAGTTCTCAAGCAGATGGGGCCCGGGGGCCAGCGGCATCGGCGCAGAGAGTATTTCAGCGCTCGTATGGGTCGACGCGACGAAGACGAGCCATATCGGGAACAGGAGAATCGCCATGGCCAATATCAGGAAAACGTGCGGCAGGGCTCGCTGCACGGCATTATGCTCGGTCATCACCCGCCTCCTAGTAGTGCACGCGCCGCTCGATGAAGCGGAACTGTATTATGGTCAGGCCGATCACCATTATCATCAGGATCACCGACTGCGCGGAGGAGCCGCCCAGGTCGAGATTGACGACGCCGTCGCGCCATACCTTGTAGACGAGTATGCTAGTCGCCTGCCCGGGGCCGCCGGCGGTCACCTGGTGGACTATCGGGAAGGTCTCGAAGAACCCGTAGACCAGGTTCATCACGAGCAGGTAGAAGGTGGTCGGAGACAGGAGCGGGAAAATGATAGCCCAGAAGCGCCTGGTCGGCCCCGCGCCGTCTATTGCGGCAGCCTCCACCAAATCGTTCGGCACGCTCTGCAAACCCGCCAGGAAGAAGACGAAATTATAGGATATCTGTTTCCAGCTTGCGGCAAGAGTAATGAGGAGGAAAGCCTGATTTGAATCGAGTAGATGGTTCCACTCTATCCCCAGCTTGTGCTTCATTATCCATGCAAGCACGCCCACATTGGGATTGAACATGAAGAGCCACAACACGCCCGCGACCATCGTCGCCACCGCGTAGGGCCATATCATCATCGTTTTATAGAACGACGAGAAGCGGATCTTCTTGTTTGCCTGCGTCGCGAGGAACAGGGCTACCACCATCGAAAGAACCGCGACGGCTGCCGCGAACGCGACGGAGACCCTGAACGACGCGCCGTATGCGTACGATGGATCGGTAAACAGCCTGGTATAATTCTCGAGGCCGACGAAGATGACACGCCCCCCGAATGGATCCTGCAGGAAAAACGACTGCCAGACTCCCTGCAGCGACGGCCAGAAAAAAAATACAAAAACGATCACCATTTGCGGCAGCACGAGGAGGTATGGAAGCCCCTTCGCCTTGAACTCGTATTGTTGAGTCATGAAGCATCCTGAATTGAAGATCACGGGACCGGTTCACGACCGGTCCCGCAGAAATGACGGTAGCAGAAAAACCCTACTTGTTCAGCCTTTCGAACTCGCGGAGCTGGGCGTTTCCATAGAGAACCATCCTGGAAAGTCCGTCTTTCACGGATATCTTGCCGGCCAGGATGTCTTCCCACGTCTGGTCCTCGACCTCGCGTATGACGGCGAAATTGCCGAAACGGATACCCATCGAGTTCTTGGTAGGCGCCTTGTTCAGGAGCTGCTTGATCGCGACCTCGGGACCGGGGTTCTTGTCATAGAAACCCTGGGACTTGGTCAGCTCGTAGGCAGCCATCGTTATCGGCAGGTAGCCGGTGTTCTGGTGCCAGAGGGCCTGGATTTCGGGGGTCGACAGGAACGAGAAGAACTGGGCGATGCCCTTGTACTCATCCTTGGATTTGCCGCTGAAAACCCAGAGGCTG